>CAZIZA010000170.1:0-8698 GCA_964543555.1 uncultured Pseudomonas sp.
TTTGGCGAGGGTTTTCATGGAGGGCCCCGTGGCGTCATTAAGTTCGGCGGACGGGTACGCGCAGGCGGGCACGCGAGGGCGTGCTGGCCGCGTCGGATCACCCCGTCCGAGCAAGTGGCTGGTCTATCGAGGCAGGTCTCCTGGCTCACGGCTTGCGCTACGCGCATCCCTTCACCTTCCCGCTATAGAGCAGTGGTGTATTGAAGGGTTTAAGACCGTTTACAGTTGCGGGGGCAGCCAGGGCATCGACCCTGTTCCCTCTTAGCTCCCCGGCGGCTAGCCGGGAAGAACCTCGAAAGCGAGAAGGCTACGCAGGCCGCGGCGGCCGGTCAATCGCGGTTGACCGCTGGCAGGTGCCATGATGAGCTACGTCACCCTCCGACACGAATGCCGCTCATGACCGCCAGCCACCTCGATCCCCTCGCTGCCCCCTGGGTGGTTGCCGGCCTGGGCTGTCGACGTGGTTGTACACAGGACGAACTACTCGACCTACTGACTCACAGCCTGGCGCAATATGGGCTGAGTGTGGATAACCTCGCGGGATTGGCCAGTATTGACCATAAGCACGGCGAAGCCGGTCTGCTAGGTCTGGCTGAAGGACTGGGTCTGGAGCTGGTTTTTTTCTCGCCCGAGCAACTAAGCACCTATCAAGCCATGACAGCCGGCAATGCATTCACCGAAGCCGTAACAGGCAGCCCCTCCGTAGCCGAGCCTTGCGCCCTCGCGCTGGCGGCGCGCATGGGAACTTCAGCCAGCCTGCTCGGCGAGAAAAACCGCAACGCCAGCGCCACCTGTGCGCTGGCCACATTCGATAGAGAACCAGCATGACCGTCTACTTCATCGGCGCCGGCCCCGGGGATCCTGAACTGATCACCGTCAAGGGCCAACGCCTGATCCGTTCCTGCCCGGTGATTCTCTACGCAGGCTCGCTGGTGCCCGAGGCGGTGTTGCAGGGTCACAGTGCCGAGCAGGTGGTCAACACCGCCGAGCTGCACCTGGGTGAAATCATCGCGCTGCTGCATGAGGCCCATGCACGCGGCCAGGACGTCGCCCGCGTGCATTCCGGGGACCCTTCACTGTATGGCGCCATCGGCGAGCAGATTCGCGAGCTGCGGGCGCTCGGCATCCCCTTCGAGATCATTCCCGGGGTCACTGCCACCGCGGCCTGCGCGGCGTTGCTGGAATCCGAACTGACCTTGCCCGGCATCGCCCAGACGCTGGTCCTCACTCGCTACGGCACTACCTCGCCGATGCCCGAGGGTGAGCAGTTGCATGACCTGGCCAGACACCGCGCGACCATGGCCATCCATCTCGGCGTACGCCAGCTACCGGCGATCGTGGCCGAATTGCTGCCGCACTACGGCGCCGACTGCCCCATCGCGGTTATCCACAGAGCGAGCTGGCCGGACCAGGACTGGGTATTGGGTACCCTGGCCGACATCGAAGCCAAGGTCGCGGGCAAGGATTTCCGCCGCACGGCGTTGATCCTGGTAGGTCGTGTGCTCGATCCAGGCGCCTTCGCCGAGTCGGCGCTGTACGACGCCACACATCGGCATCTCTACCGTCCCGGTCGCGACTGACTTGGCGATAAACTGCACAAATGCGCGGAAGCCCCGTAATCATTGGTTTCCTATGACTTATCAACAAGAAACTATGGAAGTTATCCAAGACTATTGTGGATAGCCATTTCTCGAGGCTCAGTTTTTGTACAGCTAGCTGCAATGCCCGCAATTAGAAGCCTTCAGCCAGGTATCACGAGGATATCCACAGGATGATCCACGCCATTTGTTAACAACCCACTGCCGACTTTCGGTAACCCACTCTGGGCCCTGGCCATTTGAGCGGGAGACCCTCAAACCCAACACTGATATATCCATTTACATTGATTGCCACCGAGCCACTGCTACGCCTGGGCACTGAGCCGGTAAAGTCCGAGGATGCAACCACATCGGCCATCGGGGAGAGAACAATGTCCGTAGAACGTGATCTGCTGTCTCACTTGGGACCACTGGTGGAGCGGCAGGCTCTGCGCCATGGCCTCTACACACCAATCGAAGGACTTATGGTGGCGCGCTTCATTAGCCCCAGCGAACCTTTGGCGACGGTTCAGCATCCCGTCTACAGCGTCGTGGTACAGGGCACCAAGCAAGCGTTGATCGGCGATCAGGTGGTGCGTTACAACGCGGGCAACTCGCTGGTTGCAGGGGTCGATCTGCCGGTTTCATCGCACATTGTCGAGGCCAGTAGCGAACGTCCCTACCTTTCCGTGAGCCTGGCACTCGACTACAGCATCATCTACGACCTGCTCGGCGATCAGCCTGCACCGCCAGCCACGCCCAACATCACGCCGTTCGAGGTCAGGCCATTCGACCTCAATCTTACCGAGCCGTTGGTACGTATGCTCGAACTGCTCGATCACCCACAGGACATTCCCGTCCTGGCACCACTGATCACCCGAGAAATCACCTGGCGGCTACTGCAAGGCCCGTTCTCCAACCTGCTGCGCCAGCTATCGCGACCGGAAGGCAACATCGCTCGCATCGCTCGCGCGACGAAGTGGATACGCGATAACTACGCCGAACCGCTGCTTATCGCCGAACTGGCTCAGCAGGTCAACATGAGCGTTGCGAGCTTCCACCGTCACTTCAAGAACATCACCACCGTTTCGCCGCTGCAGTTCCAGAAGCAGGCACGACTGCACCTGGCGCGACGCCGCTTGTTGGAAGCGGAGGGCATCGGCCAGGTCGCCTATGAGGTGGGCTACGAGAGCCTGTCGCAGTTCAATCGTGATTACCGCAAGCTCTATGGCCTACCGCCGCGAGAGGACGTTGCCAACCTGCGCCAGGAACTTCAGCTTGCCCCGAACGCATCCTGATTTAAACCTACCAGTCCCTGAGCACGACCCTGCTCGATCCTCCGCCAGCCTGTACACGACTGGCGAAATCATCTCGCTCGCGGCGACTCTGGTAGTGGTAGGGATAGACGACTGTCGGCTTGAATGACGCCACCGCTGATGCGCCCTGCTCAGCAGTCAGAGTCCAACGTGAAATAGACAGGAAGGCGATGTCGATGGCCTGCAGCGCACGCATTTCTGGAATCGCGTCGGCATCGCCGGATATGTAGATACGCCGTCCATCGACCGACAACAGATAGCCATTATCACGTCCCTGAGGGTGGTACTTCGTATAAGCCGGCGACAAGTGATATGCCGGTATCGCCTCGATTTCGACGGACCCGATACGCGTCGATTCGCCATTGGCCAGCGCTACGGCCCTGGCCTTGAGCTCATTTGGCAACAATTGCAGAGTGGCCGGATTGACCACCAGCCGGGTATTTACCCCCATCACCACTTCTAGAGTGCCGATATCGAAATGGTCCTCGTGTTCATGGCAGATCAGTACCAGATCGGCGGGTGGTTGCCCTTCGAACAAACGCTTGCCGCCAGCAGGGTCGTTATAGATAACCAAGCCTGGCACCTGTAGTACAAAGCTCGACTCCTTGATCGGAACAACGACGATTTCGCCATTTTCACTCGGATAGCGATCACCTGACGCCATGGCAGCAGCAGCCCACGCGACCGTCAAAGCCAGCACACCTGACACACTCAACTTCTGCGTCCATTTCATCGCGGTCACCTCATTCATCAGGCGTTGAAACCAGCATCGACCGTGACCACCGACCCGGTCATGAAATGGCCGCCCGGGCTGGCCAGGAAGGCAACTGCAGCACCGATATCCGCCGGCGCACCATAACGGCCGAGTGAAGTCAGGCGGCGATTGGGTTCTGCCCAGTCACCGTCGGCCGGGTTCTGGTCAGTGTCAATCGGCCCCGGCTGTACCAGGTTGACGGTAATGTCGCGTGGTCCGAGTTCACGAGCCAGGCCTCGAGTGAAGGCCAACAGCGCGGACTTCGACATCGAGTACACCGTCAGATTGGGATAAGGAACCCGTTCGGCCAGGCAGGAACCGATAGTGATGATTCGCCCACCCTGGCCAAGATGTGCAATGGCCGCCTGCGAGGCCAAAGCAGCAGAGCGAGCGTTGACGTGCAGTACGTCGTCGATATCGACCAGGCTCATTTCGGCCAGCGGCCCGGAGCGAGAAATACCGACGTTGTTGACCAGAATATCCAGGCCGCCGAGGCCTTCGACCGCCTCCTCGACGGATCGCTTCACCTCTGCCGCGCTCCCGCTGTCAGCCTTGATCGCCAAACCTCGCCGCCCCTTGCTCTGTATCTCCCGAATCACGGCAGCTGCCTGGTCCGGTGAGTTGAGATAGGTAATCGCTACATCGGCGCCTCTGCTGGCGAGCTCCTGCGCAATACCAGCACCGATGCCTCGCGAAGCGCCCGTGACCAAAGCACGCTTACCTAGGAGATCTTGCGTTTGACCCGCCGCCTGCCGAGCAGCACCTGCCGACGCCGCCATCCCGATGGAGGATGCTGCCATGGCCGCCATTCCGGCCGAAGCGCCAAGCAGGATCTTACGGCGGCTAACACCGTTACTTTCTTCACGACTCATGGATCTTCTCCGCGTAATTGACGATTTCAGGTTTCAGCCACGTTCATGGCCGAACACCATTGCAATTACGGTAGAGCGGGGCAGAGTCGCCTGAATATGCAGATCCGATCAGCGAAGCGTGGGATTCTCTCAATGAGCGATGGGTGGCCGCTCCGGCGCCGTCTGCCGAGCCATCATCAAGTCGCGCTTCTCGATCAGAAAATCGATCAGAGCCCGCACCTTGGCCGGCATATGTTCACGTGCGGGCGAATACAGGTAGAACCCTTGGTGCTGATAAGTCCAATCGTTTAGAACCTGTACGAGGCGTCCATCGAGCAAGAACTCAGCAACGGCTATCTCCGGGTATTGGATCAAGCCAAGCCCCTGAACGGCAGAGCGCAGCATGCTCTCATTGTCATTGGTGGTGAAATTTCCGCTCATTGACAGCGTGAAGTGCCGGCCACTATCTGGTTCGATGAAATCCCACTCGCGAAGGGCACCACTGCCCTGGAACCGATAGTTGATGCAGTGGTGACGACTCAGATCTTCTGGAGCCATCGGCACACCGTGCCGTTCAAAGTAGGCTGGAGCACCGACCACCAGCATCGGTAAACCAGGACAAAGCGGCACGGCCACCACATGCTCAGCAAGGCTGTTACCGACACGGATGCCAACATCACAACCGTCAGCAATGATGTTCGACAGCGCATCGTCCATGATCAATTCGATTCCGACGTTCGGGTACCGCTGGTAGAACTCGGCAAGATGCGGCTCCACAAGCGCTTTAGCTGCCAAGCGCGACGTGTTGATCCGAACCAGCCCCGAGGGTATCGAGCTGCTGTCAGACAGGTTGCTCACCGTTCGCTCAATCTGGCTCAACGTCGGCTGCAAGGTATCGAATAACTGCTGACCAGCCTCGGTCAGAGACATATCGCGGGTCGTGCGGTAGAGCAAACGAACCCCCAGTTGCCGCTCCAGCGTTTTGAGGCTTTGCGATAGAGCCGCCCGTGAAACGCCCATTTCCTCCGCCGCACGAGTGAAGCTACGGTGGTGCGCGATGCGTACAAACCAGGCCAGTGATGGCAGTAGCGAGGGGTTCACTTATTGCAAATCT
Source organism: uncultured Pseudomonas sp. (assembly GCA_964543555.1). Lineage (GTDB taxonomy): Bacteria > Pseudomonadota > Gammaproteobacteria > Pseudomonadales > Pseudomonadaceae > Aquipseudomonas. The sequence goes on from CAZIZA010000170.1 coordinate 5,613, forward strand.
CTACTTATCAGTCATGTCTTGATTGTGCTCTTTTTAGAAAACTATCCCAAGCGTACTGTCTCGTCACCCTCCTACCGACCACCCAGGAATGAGCAAATGACGAGCAAAACATTACGCGTAGGCATCATCGGTGCCGATACCCAGGCGAGCTGGGCAGGCGCATCGCACATACCTGCCATTCAGGCACAACCAAACCTCACTCTTGCGGCAGTGGCCACCCGCCGGGAAGCAAGCGCGCAAACCGCAGCCGATGTATTCGGCGCCAAGCACTGGTATGCGAACCCATACGAACTGATCCAGGACAAGACCATCGACATCGTTACCGTAGCGGTCAAGGTGCCAGCGCATCGCGAGCTGGTGCTTGCCGCACTGCAAGCGAACAAAGCCGTCTACTGCGAAGCGCCACTGGGTTCGACCTTGGCCGAAACGGAGGAGATGGCCACTGCGGCGCAGTCACTGCATACCGCCATCGGCCTACAGGGGCGGATGAATCCTTCCGTACGCCGCGCCGCCGAGATCATTGCCGCCGGCAGCATCGGCAGGCCAATGTCCGCCCATGTGCAAGCCACCACCTTCGGATTCGGGCCACAGTCCCCGAGTGCCTACGACTACTTCAACAAAGCGGCATCCGGCGCCAGCTTCCTAACCATCACCACGGCTCATGTACTCGACGTGGTAGAGGCTGTGCTAGGTAATATCACCGAGGTCAATGCGCGCACCGAACTGCTCTGGCCCGAGGTAGAGCTTATAGATACCGGGGAGACGTCCACCCGTGAAATCCCCGACCACATCGACCTAATTGCCAAGACCAAACTCGGCACTTCGCTCTCCGTACAGGTGCTGGCAGGCATCGCGGCGCAAGACGCCCGCTTCGTGATGCACATACGAGGCTCCCATGGCTCGCTCAGACTGGAAGGCTGTCATGTCGCCGGTGTGCAGGTAGGCAACCTGGTTCTGTCAGCCAGTGTACCGTTTACAGCGCCTGATGAACCTACGGCTTCGGGTGTCGGACCGACTGCAGCTGAGTTCTGGAACGGCGCCTCGATCAACGTCGGCGAGGTTTATGCCAGCCTTGCACGGGATATCACCGCGGGGACCTTTCATACACCTGGTTTTACCCAAGCACTTCACAGCAGTCGCCTCATCGCGGCAGTGGAGCGTGCAGCGCTTAGCGGAAACCGACAGCGCGACCTTGCCTGAGCACGACGCAGAACCTAGAGCTGAAGCTCGACCCGCTTGATGCCCAACGCACGTAACTCGGGCATCAACTCGTTCAAGTTGGAAAAGCTTTCCACCTGCTCGACTTCGTCTACCAGAAAGAAGCTGCGCCCGGCGTCTTTCTTGAAAAATACGATCCATTCAGCGGTATTGGCCGGGTTGGCCATGATCTGGGTATCGAACAGCACGCCCTCGGCCGTTCTGCGTTTCACATCCTCGCGCTTCATCCTCTCTCCTGTTCCAGCGTGACTCAGATGACCCCACCGCCTGCATAAGGCGGCGGATACTGCTCCTAGTGTAAAGGATGAAGTGAGCACGCCTTGTTCACTGATGATCGGTGAGTGAAATCAGCCACATATTTATATATGCTTCATATACAAAGCATATATAAGGAAGTTTTCATGGGTATCGTCAACATCGATGACGAGCTACACGACCAGATTCGCAGGGCGAGCAGCGTGTCAGGCCGCTCGATCAACGCCCAGGCGGGCTTCTGGATTCGCATCGGCATGCTCTGCGAGATGAACCCGACACTGAGTTTCAATGAAGTGATGGCCGCGCAAATGCGTGCAGCAGGCGTGGTCGCCCCGCAGCCGATGGCGGATGCGTCATGATCAAGACGCCGCAACAGATCGCCCTGATGGCGGAGTCCGGCAGGCTGCTGGCGTCCGTGTTCGGCTATCTGGATCGGCTGGATCTGCTCGGCATGTCCACTCTGCAGGTCAACAACCTTGTGGATAACTACATCGTCGGCGAACTCAAGGCGCGTCCGGCGAGCAAGGGCCAGTATGGTTTCGCCTATGCCATGAACACGTCACGTAACGAGGTGGTGTGCCATGGAGTCCCCAGCGCCAAGGAGTTTCTGCGCAGCGGCGATCTGGTGAATTTCGACATCACCCTGGAAAAGAACGGCTACATCGCCGATTCAAGCAAGACCTACCTGATCGGCGAGGTGACGGACCAGGCTCGTCAGCTCGCCCGCGTGACCTATGAAGCGATGTGCCAGGGCATCGCAGCCGTGAGGCCGGGCTCCCGCCTGGGCGATATCGGCCATGCCATCGAACGGCACGCTAGCGCCCACGGCTATTCGGTGGTTCGCGACTACTGCGGCCACGGTATTGGCCGGGAAATGCACGAACCACCGGAAGTGCTGCACTGGGGCAAAGCCGGCACCGGCCTGACGCTGCGCGAAGGCATGTCCTTCACCATCGAGCCCATGCTCAATCAGGGCAAGGCGGATGTCCGTACCCTGCGCGACGGCTGGACGGTGGTGACCTGCGACGGCCAGCTCTCGGCGCAGTTCGAACACACCGTGGCGGTCACCCGAAACGGCGTTCGTGTGCTTACGCTGCGCCCGGAAGAGCTGCACCTGAGCAGGATTTCGGTGTGACAGAAACACAAAAGCCCGTCCATTAGGACGGGCTTTTCTTCGCAAGCGACCTTATTCGACCGTGACGCTTTTCGCCAGATTTCGCGGCTGGTCGACGTCGGTGCCCTTGAGCACAGCAACGTAGTACGACAGCAGTTGCAGTGGCACGGTGTAGAGGATCGGCGCGAGCAGGTCGTGGATATGCGGCATGGCCACCACATGGGTGCCCTCGCCATTGCTCATGCCAGCCTGCTGGTCGGCGAAGACGATCAGCTCGCCGCCACGGGCGCGCACTTCCTGCAGATTGGATTTGAGCTTTTCCAGCAGCTCGTTGTTCGGCGCCACGGTAACCACCGGCATGTCGGCATCCACCAGGGCCAGCGGGCCGTGCTTGAGCTCGCCCGCCGGGTAGGCCTCGGCGTGGATGTAGGATATTTCTTTGAGCTTGAGCGCGCCTTCGAGCGCGATCGGATAGTGGTGGCCGCGGCCGAGGAACAAG
>CAZIZA010000171.1:0-8679 GCA_964543555.1 uncultured Pseudomonas sp.
TCAATGCCCTGACCTTCCCACTCAGGTCGTCACGCATCTCGGCGATGCTCTGCTGGCTGGGCTGGCTGGCATCGAGCAGGTGCGCCCAGTCGTCTAGCCAGAGCGCGACCAGATCTTCGGTCATCTCCGGGTGGCCCTGCAGCGCCAGCACCTTGTCCCCCCAGGCGAAGGCCTGGTTGTGGCACCAGCGGCTGCTCAGCAGCGGCTGGGCGCCGTCAGGCATTGCGAAGGTATCGCCATGCCATTGGAAGATGCTGAACGACTCGGGCACATGCGCCAGCCAGGGGCTATCGGCTGCTTCTGAAAGGCGCTGCATGCGCTGCCAACCCGCTTCGGTGTAGGGCATGCGGCGGATGCTGGCACCCAACGCCCTGGCCAGCAGTTGGCCGCCCAGACAGTGACCGATGATGGGAATGTCGCGCTCGATAAAGCGCTGCAGCGCCGCCACTTCGTCGGCGATCCAGGGCAACGGGTCATTGACGCTCATCGGTCCGCCCATCACGGCAACCGCCTTGGGCCGCTCCAGGTCATAGCCGTGCAGTTCACCCTGGTCAACGCGCAACACGTCGAAACCGCAGCCACGCGCCTGCAGCACCTGCGCCAGGTGAGCTGGCGGGCAATAATCGATATGAGTCAGGATCAGAACATCGGCCATAGCTACCTCCGCCGCGCAGTCTGCGCGAGAAGGATTGGCAAGTCGAGGTGGGCTGGGAGTTGAAGCCATCGGCCGGACAGCCGGCCGATGGTCTGGGCTGATGGACGCCGCTGCATCCACATTTGAGGATGTCCTGAAAAAGCCAGCTATCGTCACTCCCGCGAAGGCGGGAGCCCAGATGATTCGCTGGTTGTGGATGCCCGCCTGCGCGGGCATGACAACTTTTTCAGTGTGTCCCTAACGCATGGCTGACGCTTTCACCTCCTGGGTAACGCCCCAGCCATCCATCTTGCCGCCCAGCGGGACGACGATGGACTCCAGGTCATGTTCGAACTCGCCGATACCGGCATGGGTGGCATACATCACTTTGCTGATTTGCAGGTGCCAGATGCCGTCCTCACGGGCGGATATCTGAGCGTTGAGCGACTCGCCGCGAAAGTTTCTGGCCGCCGTTCTGGCCCGTTCTTCGTCGGGAAAGATGGCGTAGAACTCGATCGGGTGAAACTGGGCGAAGTCGAATCCCCCTTCTTTCATCCGACGCAGCACCGAGGTGCTGGAGTCTTCGTGGAAGGCTGTGCTCATAAACGACCCCCTCTCAGGCTATGGATGGATTAACCGCTTTCCCAATGCGACCGCCCCAGGGACGGTGTCGCGGTGCCTGCCGAGAGCCACTGAGAACGACCTGCGTTTCCAGAAGCCCCGATTGGCACCGCCCCGAGAATCGAGCTGGTGCTCGATGTGTCTACTGCAAGCGTATCGACGACTGCCCGGCAGAACGCCGAACTGAAACCGTCTCCCGTAGAGTAGCCGCTGTGCGGAAGATTCGCGCTATACAGAAAGCCCTTGTGACAAAGCGGGCGACCAGCGGCATTTGCCCAGCCTTTGAGCAGCACCCGAGGTCATCGGCGGCTGAGCCAGACCATGAGCAAGCGACTGATCCAGCCTGGAGTGATCTGCCCAAGGGTGAACAGCAGCCAGAACTGCAATCCCACTGGACGATGCACTTTACTGACGTGGGCTTGCTGCCAGGCGGCTTCGGCGATCTGCTCGGCCTCCAGACGCACGCCCAGACGACGCATCACCGGCGGACGCTGCGCCTGACTGCGAACCATCGGTGTGTCGACGAATGGTGGCATGAGGTCGCCCACGCGGATGCCGTATTCGCGCCATTCCAGCTCCAGCGCCTCGGTCAGCCCACGTACGGCGAACTTGCTGGCCGAGTAGCTGGTCAGTTGTGGCACCCCATAGAGCGCCGAAGCCGAGCCCATATTGATCACCTGCGCCTCTGGCGTGACCTTGAGATAGGGATATGCCGCATGGCAGAGGTTGAGCACGCCGAGCACATTGATCTGTACCAGGCGCGCGTGCTGCTCCAGCTCGATATCGACAAAGGCGCCGGTGCGCAGAATGCCTGCGCCGTTGAACAACAGGCGCAACTGGCCACCACTCTGCGCGCAGAAGTCGGCCAGCGCGGCTTTCACCGCCGCGGCATCGACCACATCCAGCGGCGCATGCCAGGCGCCGCCCAGCTCGGCGGCCAAGGCTTTCAGCGCCGTTTCATCGACATCGAGCAAGCCGACGCACCAGCCCCGCGCGTGAAACAGCCGCGCGGTGGCGGCGCCAATACCGGATGCGGCGCCGCTGATAAGAATGTTGTTCATCACACACCCTGCTCACGGAGAAAGGCCGCGACGCGGGCGATGGCGTAATCCGCCGCGCGCAACAGGCCGACATGCGCCTGGAACACGTGCCACAACCCCGGATAACGCTCCAGGCGCACGTTGGCTCCGGCCGCCTTGGCCCGCTCGGCTAGGCGCAGGCTGTCATTGAGCAACAACTCGTCTTCGCCCACCTGGATCAACGTCGGCGGCAGGCAGCCAAGATCGGCGAACAGCGGCGACATACCCGGATCGGCGCGCGACAGGTCGGCCGGGCAATACAGCTGCGCAGCCTGTTCAAGCCAGCGCGAGTGGATCAGCGGATCGCCGGCCGGCGGCTCGTGCACCTGCTCGCCGGTGAAATCGGTGGCGGGCGAGAAGCACACCAGCGCAGCAGGCGCCGGCAGGCCGAGTTCGGTGATGCGCAGGCAACCGACCAGGCTGAGGTTGCCGCCCGCCGAGTCGCCGCCAATGGCAATCTGTTCGGGTTTGTAGCCGGCATCCAGGAGCGCCTGGTAAGCCGCCACCACGTCATCGCGCGCCGCAGGATAGGGATGTTCCGGCGCCAGCCGGTAATCCAGCGCACAGACCTCCAGGGCAGCGCATTTGGCCAGGCTGGCGCAAATGCCCCGATGCGTGTCCGGCCCGCCGATCATGAAGGCACCGCCGTGCAGATAGAGCAGCACGCTGCCGCTGCTGACAGGCGGTCGATGCCATTCGCACGGGCGTCCGCCCAGGGTATCGGCGCTGCGACTGACGCCGCGCGGCGTCAGGGTGATGGTGGTGAGTGCACGCAGCACAAGACGCTGCCCGACCACCGGCATCGGTGGCCGTACCAGACCGCGGAAGAACAGACGCAGAAAGCCGCGCAACAGGCCACGCAGCAGCATCTGTTCGGCGGCTGGGGCTTTGAAGTCAGCGGACGCAGTCATAGTCGGCAAGCTCCGGAGTACGGGTCATGAGGCGATAGGTGAAGGTGAACCCCGGCCAGTTGTTGGTGTGCTTGCCGGTGGCGGTCTTGTACCAACTGTCGCAGCCCTGCGCCCATATCGTCCGATGCGTCGCCTGTTGCAGCCTGTCGTTGTACTGACGCTGTAGCGTCGGCCGCAGGTCGAGATAGCGCAGCCCCTGCTCGCGCAGCACGCGCAGGCAACCGAGGACGTAGGCGTACTGGCTCTCGAGCATGAACAGAATGGAGTTGTGGCCGAGGTTGGTATTCGGCCCGTAGAGCAGAAACAGGTTGGGAAAACCACTGACGCTGATGCCCTTGTAGGCCTCGGCGCCGTCCTTCCAGGCCTGGTTCAGCTCCAGCCCGTGAAGGCCGCGAATACGCATCGGTGCGAGAAAGTCGCTGGCGGTAAAACCCGTGCCGTAAATCAATACATCACATGCATGCTCACGGCCATCGACCGTCACCAGCGAATGCTCACGCACCTCGCGAATGGCCGAGTCGACAATCTCGACATTGGCCTGCGCCAGCGCCGGAAAGTAATCATTGCTGATCAGGATGCGCTTGCAGCCCATGGGGTAGTCCGGCTGCAACTGCGCACGCTTGCCGGCATCGGGCATCTGCCGCTGCAGGTGACGCGTAAAACTGCGGCGAAACAGGCGCATCAGCCAGGGAAAACGGATAAACGCTACCGCTCGCCCCTCATGATGCAGGTATTGCAGCAGGCGGTCGGCGCGCTGCAACAGCGGGAAACGCTGTTTCAGGGCAATCTCCCAGGGGCGATAGACACGATCCGGCTTGGCCAGCACATAGGCCGCCGAGCGCTGGAACAGACTCAGACTGGCGACTTTGGGCTGGATCTGCGGCACGAACTGGATCGCCGAGGCGCCCGTGCCGATCACTGCCACGTGCTTGTCGGTCAGGTCGATGTCGTGCCGCCAGCGCGCCGAGTGAAACGTCTCACCACGAAAGTTCTCCAGGCCGGGCAGCCTGGGATAAGCCGGCCGATTGAGCTGGCCGCAGGCGCTGACCAATGCCTGCGCTTCGATCACCTCACCACTCGCCAGCTCGACGCACCAGATACCGCGCGCGACATCGAACTCGGCGCCGAGCACTTCGCTGTTCAGACGGATATGCGGGCGTAGCCGGTACGTGTCCACACACTGCAGGATGTACGCATGAATTTCCGCCTGCGGCGCGAATTTGCGTGACCAGTCGTGCTTGGGCTCGAAGGAGAAGGAATACAGGTACGAGGGCACATCGCAGGCCGCGCCCGGATAGCTGTTGTCGCGCCAGGTACCGCCCACCTCAGCGGCCTTTTCCAGCAGCAGAAAGTCCTCTTCACCGGCCTTGCGCAACTGCATGGCCAGGCCCAGTCCGGCAAAACCACTGCCGATGATCAACACACGCCAGGGCGCGTTGGTACGGGGGTTGTTATTCATTGTGATGACCCGTGTATGACGATGAACCGATGCTACTTGCCTCTCCCAGCGCAGGTTATGGCATAGTCGGCCAGGATATTGTGATTTTCGGACAATCTATGTCAGCCCCCTGGCCCGCACGCCGCAGCATCATCAGCATCCAGTTGCTCACGCAGCTGGGGCTCGACCTTGGCCTGAGCCTGGACAGGTGCCTGTATGAAACAGGACTAAGCCCGATGCAACTGGCCAGTCTTAGCGGAGAAATCGAAGCGCAGCGCGAATTGCAGTTGATTGCCAACCTGATCGAAGCATTGCCCGAGGTCAGCGACCTCGGCCTGCAGGCCGGTCGGCGCTATCACCTGACCACCTACGGCGCCTGGGGTTACACCATTCTCAGCAGTGCCACGGTGCGCCAGGCCGCCGAGTTGGGCTTGCGCTATCACGGCCTGACCTATGCCTTCACCCGCATCAGTCTTAGCGTGAATGACGCCATCGCCAGCCTGAACTTCGACGACAGCGCCCTGCCCCCGGCGCTGCATGATTTCATCGTGCAGCGCGACATGCTCGGTGCCCTGGTGGTCGTGCGCGAGCTGCTGGGCAGCACGCTGCAATTGCGGACCGTGGAGCTGCGCCAGCCTGCACCGGCTGACGTTTCACCCTTTATCGCCGCCTTCGGCCAGGTGCCGCGCTTCGGCACGGCGCACAATCGCCTGGGTTTTGCCGCCGACTTGCTGGACAACCCACTGCCACGAGCCAACCCGCAACTGGTCAGCGCCTGTGAACAGCAATGCCAGACGTTGCTGGCGCGCCATCAATGGCATCAGGGCCTGGCCGGACGGGTGCGCCAACTTCTGTTGCAGTCGCCGGGACAGATCGCCGATATGGAACAGGTCGCAGAGCGCCTGCACCTGAGCAGCCGCACCCTGCGCCGGCGCCTGATCGAAGAAGACACGAGCTTCCGTGCCCTGCAGGACGAAGTGCGCCAGGCGCTGGCCGAAGAGCTGCTGGCCGCTGGCGGCCTGAGCCTAGAAGAGATTGCCGAGCGCCTGGGCTATGGCGAGCTGTCGAACTTCATCCACGCCTTCAAGCGCTGGAAAGGCGTAACGCCGGGGCGTTATCAACGAGGGGTGATGGTGTAGGCGTATTTCTGGTGAACTGTTCGCTGGCGCTACGAGTGGTCGGCATTCCGATCCACCCTAGGAGCGGCCGGCGTTACGATCAATCAGAGTCACGTCCAGGCAGCCTTCGCGGCTTGCAGAGATTTGAAAGTCATCTTCACGCTGACAACTCGCCGACTGCAAGCTAGGGTGCCAGCCATGAACATCATCACGCTGCTTCTGCCCTACCATCCGCCCTGGGACTGGCAACAGTTTCATAGCCACTTCGCCCTGCGCACGATTCCCGGGCTGGAGTCACTGAGCGCGGACAGCTACTGCCGCGGCTTCAGCATCGACGGCACACCCGGCTGGTTTCGGGTTGCCCCGTTACCAGGGCAGAACGCGCTGGAACTGCGCTGCCGCCTGAGCTCGCCTGTGCATCTCGATCAACTCGAACAGCGCGTGCGGCGCATGTTCGACCTCGACAGTGAGCCCGAGGCGATTGCCCTGCACCTGAGCACTGACGAACTGCTCGCGCCGCTGCTGCAGCGCAATCCCGGCCTGCGCCTGCCGGTGGCGTTCGATCCCTTCGAACAGGCGGTGCGCGCCATCGTCGGCCAGCAGGTCACGGTCAAGGCGGCGGTGACCATAGTCGGGCGCCTGGTGCAGCGTGTCGGCGCACGGATCGAGACGCCGGAAACGCTGGGCATCAGCCATCTGTTCCCCTCACCGCAGGCGCTTGCCGAGGCCGACCTGAGCGGCATCGGCATGCCCGGTAAACGCGTGCAGTGCCTGCAGCATTTCGCCGCGTGCATCGCCGATGGCAGCCTCGAACTCGATCTGAAAGAAGGCTGTGCGGCGCTGATCGAACGACTCTGCGCCCTGCCCGGCATTGGCCCGTGGACAGCGGAGTACATCGCCCTGCGCGCGTTCGGTGAGGCCGACGCCTTTCCCGCCAGCGACCTGGGTTTGCTCAAGGCGCCAGTATGGGGAACGAAAGGTATCGATGCGCGCCGCCTGAAAGCACGCTCGGAAGCCTGGCGCCCGTGGCGCGCTTATGCGGCGGCGCATCTCTGGCATAACTATTCGGGAGGCTGAGTCATGCATTACCGCTACCACGACAGCCCCGTCGGCCCGCTGCTGATCGCAGCCGACGACAGCGGCCTGCGACTGCTGCTGATGGAACTGGACAGCCGGCCCTGGCGCATCGAAGACCATTGGCAGGCCGCTGGCCCTGAGCTGGACGCCGTGTGCAGTCAGCTCGATGAATACTTCGCCGGCAAGCGCCGTCAGTTCGAATTGCGCCTGGCGCCGAAGGGCACGGCATTCCAGCAGGCGGTCTGGCAGGCGCTGCTGGCCATTCCCTACGGTCGCACCTGCAGCTATTCGGAGCTGGCCAATGTCATCGGCAGACCGCAGGCCGTGCGCGCGGTGGGAGCGGCCAATAGCGCCAACCCGATTTCCATCATCGTACCCTGCCACCGCGTGATCGGCCGGGACGGCAGCCTCACCGGTTATGCCGGGGGCCTGCCACGCAAGCAGCAGTTGCTGGAGCTCGAAGGCGTGTTGCCGCCAGAGCAGGCGCAACTGGCTTTGTAGCCTAGGGCGCGGGTATGCGCGCCAGAGGCTCAGCACGCGGACGCAAGGGCAAAGCCAGAATCAGCCCTTCACCCGAAGCGGGAAAGATGCCGGTCAGGGCGGTGATATTGACCTGATGGGAAACCAGCACCAACGGCGCGCCAGCAGGCAGTTGGTTGACCGAGCGAATCAGCTCGGCGGTCTGCGCGCCTCCATCCTCGGGCTTGCCAAAGAATGAATCCAGCGCTGCGAATGGCTCTACCGGGCCACGCTGCATGTGGCTGGCCGTGTCCAGTGCGCGACACCAACGACTGCTGAGAAGGCGCGGCTGTGCGATGCCCTGACGCGCCAGCAGTTCACCCCAACGCCGCGCTTCGGCACGTCCTTGCGCATTGAGGTTGCGCTGGGTTGCGCATTGCCCGAGGCGAAAGTTCGCCGGGTCGCCCGTACCCGGCGCGGTAGCGTGACGCATGATTATCAACGCACGCCCCTCACGCAATGCCTGCCATGCGTCGGCAGATTCGCTTGCCACCCCAGACAGCGGCAACAGCAACAGCCCAATGAGCCACGCCAACCTCACACCTTGCGCGTTACCGCGGCACGTGATGAGCGCCTGGCCACACAGCAGAGCGCTGCTGCGGCCAAGTGCAGCGATGAGGGTAGAACCCATGCCGACACTCCTGCGAAGAGATTCGGCACACAGCATAGCCGGAGAGCGATCTACTCGCCCAGGCGCGCAAAGCGGCTGGCGATATCGTCACCGGTGCGTTCTGGGGTGTCTTCACTCGGGCTCAGGCGCAGCGCCAGCACGTGCGGTTCTTCACCCAGGTCGAACCAGTGACGCGTGCCGGCCGGCAGGGTCAGCAGGTCGCCACGCTCGCCCTGCAGCACATACACATAGCCATCCAGATGCACGCTGAGCTGGGCGAAACCACCGAGGAACAACCAGGTGCTGGCGCTAGACTGCACTTGCTCGTCCAGATACCGAGCGCGCAGCTCCAGTTTCTGCGGATGATTGCGCTGCAGGTTGAACAGCTCCTGCTGCACATGCCCTTCCTGGGCCATGAATGCCTGCAGCCACAGGCCATAGGCCGCGTCGAACTCGGCCTGCTCGCAACCAGGGCGCAACGCAGCCGGCAATTCCACCTGGCGATAGTCGATGCCCACTACGGACAGGGTGCTGGCGATGTCGTCGGCGTGGTTGAGCACCTTGTTCGGCAGTTCCGGTGAGGTGTGCAAATGGACGGCGAGGCTGCTCATGAAGGATTCACTCGATTCAGGGCCGCTCGGGCGGCAGACGGGTGGCAATGATGAAGGCGGC
>CAZIZA010000172.1:0-8650 GCA_964543555.1 uncultured Pseudomonas sp.
GGGTACTGGTGAGCATCAACGGCGACATGCACCCGCACAACCTGCAGCGCATGACTGGCGGCAAACTGCTGGTCACTGAGCGAGATACGGCATTGGCGCAAGACAAACAAAGCGAGCCCCTCCCGCTCACCCCCAAAGACGAGCCCAAGGCGCAGACTCAAGATGACAAGGCTGACGCAGCCAGAGAGGCCGCCCGTGAGCAGGCAGAACGAGACAGACAAGCGCAGTTGCTGGCCAAGGCAACTCGCACAACATCCCCGGAGATCGAGCGTCACCTCAAAGAGGCTGCGCAGATCCCCATCGAACTCCCTCATGATCAACGTCATATCGACAAGGTTGCTGGCGAGCTCAAGGCGCATGATGCCCTGACTCAGATGCAGCGACAGGAGCGAGAATTGGTGAAGGTGAAGGAGCGCAGCATTGGCGACTAACATGACGCCCAATCGAAGCGACAATGATGGGGCGAGTGACAAGGCAGTTGTGTCTCCCCCACATACTCATGTTATTCTGCCATTTGAAGCCCCTTGGCTTTCTGGCTTACCACCCCGATGCAAATAGCCAAAATGTAAACCGCACCCAATGCGGTTTTTTTTGCCCTTCAAAAAGGGGTTATAAGCCGCAACCGCTTATTCGTTTTTCAATTATATGACATGTTGCGAGTATCAAAGACAAGTGGGTATGACATGGTACTCGTACCGGTCGCCTCATAGACTTTTTCATCAAATTGCAGCATGACCCCCGTTGTGCGGGTGGATTCTGCATAATCATGGTCATTGGGAACTCCAATGAACTTAGCCCCTTTGTGAGTCACTAAATTTGGGTGGCACTCCGCCAAAGTAGCGACATCAATCAAGTCAATGTCAGTGATGGTGTATGGCTGTACAACGATCTGTACATTTGACTTGATGGCGCATGCCACATTTTCTGTTTCAGGGAATTCGAATCGACTGATGGTAACCGGAACAGGGAACGTATTAAAAAACTTTGCAGAGATGACATTGCCATTTCTGGCAGGAATCAACCCGCTACGTTTCTTTTCCCATTTGCTCATATCCAGAGGGGTTGATACTCCTGGTTTCGCAACAAATGACTTCACATTTGCTTCGCTGTGTGGAGTTTGTGAACATGCGCCCAATACAAGGGACGCCATCAGCAAGATAATATTTTTCATAAATCCTCAATCATCAACAAAGATTCTCGTTCGAGAATCATCTCATTATGTGGGGTTGATAATCAATAAGGGATCGCTTCAGATGTTGGTGTTGGCGAGTAATAAAGTTCCATACCAAGTATCAAAGTGTCATACCGAGCAATAAAGATTCATCCTTACTTAGGCCGTAACCACGCCCCGTTGGCTTACCGTCGGATCCGGTACCAATCCCTATTGAACGACAGTCTCTCCGTCCAGTAATACGGGGGGGAATTCCCAGACAACCATGCTCACACCATGCACGGGCGAGGGGTGTTATCTCTTATAAAGTCCTTAAATATTGGTTTTGGGTCTCGGTTGTCTACTGCCTTCATAACGCTTAGCATACCAAACCACTGCTAGCCTATTACTTTAGGGGGTTATATGACGATTATTGAGCGAATTCTTACCAAGCAACTTGAGATGGGGGTTTTTGATAATGAAGAGGGGAAGGTCTCTGGTATTGCTACTCGCGCTGTCAATTTAGGGTTTGAGACCCTGACTGACTTGCAGAAGAGGGTGCTGATGCCATTTTTATCTCAACCTTGTACTGGGAATATTGATCCAGGTGGCCATCACAATGGCTGCGAGGTAGTTCTTGAAGATGATTTTCTTCTTGATGCCTATGAAGAAGCCGAAGATTTTGAATGCCTTCAGTGTGAGCGTTGCAGAACTGAAGCAGAGCATCAAGCCTATGACGCCCAGCGTTTCTTTGATGAAGACTGATGCCGACAATACTATTTATCGGCATAAATCAGATAGTTGCGGTAGTTAACGAAGAGGTTTGTATATGGTTGAGACGTGTCAGCATTGTGGTGCTCTGTTTAAAGTCTCTTGTATCGGCGGGGATGCGATTTGCGGTGCCTGCTTGGAGCCGATTAACTGCCCTCATTGCAAAAAGCTCGTTCGAGAAGAGCGCACAGCAGGAACTTTCATCGAAACTCTTCTGAAAGCACCAGACAGTGTGCTTGCTCAGCACTTGGGCATCACAGATAACGAATGGGATGACATGGGCGCAGACCTCCATGCCAATACTGGTCATAGTGACGATACTGTTTACTCTTACTGGTTCACGGTTCCAGAGGGAACGTCAGAGGATCTTTTAGAGAAGAGAGGCTGGAAAGTTGGTCAAACCATCAGTGACATTCCTGTTTGGGCCGTTGAAGCTGAAGAACCATACATGGCTGCATCAGACTAACAAATCAGCTTGATACTGTTGTGGGGCCTCTGGCCCCTTTGTTCTATCCACAAGCCTGACTGCGCATAATGAAACGTTCTGTTAAATGGGGTAAGGGAACAACAAAACAGGTTGGTATGACACTATTACATCCATGAGGAATGTTCAAAACCATACAACGTTGGTCTACTGTCATTATATCTGGTATAACGACCACACTGACAGAAACCCACCTTACGGTGGGTTTCTGTCTGGCATATTATGCTGAATCAGAACAAGATCATTTACGGGATATTTTCGGGCTTCACACACAACTCCGGCTTGGAAACATAGACCTCATACCGCCCCATAGCACTTATCCGAGATAACGGTTTACAGTATAAATATCCCTGCTCTTCCAGCCTACCGGTCATCCATTGATACGCGTATATCGCAGTAATTACGCCAAGAAAAGCAAACACACCTATTACATAATTAATTATCTTTTTTCCTAAATCACCCCATACGAAATTAGCCTTAACCCCTGTGGCGCAGGAGACACAAGCGCCCACAGCAACAACCAATCCAAGGCCGAAAAAGCCAAAAGGCATCCAAAGCCCATAAACACTAATTTTAACCAAAGCAACGCCATGCACTATCTCTTGATATGTGTCATATACTTGCTTAGACACAAACCACCACCCCCCCCAAAGAAACAATATGAGCAATGAACTTATAATTGTCGCCTTTCCTCTATGTATATTAATTGATTGCATTCTTTAGCTCCGAAACAACCTTTTCGGACACATTCCATTCTTCAAATGCCCACCCAACAACAATGCTAACAGCAACAAATATGAAGGCACCGAACAGGACGCTCGCTCCTCCGAGCAAAGCACCAACACCAAGCAAGACAACCTCACCAGCAGCCATTGAGGCCATGGCCTGGAACATGTCAGCCCCCACGTTTCCGAACCAGTCAACCAGGTGGTAATCATCATTGAACACCAGTTCGTTCGTGTTGATGGTTGCCGATATAATAAAAGTAACGACTCCAGCCCCCTTATATCCACTCATCCGACTCTGTGGCGTCAGTCCAAGCTGTATTACCTTGTAATTATTGGTGCGGTACTTATGGCCATTCAATTTAACTCTCACGCCATTCACTACGGTGTGACGCAATATTTTGTCGCTGTTATTCTTAGTGGTGATGGCAATGTACTCTTTGCCTGTTGAGGTAAACACTTCCGCCTTAACACCATAATCTCCAAACTGCTTGGCAAGGTCATAGGCTTTATAAACAGCAGCCCCATAACCACCCCAGTCATTCGCAGTATTCGCGGCTTCAAGCGTCTTAGTGCCGTCCTTTTCCCAGGAAAAGCTTTCTGCTTTGTCCTTGAGCTCTGCCGCCAGCTCATCGGCCATGTCTTTCAAGGTCGCTGCCGCATCCGCCAGCGTCAAAATGATCGCCTTTTTGTGGTTAGCCTCCAGGGCCTCCCGCAACTTATCAGCAAGATCTTCCCCCGTTATCGGGTTGTACGGTGGCCACATTGCCCCCTCCAATGACTCAGCAAGTTCTGCATTGCCTTGTTCCACTACGCCGCTTTCTGCCGGGGCTGTAAACGAGGAAGACCTCATGGCTGATGATCCCATGGCACCATGCGCCCCAATCTGAATCGTCCCCATGGGGAGTAAAACGTTGGCTCCCGGAGGACAGCCACATGCCACATAATCACCCGCTCTGGCCGCAGGGCCTGCTGGCAATATACAGTCTCGTTTCCCTACACCAACAATGGGCCCACTCCCCTTACTGCATGCTTTGCACGTCGCCATATGCCCGATGGAACTGGCAACCATGCCATCAAATATCACAGATGAGTTTCCCTCAGTCACCTCGCCCCCAGTCGAGGTTTTTGAACCAATCCCTATTCCGTAGTGCATCTATTTACCCCGCCTGTGATGCTGGTCATTCCAGCAGATGAAAACCGTCATTGTGCCACAGGGGGGCGAACGAGACCAAAAAACACATTGCTAAAGGAGGGCTCAACCGCCATGTCACCAACCACTATCTGCACCCTTCCTTAGCCACCAACTTTCCTCATCAAAACTGTTGTTTTATAAGCACCGACATCGATGGTGGCCTCTTTGTTATAGGCAACAGTAAATAAAGGTTTTATGGTATCAGCACCAACGGTAACCATAGTAACAATATCCGCCATTTCATTTTGGCGTGGCTTAACAGTCAGATTATATCTAAAGTTATTACCAATGGTGATAGACGCCATTTTATTGGGCAAAACAACCATGGCTGGAGAAGCTACCAGCTTTCCGTTTTTATAAACAGATGTAAATACTTGGTACGTATCAGCCGCTACACTCACAACTGGAGTAAGCAATATTGCAATTAACAATCCATCTTTAATTTTCATGTTGCCACCTTAAAAATACATTGATAACATAACGAGCCTTCGTGGTTTATTTCAACTATCTTTTTCCCTGCCAAACCATAATACATAATCAATAGCCAGACAGTGAATAGCCAAGCTGCCGTTGAAAGAAAGATAAGGCAGCCTGGTTACATTATTAAATCAATACCTTTCCGACCACCCAAGCGCATTGAAGATGCGCTTGGATTCACCGCTCTTTAGATAGTCAATAAATTGCTGGCTATCTTTGCTTGGGACTCTTTTTTGCACAACATTAAAATCCCGATAGACAACCAACTCCTTTTCAATTTCGACCACCTCACCCAAATCAGGGTTACTTTTAGCCCAATCCAACCAGGTTATCCACGCATCAACCTTGGGATTTTCCAAAAATGCCTTACGGGCACCACCACTATTTGGTGAAAACAAGACGATATTACTCCTGAATCCTTTCAAGATGTTAATGTCACCAGTGCGCCCAATCATATCCTCCCACACACCAGTACCAGAGGTATTGCTTATCCCCGCACCATCAGGAACAACAACCCCTACCCCTGGTTTCGACAAGTCCATTAACCCCGTTATCTTTTTGGGGTTTCCTTTTTTGACCAAGATAACCGCTGGCCTCAGATAGAGGGGAGTGATTTGGTGGATATCGAAATCCTTTAAATGGTCTGTGGTGATAGCAAGGGCCGATTGCTCCGAGGAGCCAAACAAGATATCAGCATCACGTCTTGCCTTATCATTCCACGTGGCCTGCGGACCAAAATTAACGTTTACTTTTATCCCGGTTTCTTTTTGAAATGCTTTGCCAACTTCAATCAAGGCAACGTGTGGCCCGCCTGGGCCATACAAATTAACATCAGCAAACACACCAAAACTTGGTATCATCACAGATAATGCAATCGATATGCTTTTTAACGTACTTTTCATACATAGCCCTCACTTCAGTTTAAAAACACTACTCCCCTTTAGGGAATAAATGCTCAGTCACACCCAATGCCTTCTGTTTTGACTTCTTAACGATACTATCTTTTTTTGAATTAGGGTCTGAATCTACAACCCCCTCAAAGACGCCCTCAACGAGATTCTCAGCTAGAAAGCGTGTCTCTATTACATTGGTCAACAAAATTTCATTAAATACCATTTGGTCAAAAACTCCGTCAGACTCTTGTGTTCTTAACCGATAAACCCGCAAGCCCAACTCTAATAGCATGGCTGATTTACTTGATATGTTGGCGTCCCTTGATGAGGCACCTTGCGCCTTATCACTTTCCACCATGGCTTGAATTTCTTGCAAAGCCTCAGT
The DNA here is from genome assembly GCA_964543555.1 of uncultured Pseudomonas sp. Taxonomy (GTDB): domain Bacteria; phylum Pseudomonadota; class Gammaproteobacteria; order Pseudomonadales; family Pseudomonadaceae; genus Aquipseudomonas. The sequence goes on from CAZIZA010000172.1 coordinate 6,081, forward strand.
CTTAACAAACACCTGTATCTTAGGCACCACACCCTCCCGAAAATTATATTTCTGACCAAAACATAAGGAATCTGTAGAGAATCTAATAGAGAGACTAGTAGACTCCCTACAGAATCCAATATCTTAGAATGGATTCTCTATAGAATCCACAGCAGATTCCGAAGGGAATCTAATGAAAAAAATCGTTAATAATCATATTGGTAAAACAAACACGATAGACTCCCTAGAGAATCTACATTGGAATCCGTACGGATTCCAATGTAGATTGAAAGTTCGCAGGGAAAAACATAATAACCATTTAAAAACATATAGATAGAATAAGACAGGCCAACTCCCTGCCGCCAGCGGTAGAAATAGGCCACCAAAAAATTAGTTAACAATCAATATGTTAATCTATAGAGATTCCTTAGGGAATCTCTATAGATTACAAATGGAATCTTAATAGATTCTATTCTCAAACATCAACACTTACATACAACTAGCAAGCTAAATCTAACCAACTGAAATTAAACTATTTATCTGCAAATCGCAGATTTGCGAGGGGTGTGGAGCCTTGGGGTTGAGGAGTAGGCTATCTACTAATATCAGCTTTGGGCTGACTCGGTACAACCACGCAGAGGGTGACGAGGGAATTTTTCGGCATCATTTCGCCGGGAAATTTTCGCGTTATCCTCTGCGTGGTGTTTTTCATGGGGTTATCTTGCTCTGTGTGACTCTCTCGCCGATATAGGACAGGGTGACGGGGGAATTGTGCGGCATCCGTTCGCCGTGCAATTTTCACGTTACCCTGTCCGTGCATATTAACGATATGAGGTTTACCTGGCATGGCTTGCTATCCAGTGGCAAAATGAAGATACCTACCAGAGAGGGTATGACATGAAAAAACTGTTTACGCTGATGCTCTTGTTATCCCAGAACGTGAGCGCCGCCGATTGTTTCGATCTCGCTGGTCAGGCTTACCGTATCGACCCCGATTTGTTGCGCTCACTCTCATTTCGAGAGTCCAGCTTTAACCCTCGCGCCCTGAATGTTGTCTCTGAGAAAAAATATGCCGTTGGCCTAATGCAGATCCACTCTAACAATTTCTCCCACTTGGCACAGTTCGGGATCACCCCAGAGGGGTTATATCGTGATCCATGTTTGAATATCTACACCGGGGCATATTATATGGCTCACGCGATCAAACGCATGGGCTACAACTGGGAAGCCGTAGGCGCTTATTATGCCGGATTTTCCGCATCACCAGAGCAGGCAGCAAAACGCAAGTGGTATGCGCAGCGGGTCAAGGCCACTTATGAGGACATAAAAAAAAGCCCCGCGAAAGGGGCAAAATAACGTTGGTTACAACAAGGCATGTTAGTCTATCGCTTGAAAAATAAGGCTGTACTCGTCCAAGGTCAGGGCATATTCACGCAAAGCGTGATATAGCTTTGCAAAGCGATCATCGCCTGTTATTTCCCAAACGTGGCAATATGCAAAAAGACAGACAACCACACCAGCAGCATGAGCAGATAACACCCCCTCAAAACCATTGCTATCAATAGACAGCTTGTAACCTTCATCAATGGCAGGGGGAACCATAAAGAATGCATCATTAGATACTTCCCACATATCCCAATAGCCGCCCTGATATGCAGCACAGATGCGAGAAAGCCACCCGTAAATGTTTGTTTCGGCCTGCATCATCCAGCGACCAAAATACTTTGGCATCATATCCAAACGTTTCGGCTCAATCACAATACCAGCAATCAAACATGACATAGCAAACACCTCATTCATAAATTAGTAAAAATCCAACATCAAACCAAGCGCGCGGAATACACGGAAATGTATATATATCCAAAGCTCCCCAGACTATCCGCCTCACATATAAAACCGCCTTGCTCTATGCGGATGCACTTTTGGCGGTGTGAGTCCAGTTCGCCCGCTAACAAAGCGCCTTCAAGCTCTTTGATAATCGTTGGAAAAACTGCTTACAATGCGGCTGCTTCTTGCTCTGACCATTCCCCAACAAGCCCCGCACGGTCAGGAAGGAAATGCAGACGATAACGCTCCTGAACCAATCTAGCCCCAAAGCTGGGCGTAATATCACGCAAAAGCCCCCATTGGCTTGCAATGCCGCATTCATTATTTACTTGCTCGATAGTTGTCATGCTTAATTCCTTTTTTGTCTTTGTGAAATTTGCGTCTCTAGATTCTGAGCCGGTCTTTAGGTTTTCTGCGTCATTGGCATCTGCTCCCTGCTTATTTTTATTTGCCTCTCTGAGTTCTTCGCCGTGCAAAACAACGCAACACGCCGACAAGAATAAATAGCAAGCGTGCCCCCGGAAGCCGCAGCGCAAGCGAACTTGTTCGCGCGAACGGGTGAGGAGGCACACTTGCTATTTATTCCGGCGTGTTATGTTGCTGCGCGGTGAAGTCTCAGGGAGGAAAATAAGGCCAGCAGCGGCCAATGATGCGGCAAGCGAAGCGCGCAGCCTCGCAGAGGCGTAGGCATGAGCGATGGAAACCCGAAGGGGCGAGACAGCATCTTTTCGCTGGCTCGATGCGAAGCATGACGTAGCGACCGC
>CAZIZA010000173.1:0-8613 GCA_964543555.1 uncultured Pseudomonas sp.
GAGCATCCTCGACCCACCGCACAAGGATCTGCGTCGCGCCCGCGCCTCGGGTATGAGCCTGATTCCGACCACCACCGGCTCGGCCCCGGCGATTGCCGAGATCTTCCCGGAGCTGCGCGGCAAGCTCAACGGCCACGCCGTGCGCGTGCCGCTGGCCAACGCCTCGCTGACCGACTGCGTGTTTGAGGTCGAGCGCGCCACTACCGCCGAGGAAGTCAATGCGCTGCTTAAAGCGGCCGCCGATGGCCCGCTGAAGAACATCCTGGGTTACGAGGAGCGCCCGCTGGTGTCCATCGACTACCGCACCGATCCGCGCTCGTCCATCGTCGATGCGCTGTCGACCCTGGTGGTTGCCGGCACTCAGGTGAAGATCTACGCCTGGTACGACAACGAATGGGGCTATGCCAACCGCGCGGTGGAGCTGGCGCGGATGGTCGGGGCAGCCGATTGATCCGTGGGTGGATGACGCTTTATCCATCCACCAGATAACCAAGGTGAATGAAAAAGGTGTCATCCACTCACTCTGCTGTCGCGGCTAAAGCCCCTCCCACGGTTTACACAGGATTTGTTATGCATGCCTTATCCCGTCTAGCCCCCGAGGTGCGCCAGTACCTGCTGGTGACCGGCAACTACTGGGCTTTCACCCTTACCGACGGCGCGTTGCGCATGCTGGTGGTGCTGCACTTCCATTCTCTGAGCTACACGCCGCTGCAGATCGCCGCGCTGTTTCTGTTCTACGAGATCTTCGGTGTGGTCACCAACCTGGTGGGCGGCTACCTTGGCGCGCGGCTGGGGCTCAACCGCACCATGAACATCGGCCTCGGCCTGCAGGTGATCGCGCTGTTGATGCTCACCGTGCCGGCCGCCTGGTTGACCGTGCCTTGGGTGATGGGCGCCCAGGCACTGTCCGGCATCGCCAAGGATCTGAACAAGATGAGCGCCAAGAGCTCGATCAAGCTCCTGGTGCCGGACAGCCAGCAGGGCACGCTGTACAAGTGGGTGGCGGTCCTCACCGGCTCGAAGAATGCGCTCAAGGGCGTGGGCTTCTTCCTCGGTGGCACGTTGCTCGCCGTGCTCGGCTTCACCGGTGCAGTGCTGGCCATAGCCGCTGTGCTGGCGCTGATCTGGCTGGCCAGCCTGGTGCTGCTGAAGAAGGATCTGGGCAAGGCCAAGTCCAAGCCGAAATTCCGCGACATGCTCTCCAAGAGCCGGGCGATCAATATTCTTTCGGCTGCCCGGCTGTTCCTGTTCGGTGCGCGTGACGTCTGGTTCGTGGTGGCGCTGCCGGTGTATCTGAGCACGGTGTTCGGCTGGGACTTCTGGCTGGTGGGCGGCTTTCTCGCGGCCTGGGTGATCGGCTACGGCATCGTGCAATCGCTTGCCCCGCGTATCACCGGCAAGCAAAGCGGGCAGGTGCCGGACGGTCGCGCGGCTTTCGTCTGGGCCGCGCTGCTGGCCGGTTTGCCAGCGCTGATCGCCTTGGGGCTGGACACCGGCTGGTCGGCGCAGGTGGTCTTGCTTGGCGGCCTTTTGCTGTTCGGCGTGCTGTTCGCGGTGAATTCCTCGCTGCACAGCTACCTGATCGTCAGCTACGCCAAGGAAGACGGTGTGTCACTGGACGTCGGCTTCTACTACATGTCCAACGCACTGGGCCGGCTGATCGGCACCTTGCTTTCGGGCTGGGTCTTCCAGGCTTATGGGCTACAGGCCTGCCTGTGGGTGTCCAGCGCCTTCGTGCTGGCTGCCGCGCTGATTTCCATCGCCTTGCCTAGGCATCGCGATGCCGCTCGGCAAATCTGAACCGTCGGCTCAGCCGCCGAGGCGTTCAGGCCTGCGCCGTGCTCAGGAACTGCTCGATTTCGGCGGCGGTGCTGCGCGCGGTGCGGGTCACCCCGATCAGGGTGGCCGACGCCGAGCCCGTCCATTCGCCGTAGCCCACCAGCCATAGCCTGGGTTCGTGGATGGCGCGGGTGCCTTCGACCTCGATTCGCCCTTCATCGGTGAGCAGCCCCAGGCTGGCCAGGTGGTCCAGCGCAGGTTTGAAACCGGTACACCAGATCACCACATCCACTGCGCTCTGCGTGCCATCTGGCCAGAGCACGCCATCGCGGGTGAAGCATTCGAACGGGCGTACCGCGTGCAGCACGTCGCGCTCGCGTGCCTCGACCACGGGCGGCACCATCACCACATCGCCGAGCCCGCCCACCGGCTGGTCGATGACGCGACCTTCCTGCTGGGCTTTCCAGCGCTCGGTGGCGCGCTCGAACAGTACGCGACCGTCGACATCGTCGGGCAGGAACAGCGGCTCGGTGGGCGTCACCCAAGTGGCGTCGGCCACTTTCGACACCTCTGCCAGAATCTGCGCCCCGGAGTTGCCGCCGCCCACCACCAGCACCCGTTTACCCGCGAACGGTTGCGCTTCGACATAGTGTGCCGAGTGCAATTGCTCGCCGCCAAACAGCTCGCTGCCTGGATAGTGGGGAATATGGGGATGGCTCCAGGTGCCGGTGGCACTGACCACCGCCCTGGCGTCCCAATACTGATGCGCGGCATGCACGCGCAACGACCCCGCGCGGCGTTCCACCGAAGTGACCCGCACGGGGCGCTGCACCCTAAATTGGTAGCGATCCTCGTAGCGCGCGAGGTAATCGACGACGTGATCGCGTGTCGGGTAGCCATCTTCGGCTGGCGGCATCATCCAGCCGGGAATCGAACTCCAGGTTGCCGGGGAGAACAGTCGCAGGGAATTCCAGCCGTGACGCCAGGCGCCACCGGGGCCGTCCTCGGCATCGAGCATCACCAATGACAACCCGGTGCGCCGCAGAAAGTATGCGGTGGCCAGAGCGGCCTGGCCGCCACCGATGATGATGACATCCTGCATGGTTTCGGTTTGCACGGTCATCCATGGGCTCCTGCGTTATTTAGGAAGAGTCTAATGACATGCAGGCGTGTGTGGGTGATCCGCGACAAGTCTGCTGTCATTGCTCGCGGTCGTCGGCACGTTAGTGCTGTGGGCGAGTGGAGCACATCGACATGCCTGGCCACCGCTCAGACGCCGAAATCCCAGTTGAAGTTTCGACCGCATAGGCGCAGCGCCAGCTGTGACTAGGCGGGTTTCAATAAGGCTGGCGCAGAACCTGCATCTACGCCTCATCCGCCGGTTTTCCGTCACCGGCACGAGGAGGATTCATTCATGCGTAACCTGCTTTTACTGGTGGCGCTGCTGGGGCTGACTGGCTGCATGAAGGTCAGCGATCTGGCCAGCGGCGCCGAATATCACCTGCGTGATGCCGGTGTGCTTGACCATGGCCGCACTGAGCGTATGGCCTCGCGGCGTCTGCAGCAGGACTCCTTCATCTACATTGCCCAGGGACATTTCGTGCCGCCGGGTCACGGCTACCCGCGGCCCAATGTGGTGGCCGAGGAGGCGTTCAAGGGCTTCGTCGAATACTTCCCGCTGGTGCGCCGTGCCCGTCAACCGGCAGGCCTGGATGAGGCCATGGCCGAGGCGCGCGGGGCCGGCGCGCATTATCTGTTGTATGCGCGTTTCGCCTACAGTGATGACCGCATTGGCACTCTGGAGGAGTGGGAGGATCAGGAAGCGCTTGATCGTCTCGGCACCGACCGGGCATCGATCCAGTTGATGCTGATCGAGACCAATACTCGCTTCCTGGTCGATACCGCGCGGATTCGTAGTCGTGGCGGATTCCTGACGTTTTACGACGCCCAACCGCAGGACCTGATCGGTCCGCCGCTGCACGACTATGCGCGCAGCCTGATTGGCGTTGGGCGCTGAGAACTGAGGGCCACCCTCGTGGGAGGGGCTTTAGCCGCGACAGCTGCCACGGTGTATCCTCTTCGGTTCGCAGCAATGGACGAGGAGAGAGCATGAGCGATCCAGGCAAGGCCGGCGACCTGCTGGCGCAGATCCCCAAGGTTGAAGGCAAGGGCCTGCCCCCCGTGCACCTGTGGAACCCCGATTTCTGTGGCGATATCGATATGCGTATCGCCCGCGATGGCACCTGGTATTACCTGGGCACGCCCATCGGCCGCAAACCCATGGTGCGGCTGTTTTCCACGATCATCCGCCGCGATGGCGATGACTATTTCCTGATCACGCCGGTGGAGAAGGTGGGCATCAAGGTAGACGACGCGCCTTTCGTTGCCGTGACCCTGCAGGTGGAGGGGGAGGGCGAAGCGCAGGTGCTGCGTTTTATCACCAACGTCGAGGATGAAGTGGTGGCAGGCGCCGAGCACCCGCTTCGAGTGGCGATTGCCCCTGCGACACTCGAACCCTCGCCCTATATTCTGGTGCGGCGTAACCTCGAAGCGCTGATCCATCGCAACGTGTTCTATCAACTGGTAGAACTGGCGGTGGAGCGCGAAATAGATGGAGAGCCCTGGCTGGGCGTGTGGAGCAGCGGGGCATTCTATCCCATCGGACCAGTCCCGGCTTGAGAGGGCGTGGTGTGCGTGGTGCACCTATGGTTTTGACAGGAGACGCAAATGGACGAGCCGCGCATCGAAACCGCACGCCTGACGCTGCGTCCCCCGCAGCAGGAGGATGCTGCCGAGGTGCAGCGTCAGGCTGGTGATTTTCGTATTGCCGATGTCACCCACAGCATTCCCCATCCCTATCCGCCCGAGCTGGCGCAGCAGTGGATCGAACGTTGTGCGCAGGAGTGGGCCAGCGGCACGGCGGCCAACTTCATCCTCACCGAGTCAGGGAGCGGCCAAGTGGTTGGCAGCATGGCGCTCAAGGACATCAGCCGTGGTGAGGCCGAAGTGGGCTACTGGATCGGTGTGCCCTACTGGGGCCGTGGTTATGCCAGCGAAGCCTGTCATGCACTGGTGCAGTTCGCTGTTGGCCGTTTGCGTCTGCGCCGCCTGCATGCCAGTCATCTGGCACGCAATCCGCAGTCGGGTCGGGTGCTGTTCAAGGCCGGCTTTCGTCATCTCGGTCTGGGTCATAGCCAATGTGGTGCGCAGGGGCGGTTGGAGCCCGTCGAGCTCTACGAGCGGGTGTTGCTGGAATAGCGCTGCATATCCCGATCAGCCGTTATCACCCGGATGCTGCAGCGACTGCTTTGGGATGCAAGTCGGTGCTGTAACAGGTTTTCATCAGGGGCGGTGTAACATCACAGTGCTGCTAGTCTTCAGTTGGCCTGCAGTCTTAGGCTTGGCGCTAGTGCGTTTGGCCTGCAATCTCCCTTCGCTCGTATGGTGCTCGTCATGTTTCCCCGTCTCAAATTCAGCCAGAAGATTCTGCTCGCCGCCTCCCTGGTGATGATCTTCGCGTTCAGCCTGTTCGTCGTCTTCAACGATTACCGCCAACGGCAGACGTTGAACGCGGACGTGCGCGCTTCGCTGGAGGAGGTTGGCAGCCTGGCTACGCGTAATATCAAGACCTGGCTGGACGGGCGAATTCAACTGGTGGAGAGCCTCGCTCAGCAGTTGTCGGTTAATGGCCAACAGGGCCAGCCACTCGCCTCTGCATTGGGGCTTAGCGTGTATGGGCAGGCATTTCAGCTCACCTATTTCGGTGCTGCTGATGGTGCAATGACCTCGGTGCCGGCGGGTAATCGGCCTGCCGACTACGATCCGCGTGCCCGTGGCTGGTACAAGCTGGCCAGGGACGCGCAGGGCAGTGTGATCACCGAACCCTATATCGCTGCTTCATCGCAGAAGCTGGTGATCACCATTGCGACACCGGTACGACGTGACGGGCAGATGGTCGGTGTAGCAGGCGCCGATATGGAACTGGCCAATATCGCACAGTTGCTCGAGTCGCTGAAGTTTCAGGGTAATGGCCATGCCTTCCTGGTCAGCGCTGACGGAAAGGTGCTGTTCCACCCCGACCATGCTTATATCCTCAAACCCATCAGTGAGCTTTATCCGCAAGGTGCGCCACAGATTCAACAAGGCGTAAGCGAGATCGTGGTGGATGGCGAGACTCAGTTCATCGACTTTACGCCGCTGCAAGGCCTGCCTTCGGCCAACTGGTACGTCGCCCTGGTGCTCGATCAGGACTCGGCTTTCGCCGTGCTCAATGAGGCGCGCTGGTCGGCCGCGGTGGCGATCATTATCGCCCTGGTCGCCACGGTGTTCCTGCTGGGCTTGCTGATCCGCGCCCTGATGCAGCCGCTCAATGCCATGGGCAAGGCCATGGAGGATATTGCGCGGGGCGAAGGGGATTTGACCAAGCGCCTGAGCATTCAGGGTAACGATGAATTCGGCGCCCTTGCCAATTCCTTCAACCGGTTCGTCGAGCGTATTCACGCCACCATTCGCGAGGTGTCTTCGGCGACAGGTCAGGTCAATGAGGTGGCCAAGCTGGTGGTTGGCGCCTCGAACTCTTCCATGGTCAACTCCGATGAGCAGGCCAGCCGTACCAACAGCGTGGCCGCTGCCATCAACCAGTTGGGTGCTGCCGCTCAGGAAATCGCCCGCAACGCGGCTGACGCTTCGACTCAGGCTTCCGAGGCTCGCCATCAGGCTGAGGACGGCGGCCAGGTGGTACGGCAGGCCATCGCCTCCATGAGCGAGTTGTCGCAGAGAATCAGCGGTGCCTGCGCCAAGATCGAAATGCTCAACAGCAAGACCGTGGATATCGGCCAGATTCTCGACGTGATCAAGAGCATTTCCCAGCAGACCAACCTGCTTGCCCTCAATGCCGCCATCGAGGCCGCGCGTGCCGGTGAGGCGGGGCGCGGCTTTGCCGTGGTGGCCGATGAGGTGCGTAACCTGGCCCATCGCACCCAGGAATCGGCCCAGGAAATCGAGAAGATGATCGAAGAACTGCAGGTAGGCTCGCGTGAATCGGTTACCACCATGACCGAGAGTCAGCGCTACAGCGAGCAGAGCGTGAGCATCGCCAATCAGGCTGGTGAGCGTCTGGGCAGCGTCACCATCCGTATTGGCGAGATCGACGGTATGAACCAGTCGGTGGCGACCGCCACCGAGGAGCAAACCTCGGTGATCGAATCGCTGAACCTGGACATCACCGAGATCAACACCCTCAACCAGGAAGGCGTGGAAAACCTGCAAGCGACCCTGCGCGCCTGTGGGGATTTGGAGCAGCAGGCTGCGCGCCTCAAGCATCTGGTCGACAGTTTCAGGATCTGACTCAGGCCAGGCTTGCCATGGCATCGCCTCGTGTCGCATTAAAGGTTACAGTATTACGTTTCCTTCATTGCGTTACACGAAGCCTTCCATGTCCGCCAATCGCCTGCTTTCGATCGATGCCCTGCGTGGCTTGGTCATCCTCTTCATGCTGCTCGATCACGTTCGCGAAACCTTCTACCTGCATCAGCAGGTCGGGGATCCAATGGACGTGACGACTACCGAACCTGCGTTGTTTTTCAGCCGCACGCTGGCGCATCTGTGTGCGCCGGTGTTCATCCTGCTCACCGGGCTCTCGGCATTTCTCTATGGCGAGAAGCAGATGAGCCGGGCGGCGACCAGCGCCTTCCTGTTCAAGCGCGGGCTGTTTCTGGTGGTGCTGGAGTTCACCCTGATCAACTTCGCCTGGACCTTCCAGTTCCCGCCCACGGTGATCTACCTGCAGGTGATCTGGGCCATCGGTCTGAGCATGCTGGCGCTCTCCGTGCTGCTGTGGCTGCCGCGTGCCGTGCTGGCATGGCTGGGCCTGGTGCTGGTGGCGGGGCATAACCTGCTTGATGGGCTGCACTTCCCAGTCGAGTCGGCCATGCACATCCCCTGGGCGGTATTGCATGACCGTGGCTGGATCGAGTTTTCCGAAACCCTGCGTCTGCGCACCTCCTACCCGGTGCTGCCGTGGATCGGGGTTATTGCTTTGGGCTATGTGATCGGTCCGTGGTTTCGCTGGGCCAGTGCGCCCGAGCAGCGTCTGCAATGGTTGCGTCGCGCCGGTTTCGCTGCGCTGGCGCTGTTTGTGGTGCTGCGCCTGATCAATGGTTACGGCGAAAAGCCGTGGACGGTTGGAGAAACCGGGCTGCAGACGCTGATGAGCCTGCTCAACATCACCAAGTACCCGCCGTCGCTGCTGTTCCTGGCGTTGACGCTGGGGATCGGTCTGGTGTTGCTGGCCTATTTCGAGCGCCGTAATGACGGGCGCATGGTGCGCACGCTGGCGGTGTTCGGCAGTGCACCGATGTTCTTCTACCTGCTGCACCTGTATGTGCTGAAGCTGCTCTACATCGCTGCGCTCGCCATCTGGGGGGCAAACCAGGGGCATTACTTCGGCTTCGATTCGATGGGCTGGGTCTGGGCTGCGACCGTGCTGCTGGCGCTGCTGCTGTTTGCGCCCACGCAGTGGTTCGCTCGGCTCAAGGCGCGGCGCCGCGACATTCGCTGGTTGAAGTACCTCTGAGAGCCTTTGACGTAGGGTGCGCCGTGCGCACCAACTGGCACCTCGAAAATATCCGGTGCGCACTGCGCACCCTACGTTCGCTCGGCATTGGCACGATGTCGTGCGCTGTAGGAGCCCGCTTGCGGGCGATGGCTGACTGACGCGATCGCCGGCAAGCCGGCTCCTACAGGTCGAGTTGCGGAGTCTTTTCCGCGCGGCTGCGGCTTTACAGCTTCATGTTCACCGACAGATAGGCCGAGCGACCTGGGGCAGGGGAGAAC
>CAZIZA010000174.1:0-1451 GCA_964543555.1 uncultured Pseudomonas sp.
ACCAGTGCGTCCATATCGCCCTTGAAGAAATTGCGCGCAGTTTCCTGAAAGCCTTTGAGGCTTTGCTGCGACTCCAGGCGATGGGCTTCGACGCGCTTGGCGTAGTCATCGATGAAACCCGGCACCTGCACGCCAAGCAACAGGCCGAAGGCGAACAGCGTCAGACGCAGGTAGCTTCTAAGCATGGGGTCAGGCCTTACCGTGAGTGATGCATTCGCCGCGCCGCCACAGGCGCCATTCGCCCGGCTGGTAGCGCGACCATTGTTCGTTGTCGGTCAGAGGTTCGGTGGCGATCACCGTCACCACGTCGTTGGGCGTGGTTTCCGACTGGAAATCCACCTTGAGATCGGCGTCCTTGAGCTGCGCCGGGCCGAACGGCGCACGCCGGGTGATATGCGCCAGCTTGGTCGAGCAGAAGCTGAACAACCAGTCGCCATCGCTGAGCAGGCAGTTGAATACGCCGAGCTGACGGTAGCTGGCGCAGGCTGCGACCAGTACCGGCAACAACATCTCCACTGATACGGGTTCAGGAAATGCGCGGCGCACGCGGTTGAGCAGGTCGCAGAAGGCGGCCTCACTATCGGTCTCGCCCACCGGCCGATAGAAACTGGTGGAGCCCTGCAGACCAGTGAGTTGACCATTGTGCGCGAAACACCAGTTGCGCCCCCACAGCTCGCGACTGAAGGGATGGGTGTTGACCAGCGAAACCTGGCCGACATTGGCCTGGCGGATGTGACCGATCACCACCTCGCTCTTGATCGGGTAGCGCTGTACCAGTTGCGCCACCTCGGACTCACTGCTCGCCCGCGGGTCCTGAAACAGGCGCAGGCCGCGCCCTTCATAGAAACCGATGCCCCAGCCATCGCGATGCGGGCCGGTGCGGCCACCGCGCTGCATCAGCCCGGTGAAACTGAACACGATATCGGTGGGTACATTGGCACTCATGCCGAGCAATTCGCACATCGAATCAATTCTCCTTGCCGAGGATCAGGCGTAGACGATCGGCTTCATCTTGCAGACGCGCTTCGATTCGCTTGCGGCCCATAGGCAGAAAACGCACCAGCAACCGCCAGAGCAGCGCCGGCAGGTCGCCTGGCTGGCGTGGAATCAGGTGTAAATGAAGGTGGGGCACGTGCTGATTGGAATCCGGACCATCGTTGATCAGCAGGTTAATGCCGTTCCTGCCAAAGCCGGCCTCGCGCAGCGCGGCGGCGATACGCTCGGCCAGCATCAGCAAACGCTCACGCACTGCCGGCGGCAAGTCACGTAGAAGCGGTGCATGCAGGCGACTGACGATCAACACATGAGCCGGACGCATCGGAAAGATGTCCAGCAGTACGATGAAATCTTCGTCTTCATACAGACGATGAGCGGGTAGCCGTCGCTCGGCAATGGCACAGAACACGCAATCCATCGGGCCTCCCTTGCACAAGGCCATCATGCTGAACGCC
>CAZIZA010000174.1:1551-8573 GCA_964543555.1 uncultured Pseudomonas sp.
GTCAGGCGCATCCACACCAACAGGCAACCCAGGGCAGCAATCCCGTAGGCCGCCCAGGCCATGAGGTAGTCGTTTTCATTCATCATAAGCAGGCGCCGGCGTGGCAGGTCTGGCAAAGGGGCGCTTATGATAGCGGCTTTTGCCCAGTGCGGCGCCCCTGCCGTCGCCCTCTCGTTCTCTGGAGCTACGCCATGTCCTCTGCCCCCATCGCCCGCCAGGAACCCGGCAACGATCCCTATCGCTGGTTGGAAGACCGCGACAGTGAAGAGGTGCTGACGCATTTGCAGGCTGAGAACGCCTACCTGGAAAGCGTGCTAACCCCCCAAATGGCGCTGCGCGAAGCGCTATTTGAGGAGATCAAGGGGCGCATTCGCGAGACTGACTTGTCGCTGCCGACGCCCTGGGGCGACTACCTCTACTATCAACGCACCACCGCCGGGGACGAATATCCCCGGCACTACCGTTGCCGTCGCCCCTCCGACGGCTCGCTTGAGGTCGATACGAGCAGCGAAACGCTGCTGCTCGACCCCAACGCGCTGGCCGACGGCGGCTTTCTCTCCGTCGGAGCGTTCAGCATCAGTCCTGACCAGCAGCGCCTGGCCTACAGCCTCGACAGCAGCGGCGACGAAATCTACCGCCTGTTCGTCAAGGAACTCGCCAGCGGCCAGATCAACGAGCTGCCCTTCGACGACTGCGACGGCAGCATGACCTGGGCCAATGACAGCCAGACGCTGTTCTTTACCGAACTGGACGACACTCATCGCCCCTACAAGCTCTACCGTCACCGCCTTGGCGACGCCACCGCGCACCCCGTGTTCGAGGAAGCGGATGGCCGCTTCTTCCTGCATTGCTACCGCTCCAGCTCCGAGCGCCAGCTAATCCTGCAACTGGGCAGCAAGACCACCAGCGAGGTCTGGGTACTCGATGCGCAGCAGCCGCAGGGCGACTTCAGTTGCCTGGCCCCGCGTGAGGAAGGCCATGAGTACGACGTTGACCACGGCATGCTCAATGGCGAGTGGTGCTGGCTGATCCGCAGCAACCAGAGCGGCATCAACTTCGCGCTCTACCGCGCCACCGAGGCTCAGGCGCAACGCCCGCACTGGCAACAGATTCGTCCACATGACCCACAGGTGATGCTCGAAGGCGCCACGCTGAACCAGCGTGCACTCACCCTCGCCCTGCGCGAAGGTGGTCTGCCGATCCTCGAAGTGCAACCGCAGGGCCAGATGACGTATCGCGTGCAACTGCCGGATGCCGCCTACAGCCTCTACGTGCAGGACAGCCTGGAATTTCACAGCCCGGTGATCCGCCTGCGCTACGAAGCGCTGAACCGTCCCGCTCAGGTACGTCAGCTGGAGTTGGCCACGGGTGAACAGCAGGTACTCAAGCAAACGCCGGTAGAAGGCCCGTTCGATGCTGACGCCTATGAAAGCCGTCGTTTATGGGCCACCGCCGCCGATGGCACGCAGATACCGATCAGCCTGGTGGCGCGCCGCGAGGTATTCGCCGCCGGCAAGCCTGCACCGCTCTATCTCTACGGTTACGGCGCCTATGGCGCGAGTCTCGACCCCTGGTTCTCCCATGCCCGCCTGAGCCTGCTGGAGCGTGGCTTCGTCTTCGCCATCGCGCACATACGCGGCGGCGGCGAGATGGGGGAAGCCTGGTACCGCGCCGGCAAGCTGGAACACAAACAGAACACCTTCGATGATTTCATCGCCAGCGCCGAACGCCTGATCGCCGAGGGCCTGACTACCAGCACGCAACTGGCGATCAGCGGCGGCAGTGCCGGCGGCCTGCTGATTGGCGCCGTACTCAACCAACGCCCCGAGCTGTTCGCCGCCGCCATCGCCGAAGTGCCCTTCGTCGACGTGCTCAACACCATGCTCAACCCGGACCTGCCGCTGACCGTGACCGAGTACGACGAATGGGGCGACCCGAATCAGCCCGAGGTATTCGAACGCATCAAGGCGTACGCGCCCTACGAGAACGTCCGCGCCCAGGCCTACCCGCCGATCCTCGCCGTCGCCGGCTACAACGACAGCCGCGTGCAGTACTGGGAAGCGGCCAAATGGGTGGCGAAACTGCGTCGCGACAAGACCGACGACAACCTGCTGCTACTCAAGACCGACCTCGGCGCAGGCCATGGCGGCATGAGTGGACGGTATCAGGGCATCAAGGATGTGGCACTGGAATACGCGTTTGTGTTCCGCGTGCTGGGCATAGCGTATCCGTAAGAGCGCCTGGGCGGCATTGCGCTTCAGCCGCGCTTCCCCAAGCATCGTGGCTGAAGCCGCTCCTACAAAAACCGATGATCAGTCCAGCTTGCGTTGCCCATTCAGCCCCTGGCTGTTGCGGCGCAGCTGTTGATCCAGTTGCGGAATCGGCTGATCACCAGTGGATTTCGGCGCCGCCCCCGGGAGCGTTTGTCCCTGGGGCGGCGGTAAGAGGGGCGCCGATCCCTGGCGCTTGATCGTATTGAGCGTGGACGGCTGGCCGTAAGGCTGTGGCGTCGCAGTGCCCGGCGCACCCGCTCCAGGCGCGGACGGCATGCGCATCGGCTCCTGAGCCCAGGCCGGGCCGCCAAGGCTGGCGGCCAGAATCATCACGGCGAACAGAGGCAAGCGCATGACATCTCTCCTGTGCAACTGGCTTTCGTTCTATTCTGGCAACATATCCAGCCAAGCGTTCACCTTCCAATAACAGGTTCTGTCATGAGCACCACCAACAACCGCTACTACCTGTCCGCCCAGGCCGAAGAGGGCTACCGGCAGAAAGCGCTGAAAATGTATCCCCACGTTTGCGGCCGCTGCGCCCGCGAGTTCTCTGGCAAACGTCTGAGCGAACTGACTGTGCATCACCGTGATCACAACCACCACAACAACCCGGCCGATGGCTCCAACTGGGAGCTGCTGTGCCTGTTCTGTCATGACAACGAACACTCGCGCTACACCGACCAGCAGTATTTCGCCGAAGGCTCCACCGCCAGCCCGCAGGCTGCCAAATCGACCTACAAGGCCTTCGGCGATCTGGCCAGCCTGCTGAAAAAGGACTAGGGCGTGGCACTCGGCACCGTATAATCGGCGCTTTTGCGAGTGCCACCGTGGCCAACAAGAGATACGCCTGCATCGGCCTGTTCAACCCGAAATCGCCGGAAAACGTCGGTTCCATCATGCGTGCGGCAGGCTGTTATGGCGTCAGTTCGGTGTTCTACACCGGAACCCGCTATGACCGCGCCAAGGATTTCATCACCGATACCAAGAAGGTTCACCAGGATATTCCGCTGATCAATATCGACGATCTGCGCAAGATCCTGCCGCTGGGCTGCACCCCGGTGGCGGTGGAACTGGTGGATGATGCCCGCGCCCTGCCCGCCTACACCCACCCCGACCGGGCGCTGTACATCTTTGGCCCGGAGGATGGCTCACTGCAGCAGGAGATTATCGACTGGTGCGGCGCCGAGGTGGTGTACATCCCGACCCAGGGCTGCATGAACCTGGCCGCGACAGTCAACGTGGTGCTCTATGACCGCCTGGCCAAAGGCAACAACACCCGCTCCGGCCCCCTGTTCTGACCTGACAGGGAGCGAAGCGGTAACACTCAACGCAGCAAGCGGGTATCGAGCGTCTTCGACGGACCGCCGATGACGTTCTCGGTGATGTCGATGAAATCCTTGGTGCTGACCCTATCCAGGCGCATCAGGCCACGGGTGACGTCATCGAGTGACAGGTTGCCCTTTTCCTTGGTCTTCTGCCGAATCTCGCGATCCAGTTCCTGTAGCAGCAGCACCGCACGGGCGGTGACCGGGCCACTGGCGTTGTCGGTACGCAGGCTGCTGACCGGTTTGCTCCAGCGAATCAGCTGTTCACGGATTTTCTGATAGCGGTCCTCGCTGATGCCGCCAGCACGGCGCATCAACTCGATGGCGTAATACTCGGCCAGGCCTTCGGCGATCCAGTCACTGCGCTCACGTCCATAGATACGGCCGAATACATGCACCAGCTCATGCACCAGTGAGCTGGTACCGTTTTCGCTGACCAACGGGCGGTCCGCGTGCATGTAGTAGGAATTGGCGGCCGACAGTCCGCCGCGCCACATCGGATCACCCGCGCCGACGATCAGCAGCTTGTCCGGGTCGCGCGGGAACACCTGCTGCATCTGCGGCCAGACGAAGGTGAGGAAAGTCATGATATCCATACGCCGCATGCCCTCGCCGATTGGCGCGGAGATGGCAACTTCGGTATCGCCCAGACGAGTACGACGGGTACCCAGCTTACCAGCCAGCATCCAGCCGGTCGGGCGGTCGAACCGGCGCTGCGGGTTGTCGATGCGAAAGCGGTTCTTGCCGATGCGCGGCCAGCCGGTCTCGACGCTCTTCCAGCCCTTGGGCAGATCGAACTGCAGGCGCGCCACCAGCTCGGTCTTGTCCTGCTGATCGAGCCTGGCCGCGGGAATCAGGTCGTCCCCCCTGAACAGTGCCCAGTCCTCGGTCATCCTGGCGTCGTAACGCCCAGGCTTGCGTTCGCTGTCGATCAGCACACGGTAGCTCAGTACGCTCTTGCCCTCGCCCGGCTGCCACTTGCCGCGCCCGGCAGCCTCCTGCGACCACTGGCCGTCAGCCTTGAAATCGCTGAAGCGTTCGTCTTCACCAAGATTGAAGTCGAGACTGCGCACCCGCTCACCCTTTTCCAGGGTGATGCTGACTTCCGCCTGATTACTCTCGGGCAGAAAGCGCACCCGGTAATCCAGATCGACCTTCTGCGTAGCGGCGAAGGCCGGCAGGCTCAGAAGCAGCAAAGACGCATACAACGGCAAGCGAAGGGACATCGAGCAAAACTCCTGATATGAAGGTGGCCCATGTGACAACCGCGCCACAAGGCAATTCCATGAAACGGCAGACAGATTTGCCACGAAGACACGTGGCAATCAACCCGCGCGGAAAATCAAATGATCTTCCCAGTCGTCTTCGGCCACGCTGTTTTCACTGAGCATGCGTCCAGATTGGGAAATGCGTTCGGCATGCACGGCGTCCGGGTCGCCTGAGACCAGATGGTGCCAATGTGGCAGATCCTGGCCTTCGCTGACCAGGCGGTAGGCGCAGGTCGGCGGCAACCAGCGAAACTGATCGGCCTGCGCCGGGGTGAGCTGAATACAGTCAGGCACATGTTTGACCCGATTGGGGTAATCGCTGCAACGGCAGGTCTGCAAGTCCAGCAATTTGCAGGCAATGCGCGTGTAGTAGACGGCGCCGTCGTCCTCGTCCTCAAGTTTCTGCAGGCAGCACAGGCCACAGCCGTCGCACAACGACTCCCACTCACCCGGATCGAGCTGGGCGAGGGTCTTGCGTTTCCAGAAGGGTTCGAGGTCGGCAGCCATGGCAGCAGTATGGACTCAAGCGTGAAAGGCGCGGCAGTCTAGCCTGGGCCCCAGCCCTGGCCAAGCGGCGTATGCCGAATGGTGGGTTGCGAGGATTCACCTGACGCAGGGTGCACCTTGCGCCCCGCCGTGACAGTCAATAACCGCGAGCGAAGTCCACCTCACCGCGTAACGGCTCACCTGCTTGCCAGCGCGCCAGGTTGCCGATGAACAGCTCACTCATCAACGCCGGATCAGTTGGCGCCGAACTATGGCCGGTGAGCAGCAGGTGCGGTGCATTCCAGAACGCATGACCGGGTGGCAGCGGCTCTTCACGACAGACGTCGATCACCGCGCCGGCCAACTGACTCTGCTCCAGCGCGGCGACCAGATCGCCATCGACCACGGCCACACCGCGACCGGCATTGATCAGCACCGCATCCGGGCGGAACTTGGCAAACAGCCGGGCATCGTACAGATCGCGTGTGGCCGGCGTGTCCGGCAGCAGGTTGACCACGTAGTCGGCCCAGGCGACCAAATGGGGCAGTTGATCCATCGCTGCCACGCCGAGAAAAGGTGCCTGCTCACGCGCCTGACTGGCTATGCCACGCAGCTCCATGCCGAAAGGTTGCAGAAACTCGGCGACGGCCTGACCGATATCACCGCAACCGACCAGCAACACGCGGCGTCCGCGCAGGCTGCGTGGCAGGCGGTGATCCCAACGCTGCTCGACCTGCGCCGCCAGGCGATCGAACAGGCACCGTTCATGGGCCAGCAGATGACCAAGCACGTATTCGGCCATCACCTGACCGAAGATGCCGACGGCGCGGGTCAGACGGTAATCACGCGGCAACCCTTGCGCCAGCAGCGGCGTGATGCCGGCCCAGGTCGACTGCAGCCACTGCGGGCGCGCCCCGTCGCGCAACAAGGGCGCGAGCAGGTCGGGCTGCCCCAGCCACAGGTCGCAGTCGCCGGCGACCACACGCAGTTGTTCGAACGATGCGCCGGCGACCAGTTGCAACTCGGGGCAGGCGCTGCGAATACGCTCGGCGTAGAACGCATGATCCTCTTCGGCGATCAGCAGGCGCATGGTTTACACCGGATCGTTGCGGCGCAGCAGCTCGTCAGGCAGATGCTGAATGTACTCATCCTCGGGTGGTGGCATCTGCAGGTGGTAGCCCTGCTTGTCGAGATTCTCCAGTACGGTGGCGATATCTTCCCGAGACAACTTTCGCTCCGGGCTGAGCACCAGATCGAAGGCGTGCGCAGGCGGGCCGAATACGGCGAGCAGCCCTTCGGGCACACGCTTCAGGGCATCGGCCTTGAGCACGTAGAGGTACATCTCGTTCTTGCGCGGGCTTTTATAGATGGAACAGATGCGTTTCACGCGGATTCTCCTTCAGCGGCCAGACAATCAAGCAGCGCCTGCCCCATCAACTCCCGGCGCCAGCCGCGAAGGGAGTCGGGCAATTGGTACGGACCATTGGGATAGCCGCTTTTCAGCAAGGCTTCCAGGGTTTTCTTGCGCAGCATCAGCTCGGGCACGATATCCAGGCGCTCGCCCTCGCGCTGCCCAACGGCACGCAGCTTCTTCAGCAAGGCCGAGGCTTCGATTGGCAGCGGCTCGGGCAAGGCTTCGGGCCATTGCTCGGGCGGCAGCGCAGCAGCAT
>CAZIZA010000175.1:0-8532 GCA_964543555.1 uncultured Pseudomonas sp.
TCACCGACATGGAGCACGGCGAGCAGATCAGCATTCCCGGCCGCGATATCGACGAACCGGTGCTGCATCACGGGCGTGGCGGCAAACAGACCATCGTCCATCCCGGCAATAAGGAGTTCACCACCGGCGAACGCATCCCTCGCCCACAAGGCGGCGGTGGCGGACGCGGCAGCGGCAAGGCGAGCAACTCCGGCGACGGCATGGACGAGTTCGTGTTCCAGATCACCCAGGAGGAGTTTCTCGACTTCATGTTCGAGGACCTGGAGTTGCCCAACCTGGTCAAACGCCACCTGACCGGCGCGGAAACCTTCAAGACCGTGCGCGCCGGCATCAGCAACGAGGGTAATCCCTCGCGCATCAACATCGTCCGCACCTTGCGTTCAGCCCACGCGCGGCGCATCGCCCTGTCCGGCTCCAGCCGTGCCAAACTGCGGGAAGCCAAGGTAGAACTGGAGCGGCTGCGCCGTGACGAGCCGGACAACTTCGGCGATATCCAAGCCATTCAGGAGGAAATCGAACGCCTCAGCGCACGCATTCATCGCGTGCCGTTTCTCGACACCTTCGACCTCAAGTACAACCTGCTGACCAAGCAGCCCAACCCCAGCTCCAAGGCGGTGATGTTCTGCCTGATGGACGTCTCCGGCTCCATGACCCAGGCCACCAAGGACGTAGCCAAGCGCTTCTTCATCCTCCTGTACCTGTTCCTCAAGCGCAATTACGACAAGATCGACGTGGTCTTCATCCGCCACCACACCAGTGCCAAGGAAGTGGACGAGGAAGAGTTCTTCTATTCCCGCGAAACCGGCGGCACCATCGTTTCCAGCGCCCTGAAACTGATGCAGGACGTGATGGCCGAGCGCTACCCGGTCAACGAGTGGAACATCTACGCCGCCCAAGCCTCGGACGGCGACAACTGGAACGACGACTCGCCGGTTTGCCGGGACATTCTGATCAAGCAGATCATGCCCTTCGTGCAGTACTTCACCTACGTCGAAATCACCCCACGCGAACACCAGGCGCTGTGGTTCGAGTACGAACAGGTGGCCGAAGCCTTCGCCGACAGCTTCGCCCAGCAGCAACTGGTATCTGCCGCAGACATCTACCCGGTGTTCCGTGAACTGTTCCAGCGTCGTCTGGTGAGTTGAGGAGTTGCCATGAGCGCCACCGCCAAGAAACGCCAACCGATCTCTACCGGCTCGGAATGGACCTTCGACCTCATCCGTCAGTACGACAAGGAAATCGCCCGCATCGCCGAGCGCTATGCGCTGGACACCTACCCCAACCAGATCGAAGTGATCACCGCCGAGCAGATGATGGATGCCTACGCCTCGGTCGGCATGCCACTGGGCTATCACCACTGGTCGTATGGCAAGCACTTCCTGGCCACCGAAAAAGGCTACACGCGCGGGCAGATGGGCCTGGCCTACGAGATCGTGATCAACTCCGACCCGTGCATCGCCTACCTCATGGAGGAAAACACCATCTGCATGCAGGCGCTGGTGATCGCCCATGCCTGCTATGGGCATAACAGCTTCTTCAAGGGTAACTATCTGTTCCGCACCTGGACCGACGCCAGTTCGATCATCGATTACCTGGTGTTCGCCAAGCAGTACATCATGCAGTGCGAAGAGCGCCATGGTATCGACGCGGTGGAAGAGCTGCTCGACTCCTGCCACGCCCTGATGAACTACGGTGTCGACCGCTACAAGCGCCCTTATCCCATCTCTGCCGAGGAAGAACGGCGCCGACAGAAAGATCGCGAAGAGCACCTGCAAAAGCAGATCAACGATCTGTGGCGCACCATCCCCAGGAACGCCGACAAGGGCAGCGAGAAAGACACCAAGCGCTTCCCCGCCGAACCGCAGGAAAACATTCTCTACTTCCTGGAAAAGCACGCGCCTTTGCTGGAACCCTGGCAGCGCGAGGTGATCCGCATCGTGCGCAAGATCGCCCAGTACTTCTATCCGCAGCGCCAGACTCAGGTGATGAACGAAGGCTGGGCCACCTTCTGGCACTACACCCTGATGAACGATCTGTACGACGAAGGCCTGGTCACCGACGGCTTCATGATGGAGTTCCTGCAGTCGCACACCAGCGTGGTCTACCAGCCGCCGTTCGACAGCCCCTACTACAACGGCATCAACCCCTATGCCCTGGGTTTTGCCATGTACCGCGATATCCGTCGCATCTGCGAAAACCCTACCGAGGAAGACAAACGCTGGTTCCCGGACATCGCCGGCAGCGACTGGCTGACCACCCTCAAGTTCGCCATGACCAGCTTCAAGGACGAGAGCTTCATCCTGCAGTTCCTCTCACCCAAGGTGATTCGTGACTTCAAGCTGTTCGGCATCCTCGATGACGACCAGAAGGACGAACTGGTGGTACCGGCCATCCATGACGAACCCGGTTACCGCACCATCCGCGAACTGCTCGCCGCGCAATACAACCTTGGCAACCGCGAGCCCAACGTACAGATCTGGAACATCGACCGCCGTGGCGACCGCTCGCTGACCCTGCGCCATCAGCAACACGACCGCAAACCACTGGGTGACTCCACCGGCGAGGTGCTCAAGCACCTGCACCGGCTGTGGGGCTTCGACATCCATCTGGAGGTCTGCCAGGGCGAGCAGTTGATCACCACCCAGCACGTGCCGCCGCGTGGCAGCGCAGAAAGCGGCAGTGACTACCCGAGGCTGGATCTGATCATTCCGCCAATTTGAGCGCCTGCGCACCCGGCACGTTCTTCGGTATCCTCTGCGCCTCGTGGAGGAATGCACATGCAGATTTACAAAGTCGGCGGCGCCGTACGTGACCGCCTGCTGGGTCGCCCCATCAGTGAAGTGGACTGGGTCGTGGTCGGCGCCAGTGCCGAGCAGATGCTTGAACTCGGCTATCGCCCGGTAGGCGCTGACTTTCCGGTGTTCCTGCACCCGCACACGAGCGAGGAATACGCGCTGGCCCGCACCGAACGCAAGAGCGGGCGCGGCTATGGCGGTTTCACCTTCCATGCCAGCCCCGACGTCACCCTGGAACAGGATCTGATCCGCCGCGACCTCACCGTCAACGCCATGGCCGAGGACGACCACGGCAACCTGATCGATCCTTACGGTGGCCAACAAGACCTTGAAGCGCGGCTGCTACGCCATGTGTCTCCGGCCTTCGCCGAAGATCCGCTGCGCGTCCTGCGCGTCGCGCGCTTTGCCGCACGTTATGCGCCGCTGGGTTTCAGCGTCGCGCCAGAAACCCTGGCGCTGATGCGTCAATTGGCCGAATCCGGCGAGCTGGCGCACCTCACCGCCGAACGCAGCTGGAAGGAAATCTCCCGCGCCCTGATGGAGCCGCGTCCAGACGTGTTCGTCCAGATACTGCACGACTGCGGTGCCCTGGCAGCCCTGCTGCCTGAAGTGGACGATCTGTTCGGCGTACCGCAACCGCCAGCGCATCACCCGGAAATCGATACCGGCGTGCATGTGCTCAGCGTGCTGCGCCAGTGTGCGCAGCACGACCAGCCATTAAACGTGCGCTGGGCCTGCCTGCTGCATGACGTGGGTAAAGGCCTGACGCCCGAAGATCAGTGGCCACGCCACATCGCCCACGAGCACAAGGGGTTGCCCCTGATCCAGGCGATCAATGAGCGCTGCAAGGCGCCCCGCGACTGCGCCGAACTGGCACTACTGGTGGGTGAATTCCATACCCACGGTCACCGCGCGCTGGAGTTGCGGCCCTCAACGCTGCTGGAACTGCTGCAACGCTTCGACGTATTCCGCCGCCCGCAACGCTTCGCCGAGTTCGTCGCCGCCTGCGAGATGGATGCATGCGGACGTCTGGGCCTGGAGCAACGCGCGTACCCACAAGCCAGTTACCTGCTGGGCGCCGCCGAGGCGGCAAGGCAAGTGCCGGTCAAACCGCTGCTGGAGAAGGGACTCAAGGGCGCAGAACTGGGCGAAGCACTTAGCCGCGCGCGTCTGCAGGCGCTCAAGCTCTACAAAGCGCAACATGCCCCCTCGTAGGAGCCCGCTTGCGGGCGATCATCGCCGGCAAGCCGGCTCCTACAGACCGCCGCAGCAGCCGCAGCCCGGATGCAATCCGGGTGGCGGCCACAGAATTGCCCCGGATTGCATCCGGGCTATGCAGGGCGCGTCTGCAGCAACTCAGCCGGCGTCAGCTCGGTGCCACGCCACTGGAAAGCCGCTGGCCACAACTGCTGATCAATCTGTGCCGACGCCCACAGCTCGGCGAACGAGCGGCCATCGACGGGGTGCTGCAACTGCGGCGCCAGCAACGCCAGCGGCCAGAGCACGAAGGCGTTCTTGAGAATTTCCGCGCGTGGCAGAATCAGGCCATTGAAGTTGCCGACCTGCTCGCCAAACAGCAGCAGGTCGATGTCCAGCGGCAGCCCCTTGCGGTCCGGTGCGTAGCGGCCATTGTCGGCTTCGATGAATTTCAGCCGGCGGTCCAACTCCAGGAGCGGCAGCTCCGTTTCACCGACCACCACCAGGTTGAAGAAGTTACCGCTCTTGATGCCCACCGCATGGCTTTCGAACACCGGCGAGCAGCGCAGATCACTGAGCAACCCGGCCAGCGCATCGAGCCCGGCAGTAAGGTGAGTCTCGCGCTCGATATTGCTACCAAGGCCGAGAAAGACCCGAGTCAGAGGCATCCGCGCTCGATCTCCACGCCCACGCCGCCGCGTGCAGCCTGCACAGCACCCGGTTTGGTCAGCTTCAGGCGCATCCAGGGAATGTTGAACTCGTCCATCAAGGTCTGCACCAGGCGCTCGGCGAAGGTCTCGACCAGGATGAACTGCGATTCAGCGGCGAAGGCCTGGATGCGTGAAGACACGCTGGCGTAGTCGAGTGCCAGGTTAAGGTCATCGTCAGCGGCAGCTGGGCGGTTATCCCAGGCCATCTGCAAGTCCAGGCGCAGGCATTGACGAATGTCGCGCTCCCAATCGTAGGCGCCGATTACCGTATCGACTTCCAGCCCCTCGATAAATACTCTGTCCACCGCACTCTCCGCGCCACGACAAGGGCGCTGCACCTCGTTAGAATCGGGCCACCCCATGCCCTGGAATGGCCACCATGTTCTGGCTCCTGGCAATCCTTGCCTACCTGCTCGGCTCGTTGTCCTTCGCCATCCTGCTCAGTCGACTCGCTGGCGGGCCGGACCCGCGTGCCAGCGGCTCGGGCAACCCCGGCGCCACCAACATGCTGCGCGTCGCTGGCAAGAAGCTCGCTGTCATGACGCTGATAGGCGACCTGCTAAAAGGCCTGCTGCCCATCCTCATCGCCAAACTGTTCGGCCTCAGCCTGCACCAGCAGGCCTGGATCGGCCTCGCGGCCGTCATCGGCCATCTCTATCCGCTGTACTTCCGCTTTCGCGGCGGCAAGGGCGTCGCCACCGCCGCCGGCATGCTGCTTGGTCTCTACCCACCCGCTGCCCTGCTCGCCCTGGCGGCCTGGGCACTGGTCTTTCTGTTGACCCGTACCAGTTCGCTGGCCTCGCTGATCGCCACGCCGCTGACGCTACCGCTGCTGGCCTGGCAACAGCCGGCAGCTTTACTACCGGCCTGCGTGTTGACCGGACTGATCGTCTGGCGTCACCGCAGCAATCTGCGCGATCTGTTTGCCGGGCGCGAACGGCGCTTTTAAACAACGTTCGGAACATCAATCGCGGCTGAAGCCGCTCCTACAGCGAGCTCATCAAATCGCCGGCAGTGACTCCATCGGCCAACGCGCCTGCACCTTGATCGCCAGATCCTCATGCTGCCCGGCCAGCAAACGCTGGCAACCGGCATAGGCGATCATCGCGCCGTTGTCGGTGCAGAAACGCGGCCGCGCATAGAACACCTTGCCCTTCATCTCGCCCAACATCCGTTCCAGATGCTCACGCAGCGCCTTGTTGGCACTCACGCCACCGGCGATCACCAGGCTGTTGAGCCCACTCTGCTTGAGCGCGCGCTTGCACTTGATGGTCAAAGTCTCAACCACCGCCTGCTGGAAGGCCAGCGCGATGTCGCGGCGGGCTTGGTCGAGGTCGTCATCGCTGTCACGGCATTGCTGCCAGGTATTGAGGGCGAAGGTCTTCAGACCACTGAAACTGAAATCCAACCCCGGACGATCCGTCATCGGCCTCGGGAAGACGAAACGTCCCGGCGTACCCTGTTCGGCCAGCTTGGCGATTTCCGGGCCACCCGGATAATTCAGCCCCATCAGCTTGGCAGTCTTGTCGAAGGCCTCACCGGCGGCGTCGTCCAGTGACTCGCCGAGCAACTGGTACTGGCCGATACCATCGACGCGCACCAATTGGGTATGGCCACCGGAAACCAGCAAGGCGACGAACGGAAAAGCCGGCGGCTGTTCTTCCAGCATCGGCGCCAGCAGATGACCTTCCATATGATGCACGCCGACGGCCGGTACGCCCCAGGCAAAAGCCAACGCCTGGGCGCAGGAGGCGCCGACCAACAGGGCGCCGACCAGTCCCGGCCCGGCCGTGTAGGCCAGGGCGTCGATATCGCCGGGCTGTTTGCCCGCCTCATCCAGCACCTGACGGATCAGTGGCAGCATGCGTTTGACGTGATCGCGCGACGCCAATTCGGGCACCACGCCGCCGTAGACACGATGCAGGTCGATCTGACTGAACAGGGCGTCCGCCAGCAGGCCGCGCTCGCTGTCATACAGCGCGACGCCGGTTTCATCACAGGAGGTTTCCAATCCCAGTACGAGCATGGAGCTTGAGCCTTGATTTGCCGCGTGGAACAAAGGCGCGCATGATAAGCGCCGCCCAGCGGAGCGGCCAGCGCTTTTCGATCAGAGGCCTTTGCATTCCTCAGCGCGAGGCGGTAACATCCGCAACCCTTGAAAACCGACGCATCCCGAGCCAACTGCCGGGCACGCGTTGAATCCGGTAATTAAAGATAGGTACGACCTGGATGCCAGCCGTCAAAGTTAAAGAGAACGAACCCTTCGACGTAGCTCTGCGTCGTTTCAAGCGCTCCTGCGAAAAAGCCGGTGTACTGGCTGAAGTTCGCAGCCGCGAATTCTACGAAAAGCCGACCTCCGAGCGTAAGCGCAAGGCTGCTGCCGCTGTTAAGCGTCACGCCAAGAAAGTGCAGCGCGAGCAGCGTCGCAGCGTTCGCCTGTACTAATCCGTACACGCAACGCCCGAATGCCCGGCCTCCGCCGGGCATTGCTTTTTAGGAACTCCGCCTCACCTTGGTGAACCGCGGAGTTTTCTGCTTTCTGAGTGCCCACCCGGGCGACTATGCTGAGCACCTATGGCCGGCCTGATCCCGCAATCCTTCATCGATGACCTGCTCAACCGCACCGACATCGTCGATGTGGTGAGTTCGCGCATCCAGCTGAAGAAGACCGGCAAGAACTACAGCGCCTGCTGTCCTTTCCACAAGGAAAAGACCCCCTCCTTCACCGTCAGCCCGGACAAACAGTTTTATTACTGCTTCGGCTGCGGCGCTGGCGGCAACGCGCTCGGCTTCGTCATGGACCACGATCAACTGGAATTTCCCCAGGCGATCGAGGAGCTGGCCAAACGCGCCGGCATGGACGTGCCACGCGAAGAAAGTGGCCGTGGACACAAGCCCAGACAGCCGGTCGACTCACCGCTTTACCCACTGCTCAATGCCGCCGCCGAACACTACCGCCAGGCACTGAAAAGCCATCCGCAGCGCAAATACGCGGTGGACTACCTCAAGGGCCGCGGCCTGACCGGCGAAATAGCCCGCGACTTCGGCATCGGCTTCGCCCCGCCCGGCTGGGACAACCTGCTCAAGCAACTGGGCGCCGATGCCCTGCAGCAGAAGGTCATGATCGACGCCGGCCTGCTGATCGAGAACGCCGAGAACGGCAGGCGCTACGACCGCTTCCGCGACCGCATCATGTTCCCCATCCGCGACAGCCGCGGCCGGGTGATCGCCTTCGGCGGCCGCGTACTGGGCGACGACAAGCCCAAGTACCTCAACTCGCCGGAAACCCCGGTATTCCACAAGGGCCAGGAACTGTATGGCCTGTATGAGGCCCGCAAATACAACCGCGACCTTGACGAGATCATGGTGGTCGAAGGCTACATGGACGTCATCGCCCTTGCCCAACTGGGCCTGCGCAATGCCGTGGCGACCCTGGGCACGGCCACCAGCGAAGAACACCTCAAGCGCCTGTTCCGCATCGTACCCAGCGTGCTGTTCTGCTTCGACGGCGACGCCGCCGGGCGCAACGCCGCCTGGCGCGCTCTGGAATCGACCCTGCCCAGCCTGCAGGACGGTCGCCGCGCACGCTTTCTGTTCCTGCCCGACGGTGAGGACCCGGACACCCTGGTGCGCGCCGAAGGCACCGACGCCTTCCGCGCCCGCATCAACCAGCACGCACAACCGCTGGCCGACTACTTCTTCCAGCAGCTTTGCGAAGAAGCCGACCCGCGCTCACTGGAAGGCAAAGCGCACCTGGTCACCCTGGCCGCGCCATTGATCGACAAGATCCCCGGCAACAACCTGCGCGCCCTGATGCGCCAGCGCCTGAG
>CAZIZA010000176.1:0-8425 GCA_964543555.1 uncultured Pseudomonas sp.
TGCCGAACACCTCGCGCTCGATGACCTTGCAGCTGATGCACCAGTCGGCGTACCAGTCCAGCAGCAGCGGTTGACCGGCGGCTTTGGCCTCGACCAGTGCGGCGTCCAGTTCGGCGGGGCTGCTCAGGGTTTGCCAGGCGCCGCTCTTGGCACTGCTTTGGCTGGTGCCGGCCTGCAACTGGCCGAGCGGTTTGAGCGGATCGGTCGCGCCTTGCAGGGCGCCGACCCAGGCGGCCAGGGCGTACACCAGCAACGCCAGGCCGGCGATCTGGCCGAGCTTCTGCCGGTGCGTCTTGGGTCCGAACTCCAGGGCACCGAGGAACACTGCCACGCCACCTGCCAGCAGCCCCCACAGAGCCAGGCTCAGACTACCCGGCAGCACGCGTTCGAGCAGCCACACCGAAACAGCCAGCAGCAGCACGCCGAAGGCATTGCGCACCGCGACCATCCAGGTGCCGGTTTTCGGCAGCAGGGCACCACCGCCCACGGCGAACAGCACCAGCGGTGTGCCCATGCCGAGACCCAGGGCGAGTAGCTTCAGGCCGCCGCCCAAGGCATCGCCACTGGCGCTGATATAAAGCAGCGCACCGGCCAGCGGCGCGGAGACGCAGGGGCTGACCAGCAGGCTTGAGAGTACGCCGAGCAGGGCTGCATTCAGGTGCGAGCCACCATGAGTTTTGCCGGCCAGACGATCCAGCGGTTCGCTGATGACGCGTGGCAGGCGCAGCTCGAACAGGCCGAACATGGCCAGGGCGAAGAGCGTGAAGAAGGCTGCAAAGGGTATCAGTACCCAGGCCGATTGCAGGCGCGCCTGCAAATTGAGACCGGCACCGAACAGTCCCATCAGCGTACCGAGAATGGCGAAGCAGGCGGCCATTGGCAGCACATACGCCAGCGACAGGGTCACGCTGCGCAGGCCGCCCAGTTGCCCGCGCAGCACGACGCCGGAGAGGATCGGCAGCATCGGCAGCACGCAGGGGGTGAAGGTCAGCGCCAGGCCGCCGAGAAAGAACAGCGCCAGCTCTTTCCAGCTCCAGCCGGTTGCCTGCGATGCTCCATCGCTGCTGTTGGCCGCAGGCATGTCGCCGATCTCGATGAACTCTGTCTCTGGCGGATAGCAAAGGCCCTTATCGGCGCAGCCCTGGTAGCCGACCTGCAGGCGCAATGGGCGGTTGTCTGGATTCTCTAGCGGCAGGCGGATGTCCAGCACACCGTAATACACCTCGACATCGCCGAAGAACTCGTCGTGCTTGGCTTCGCCTGACGGTAATTCGGCTTCGCCGAGTGTCAGTTGCGCCGGTTCGACGCTGAAATTAAAGCGATGGCGATACAGGTAGTAGCCCTCGGCTGCGACGAAGCGCAGCGTCACGGCCTGTGCATCACTGCTGACCAGGCTCAGCTTGAAGGCTTCACGCACCGGCAGGAAATCACTGCTGTTGTTAAGCGGCGCGCCAAGCGGTGAGGCGGCCGGGCGCTGCTCGAACAGGTTGGCGCTGGCCGGCAGGCTCAGGCAGAGCAGAAGCAGAGGTAGCAGCAGTCGACGCAATGACATCGGAAGAGTATCTCGGCGAAAGGTGATGGCATGATACCGGAAAGCACGCACTTGCCGCGTCGTCGTTGCGCCGGAGCGTTGATTGCCGGGTATGAGCGGAACCTTGGAGCCGGCCGGGCTTGTCGAGTTCCGCCTGATGTCGCCCTGCGCTGGCGTGTCGCAGGCCGTTACAGGCGAAAGACCTGCACCACCCTGTGCAGCTCGCCGCCGAGGTGTAGCAAGCGTTCGCTTTCGTGGCGACCGCTGGCAATCAGGCTGAGGTTGTCATCACCGAGTTGGTGAATCCGCTCACCATGCTCGCGAATCTCAGCGACCGCCTCGCTCTGCTGTGCGGTGGCCTCGGCGATGCGCTGAGCCATGCTGGCAATGGTGCCGATGGCGCTGACGATTTCATCCAGCGCGCCGTCGGCGGCCTCGGCCTTGCCTGCCGTGGCTTGAGCATGTTCGACCTGAGCACGCATGGCTTCTACCGACTGATGCGCCGCCTGTTGCAGGCGGCCGATCACGTCCTGTATCTGCGCAGTCGCTGTGCCGGTGCGCTGTGATAACGAGCGCACCTCGTCGGCTACCACGGCGAACCCCCGGCCTGCTTCACCCGCACGCGCCGCTTCGATGGCCGCGTTCAGCGCCAGCAGATTGGTCTGCTCGGCGATGCCGCGAATCACCGTCAGGACACTGCCGATGGTGGCGGTCTCATTGGCCAGGCGTTCAATGGCCTGGGCATTGTCCTGCACTTCGCTGACCAGGGCATGCAGGCCTTCAAGGCTCTGGCCAATGACCTGTTGACCGTGCGCCAGTGCGTGGCTGGCATCGCGGCTGGCATTGGCGGTCTGGCTAGCGTCATTGGCAACCTGGCCGATAGTCGCTTCCAGTTCGCCCAGCGCGTCGCGGATCAGCGCGGTATCGCCGGCCTGGCGCTCGGCGCCTTGGTGCAGGCCGGCGCTGAGGTCGGCCAGGGTGCCGCTGGAGCCGGCGACCTGTTCGGCATGGCCGCGAATGCTGGCGACCAGCTCCACCAGGTAGCGGCGCAAGTGATTGAGCGAATCTTCGATATCGCGCAGCTCTTGGGTGCGTGAATGGATGCTGATCGGCGTCGCGAAATCACCTTTGGCCCACTGCGACAGCGCCGGTACCAGGCGCGCGAGCACCTGCGCCAGACGCCGCTGAAGACGGTCGATCAGCACGGCGATCAGCAGAATCAGACCGATCATCAGGCCTTGGATCAGCCGCACCTCGCTCTGAATGCGCGCGTATTCGCCCTTTACCAGGGGCTCCAGTGCCGCCAGTGCCTGTTGCACCTGGGTCACGCGTTCGGTGGTGGTCACGGCCAGTTGCCGACGTTGCTCGACCAGCTCGCGGGTGCGCTGCAGTTCGCTGGGGTAGCGGCGCACCAGCGTGCCCAGTTCACGTTTCAGGTCGATGCCGCGATCATGCGCCTGTTGCTCCTGCTGTGTTTCATCCAGGCCTAGCAGTGCAGCGAAACCAACGCTGGCAGAGCTGTCGGCCTGTTGCACGCCGAGTAGCGGCAGCTTATCCAGCGCCTCTGCCTGCTGAGCAAGAGCCTTGAGTTCGCGTTCGACATCGCCGAGCAGCTCGCTGCGACCCTGGCTGGTGAAGCGTTCGCGTGCGTGGGCCAGCCTCAGCAGGCGCGAACCGGCTTCCTGCAGTGGTTTGCGGTAGTCAGCGGCGGCTGGATTGCTGGCATCTGCGACGTACTGAGTCAGTTGTTCCAGCGCGGCGAGCATCTCGCGTTCGGCCTGCAACAGCAGCCCCTGCGGATCACCGGCCAGTTTGCCGGCCGCCAGCAGCTGATTGGCGCTGAAGTCGCGCAGTTGCTCAAGGCTTGGTCGCAGCTCGGTGGTCAATTGTTGCGGCAGTTGTTCGAGGGCTTCGTCGAAGGCGTCGATGGCCTGGGTCGCGCTGCTGTTTTGCACCGCGTTGCCACTGGCCAGGTAGGCCTGGATATTGTCGGCCACCTCACGCTGGAACTGCTGGGACAGCGCCAGATAACGCTCCATCAGTTGCACCGGCTGCTGCAGCGCACGCTGTGACCACCACAAGGTCGCTGCCAGTGCGACACAGACAGTGACCAGCAACACTGTGTTGAGATTGGTGAGCAGCTTGAGGCGCATGGCGGGCTCGATCGACCACTGAACGATGGCGGTGAGCATATTGCTGTTTGGTTGCCATTTTGTGACAGCCTTGGCGGCGCCCTGCTGGCGGTTGCGACTTGGCTGTTAAGAGTACAGCTCCACCCGGTTGCGCCCGCCATGTTTGGCCTTGTACAGCGCCTCGTCGGCGCGTTTGGACAGCGTGTTGCCGTCCAGGCCTGGTTGCAGCATGGCGATGCCGCAACTGAAGGTGCAGGTCAGGTCATGCGGTTGCGCCGGGTAGTGGATCTCGGCGAAGCGCTGGCGAATTTCCTCCAGCACCTTGAGCGCTGCGCGCTCGTCGGTGTCAGGCAGTACGACGGCAAACTCTTCGCCGCCGTAACGACCGATATGGTCGGTCTTGCGCAGGCGCTGCTTGAGGAACAGCGCCAGGCTCTTGATCACCCGGTCGCCCATGGGGTGGCCGTAGGTGTCGTTGACCTTCTTGAAGTGGTCGATGTCGAGCATGGCGAAGGCCAGCGGCTGCTCATCCCGACGCGCACGGAAACAGGCATCGTCGAGCAGTTGCAGGGTATGGGTGTGGTTGTACAGGCCAGTGAGACTGTCACGCACCATGCGTGCCTTGAGGTTGCGTGCGCGCGCCGCGCGGTTGCGCACGGTGGCGATCAGATGGCGTGGCTTGATCGGCTTGGTGAGGAAGTCATCGCCACCCTCGCTCATGGCGTCGAGTTGCTTGTCCAGGTCGTCTTCGGCCGACAGATAGATGATTGGCACGCTGACGTAGCGGTCGTTGTGGCGGATCACCTTGGCCAGCTCGGTGCCATTGCATTCGGGCATGTACATGTCGAGGATGATCAGGTCCGGCTGCAGTTCGGCCAGCGCATCCATCGCCAGAATCGGTTCGGTGAGGGTGCGGGTGAGGATGCCGGCGCTGTTGAGCACGCGCTCGGTATGGGTGGCCTGAGCCTTGGAGTCATCGACAATCAGCACCTTGTACGGGTCGTACTGCGACACATGGGTGAGCACTTCGATGCGTTCGAGCAGGCTCGATGCATCGAGCGAGCCGGTGAAGAACTCCTGGCCACCGGCGCGCACCGCGGCCAGGCGGGTCGGGGTGTCGGTTTCCTGATGGCTGAAAAACAGTAGCGGGATTTTCTGCTCGAGCCCTTCCTGCAGCACGTTGGCCAGTTCCAGCCCGGCGCCGGTACCGGAGAAGTCGACGTCCATGAGGATGACGGCAGGGTGGCGCTCACTGATGGCGGCGCGAAAGGTACGCTCATCGCTCAGGGCCTGTGCGGCCAGGCCAAAGAACTCCAGCTGTTGGGCCAGGCGCTCGCCGCGCTGGGCATCCTGCAGGGCGATGTAGATTGGTTTGCGCAGTGGCGGTAGAAAGGTCTGCTCGAGGGCGTCGCCGTGACGCAGGCCGGTACGTGAGAGGCGTTGCATGGCCTGGTTGAGTCTGGCGATGAGGCTACTGTTCAGACGGCCACGATTTTTTCCCACCTCACTCAGGCTGGCGCCGATGCTCTGCGCCAGGTGCGCGTGTTCGATCTGGTCGAAGCGCTCGGCATAACGCAGCAGGCGAAGATTGGCTTCGCTCAGCTCGGTCATGCCGGCATCGCTCCACTCGCTGCGTTGCAGACGCTGCCAGACTTCCAGCACCTGGCGTGCCTGGTGAATCACGCGCTGGGCGAAATGATTTTTCAGGCGGTCTCGACTGGGGTCAAGGTGCTCGGACATGGGCCGACTTCTATTGAATGGTTAAATGATGTGGTGGCTCGATGCTATCACTTGCTGTTGGCGTTGCGGTTGCTGTCGATCAATTGACAAGGGTTTTTCTGTCAAATTAGCGACCCAGTCGTAGTTTTGCCCTGCCTGCACTAAGTTGCGCTTATCCCCTGCGTTTTGCGCTGTCCTTCCCTTATAGTGCTTGGCAGATCGCACCTGCCGGTCAGGTTGTGGTCGAACACCCGAATTTGCTTGAAAAAGGACACTGCCATGTTGGATTGGAAGAATGGTGCGACCAGCTCGCCAGGCGGCGCCGACAAGGTCTCTGGGGATGGCCGCAGTGGCGGCAGCCTGATCGCTCGCGCACTGGGTGGCCTGGTCGGCGTTTATCTGTTGGTCGCGCTGGTGGTTGGCTGGTACTGGAGTCAGGAGCCGTCAGCCTTTCAGGTGCAGCAGCACGCTCAGAGCGCTGCGCAGCAGGCGCAGCGGCAGATGGCGACGGGGTACACCACGGTGGAAACCCTCAAGCAGGTTGCCAGTACGCTGCTCGATAAGCCGGGTGGCTACCTGTCCAACGACCTGGCGCCGCCGGGTTTGTGGCTGGACAACATGCCGAGCTGGGAATATGGCGTGCTGGTGCAGGTACGGGATTTCTCCCGCGCGCTGCGCAAGGATTTCGCCCGTTCGCAGTCACAATCCACCGAAGATCCGGACCTGGCCAAGGCCGAGCCGCGCTTTCACTTCGACAACAAGAGCTGGGCGTTGCCAGCGTCCGAGTCCGAGTACCGCGAGGGGATCAAGTCTCTGGATCGCTACCTTGCTCGCTTGTCCGATTCGGGGCAGAAAAACGCACAGTTCTATGCGCGTGCCGATAACCTGAACAACTGGCTCGGTGACGCCGGCACGCGTCTGGGTTCACTGTCGCAGCGTTTGTCGGCCAGCGTCGGCCAGGTACGCCTGAACGAGAACCTGCAGGTCGGCAACGATGCTGAGGAGTTGGGGATTGTGAGCCAGGGGGGAGTCTATGAGACGCCCTGGTTGCAGATTGATAACGTGTTCTACGAGGCCCGCGGTCAGGCCTGGGCACTGGCTCACCTGCTACGCGCCATTGAGGTGGATTTCGCCGACGTACTGGCGAAAAAGAATGCCACCGTCAGTGTCCGCCAGATTATCCGTGAGCTGGAGGCCGCACAGGCCACTCTGTGGAGCCCGATGGTGCTCAATGGTAGTGGCTACGGCATTCTCGCCAACCATTCGCTGGTGATGGCCAACTACATTTCCCGAGCCAATGCCGGAATGATCGATCTGCGTCAGTTGCTGAGCCAGGGGTGATGGACGTGATTTCGGCGGCCGAAGCGGCGCATCGTGCTGCTTCGGATCAGGAACGTGTGGCCTGGGTCGATGAGCATGACCAGCCGCTCGGTGGTGTCTCGCGCATCGAGTTGCGCGAGCGCCGGTTGATTGGCCGTGGTACCTACATCCTCTTGTTCAACTCGGCAGGTCTGCTGTGCGTGCATCGGCGGACCTTCAGCAAGGCACTGTATCCCGGCTACTGGGATGTGGCAGCCGGCGGCATGGTTCTGGAGGGTGAGGACTACCGCCTTTCCGCCGAGCGCGAGCTGGCCGAAGAGCTGGGCATCGTCGATGCCGAACTGGTCGAGCAAGCGCACTTTTTCTATGACGCGCCGGAAAGTCGGTTGTGGTGTGCCGTTTACTCGGCGGTATCCGACGCACCGCTGGCATTGCAGCCGGAAGAAGTGCTGGAGGCGCGCTTTATCAGCGTCGAACAGGTGCTGGAGGAGATCCATCGTCTGCCCTATTGTCCGGATTCGCTGGCGGCGCTGCAGCGCTACATAAACAGGCCGCTTGCGGCCGGCTGATGACCCTCTCCCGCTTGCGGGAGAGGGTGGTTGTGTTGGCTCCGGCGCGTAGGGTGCGCTGTGCGCACCGCCTTACCTCGGATGCAGGCCCTTGTTGCGCCCGGCGCACCCTTCGGCGTCGCGGATTTCGAGCACCGCGTGCGTGATGGCGAACAGCGTCGCCAAAGTACCGCACAATGACGCAAATCTGGTCTTAGCAAGGCCGGCCTTTGCCGTTACACTGCGCGGCCTTTTCAGCGGACGTCTGTCCGCTAGCGCTGCCCCTGCCTGAGTGGGGCTTCGCGGTCGACTGAGGTCGGCCAGTCGCTATCCTGACCCCTACGAGGACAAGCCGGTGGTCAAGAAAGCCTCTTCATTTTCCGCTCTGAGCGGTCTCGTCTATTCCACCGATGGCGGTCGCCATTGCCCGGATTGCAATCAGGCCGTTGATGCCTGTATCTGCAAACAGTCACGCATGCCCGATGGCGATGGCATTGCCCGTGTGCGCCGTGAGACCAAGGGACGCGGTGGCAAGACTGTCACCACTGTCAGCGGCGTGCCGCTGGCCGAGGAGCCGCTCAAGGAACTGGCCAGTGCGTTGAAAAAACGTTGCGGTACCGGCGGTGCACTCAAGGATGGCGTGATCGAGATCCAGGGTGATCACGTCGACCTGTTGCTGGCCGAGCTGAGCAAACGCGGTTTTACCGCGAAGAAGTCCGGCGGCTGAACCCACTTTTTCTAAACTTTCGGCAAGCTTTGGTGGTCGACCGCCGAGCAACCGTCATCTATCGCCTTTAATTTCTGACGCGACCCTCGGTTGCGCACACCCATTTCCAGGGAGACTTAGATGTCCGCACGACGTACCCGCAAAGACGACGGCAGCCAATGGACCGTAGCCGATAGCCGCAGTGTCTACGGCATTCGCCACTGGGGCGCCGGCTATTTCTCGATCAACGATGCCGGGCGTATCGAGGTGCGTCCCAACGGCCCGGACAGCCAGCCCATCGACCTTTACCAGCAGGTCGACGAGCTGCGTCAGAGCGGTCTGTCGCTGCCGCTGCTGGTGCGTTTCCCGGATATTCTGCAGGACCGCGTGCGCCGCCTGACCGGCGCCTTCGATGCCAGTATCGAGCGCCTGGAATACCAGAGCCGCTACACCGCGTTGTACCCGATCA
>CAZIZA010000177.1:0-8402 GCA_964543555.1 uncultured Pseudomonas sp.
TCTGGCGTTTACCCGCAAGGGATAAGGCCAAGTTTATGAGTGGAGTGGCTATGGGTGATCGGCATGATTATGTCGCCCTGGAGTGGGTCAAAGGCGAGATCGGGGAAACCCTGAAGCAGGCGCGGCAGGCCCTGGAGGCGTTCGTCGAGAACCCGCAGGACCCTACGCGCATGCGCTTCTGCCTGACCTATGTGCACCAGGTTCACGGCACCTTGCAGATGGTCGAGTTCTACGGCGCTGCGCTGCTCGCCGAAGAAATGGAGCAGTTGGCTAAGGCGCTGATGGAAGGTCGCGTAGCCAACCAGGGCGAAGCCCTGGAAGTGCTGATGCAGGCCATTCTGCAACTGCCTGCGTACCTTGACCGTATCCAGACTGCTCGCCGCGACCTGCCGATGGTCGTGCTGCCGCTGCTCAACGATCTGCGCGCCGCCCGCGGCGAGAAGCTGCTGTCGGAAACCAGCCTGTTCTCCCCGGACATGTCCGCACGCCTGCCGGCGTTGCCGTCGGACAGCCTGGCGCGCCTGCGTACTGCCGAGTTGCCGGTGCTGCTGCGCAAGCTGCGGCAGATGCTGCAGATGGCTTTGGTCGGTGTTATCCGCAATCAGGACCTGGCTACCAACCTCGGCTACATGGCCCGCGTTTTCGCCCGTCTGGAAAGCCTGTGCAAGGACGCCCCGCTGGGCGGCCTGTGGCAGATTGCCTCCGGCCTTATCGAAGGGCTGGCCAATGGCAGCGTGGTCAATGGCACCTCGGTGCGTACCTTGCTGCGTCAGGTCGACAAGGAGCTCAAGCGCCTGGTCGAGCAGGGCGCCGATGGCATCAACCAGCCTGCGCCGGACGAGCTGACCAAGAACCTGCTGTTCTACGTGGCCAAGGCGCCGGCGCAGTCGCCGCGTATCCGTGCCCTCAAGGAACAGTACCGTCTCGACGAAGCGCTGCCCGACAACGAGGTGGTGGATGAAGAGCGCGCTCGTCTGGCAGGCCCTGATCGCGATGCCATGCGCTCGGTGGTCGCCGCGCTATGCGAAGAGCTGGTGCGGGTCAAGGATAGCCTCGACCTGTTCGTGCGCAGCGATCGCAGCCAACCTGGCGAGCTCGACGCGCTGCTGGCGCCACTCAAGCAGATCGCCGATACCCTCGCGGTGCTGGGCTTCGGTCAGCCGCGCAAGGTGATCCTCGACCAGATCGATGTGGTCCACAGCCTGTCCCTCGGCCAGCGCGAGCCCAACGATGCCGTATTGATGGACGTTGCCGGTGCGCTGCTCTATGTCGAGGCGACCCTGGCCGGCATGGTCGGCCCGAGCGATGACAGCCAGAACGAGCAGAGCCATCTGCCGACCACCGACGTGGCGCAGATTCACCAGTTGGTGATCAAGGAGGCGCGCAACGGCCTGGAGCAGGCCAAGGATGCGATCATCGAGTTCATCGCCTCGCAGTGGAACCACGAGCACCTGGCTCGCGTGCCCGAGCTGCTGACCCAGGTCCGTGGCGGTCTGGCGATGATCCCGCTGCAGCGCGCCGCCGACCTGCTCAATGCCTGCAACCGCTACATCCAGGAACAACTGCTGGCGCGCAAGGCCGTGCCCAACTGGCAGAGCCTGGATACCCTGGCCGACGCGATCACCAGCGTCGAGTACTACCTCGAACGCCTGGCCGAAGACCATGGCACGCAGGGTGACCTGATTCTCGATGTCGCCGAGGAGAGCCTGGAAACCCTGGGTTACCCGCTCAAGGAAAAACCATCGATTCTCGACCGCGTCGAACCGCAGGAAGAGAGCCTGGCACCGCTGGCTGACCCGCTGCAGGAAATCGAACTGCTGGGCGCGGAGGATGAGCAGCTCGAAGAACCGTTGGGTGAGGTCGTGCTGCTGGCGTTCGAGCTGGACGAGCCTGCAAACGATATCGCCGTGGATCTGCCGCCCCTGGAAGACCAGCCCGAGCTGCCATCTGCCAACGAGACTGCCGATAGCTTCACCTTCGAACTGGGCGAGCTCGAAGAGCTGCCCCCGCTGCAAAACGAAGAGACCATTGCTGCACCGCTGTTCGATGCCGAGCCCGAGCTGGCGCTCGAGTTCGAAGAGCTGAGCCTGGAACAGCTGGCTGAACCCCCGCAGTGGGACGAGTTGGAACTGGCGGACCTGGAGCTGCCGGAAGTCGAGCTGCCCAGTGCGCCCGAGGTCACAGCCGAGGTCGAAGCCCCGGCGCTGGAGAAACCGCTGTCGATGGCCGATGTCATGGCCGCTCCGGTGCAGGCGATCAACCCACCGGCCGCCGACGTGCCGCCGAGCCTGCTGCCGCCACCCGCCGATGAAGAACCGGTGGACGAAGAGCTGCTGGAAGTCTTCATCGAAGAAGCCGGCGAGGTGCTGGAGACCATCGCCGAGTACCTGCCACAGTGGCAGGCCGATACCGCCAACAAGGACGCGCTGATCGAGGTGCGTCGTGCCTTCCACACCCTCAAGGGCAGCGGGCGCATGGTGCGTGCGCTGGTCATCGGCGAGCTGGCCTGGTCTATCGAGAACCTGCTCAACCGCGTACTGGATCGCAGCATCGAGCCGAACGAGCCGGTCCAGCAGGTGGTACTCGACGTCGTGGCGCTGATGCCGGCGCTGGTCGAGGAGTTCGCCGCCAAGGCGCAGCGCCAGCGTGATGATGTCGACCTGTTGGCTGCCACCGCACACGCCCTTGCAAAGGGGCTGACGCCCCCAAAATCTGACGCCCCGGCCACCCAGCAGGTAGCCGAGCCCGAGGGCGTTGATGAAGCTACCGCGCTCGTCGAGCAGGCCGCTGCGGGTGACGACGCAGGGCACGAGGGCGAGCTCGTCGATGTTGAGCCTCTCGAGAGCGAGCCCCTCGACCCGCAGTTGCTGGAGATTTTCCGCAACGAGGCGGAGACCCATCTGGACACCCTGGTGGGCTTTCTCGCCGACTGCGCGCAGGAGTTGCCGCAGCCGGTGACCGATGATCTGCAGCGCGCCCTGCACACCCTCAAGGGCAGTGCCTACATGGCCGGTATCCTGCCGGTGGCGGAAATCGCCGCGCCGCTGGAGAAGCTGGTCAAGGAGTTCAAGACCAACCTGATTCAGGTCGATCTGGCAGCCGCCGAGTTGCTCAGCAGTGCCGAAGGCCTGTTCCGTACGGGTCTGGATAATCTGGAAAGCCAGCCGCTGGCGCCGATTCCCGGTGCCGAGGCGTTTCTGGCGCGCGTGCAGGCGCTGCATCAGGAGCGTCTGGCCAACGCCGAAAACGAGCGTAAGGCGCAAAGCGGCGAGAGCCGCGATCCGCAGTTGATCAGCATCTTCCTCGCCGAAGGCATGGACATCCTGCTGGATGCCGAGGACCTGCTGCGAAAATGGCGCGAGCATCCGTCCGAGCGCCAGGAACTCTCTGCACTATTGGAGGAACTGACCACCCTCGGCCGTGGTGCCGAGATGGCCGAGTTGCCGCAGATCGACGAGCTGTGCGAGGCCCTGCTGGACCTTTACGGTGCAGTCGAGGAGGGCAGCCTGGCCGTCAGCGAGCGCTTCTTCGACGAGGCTGAAAAAGCCCACGAAGCGCTGATCGGCATGATGGATCAGGTCGCCGCCGCCTTGCAGGTCAGCCCGCAACCCGAGCGAGTGCAGGCGCTGCGCGATCTGCTCAGCGAAGCCATCGATCCCAATGCCCTGGCCTTGCTGACGCCCGGCGCCGATGGGCTGGAAATCATCGAGCTCGATCAGGCCATGATCGAGCTGGAACAGGCCGATAGCGAGCTGCCGAGCCAGGATGAGCAGGTTGCCGAGGCGGCGTTCATCGAGGACGCGTTCGACGCACCGCAGGCCGAAGCGCAGGTCGAAGGCCTCCCGAGCTCGGCCGATGCCGAACTTGACGAAGAAATGGTGGAGATCTTCCTCGAAGAGGCGGTGGACATTCTGGAGAGTGCCGGTCAGGCGCTGGAGCGCTGGCTCGGC
Organism: uncultured Pseudomonas sp.; assembly: GCA_964543555.1. Taxonomy (GTDB): domain Bacteria; phylum Pseudomonadota; class Gammaproteobacteria; order Pseudomonadales; family Pseudomonadaceae; genus Aquipseudomonas. The sequence goes on from CAZIZA010000177.1 coordinate 3,951, forward strand.
GAGCCGGACAACACCCTGCCGTTGTCCTCGCTGCAGCGCGATCTGCATACCCTCAAGGGCGGTGCGCGCATGGCCGCCATTCGCCCGATCGGTGACCTGGGCCACGAGCTGGAGTCGCTCTACGAAGGCCTGGTCGACCGCCGCTACAACTACTCGCCAGCATTGGGCAACCTGCTGCAGCAAAGCCATGATCGCCTGGCGCAGATGCTCGACCAGCTGCAGGCACGCCGGCCTTTGATTTCTGCTGACGACCTGATTCAGGCTATCCGCGAGTTTCGCCAGGGTGGCACGCCGCAAAGCCTGTCGGCCGCAGTGGCTCAGGTTGAGCCGGCGCTGGACGACGAGCTTGTCGAGTCGATCGACGTGGTGGAGCCCGATAGCTTCGAGCTGCCGCCTCTGGCACTGGTCGAAGACGAAATCGTGCTCGACGAAGCGCCACAGGCAGAGCCTGAGGCAGAGTTGGCGCTGATCGACGAAGTCGAGCCGGTATTGCCCGATGACGAACTGCCGCAGCGGGCTGAGGCTATCGTCGAGCCCGAGCCCGAGCCCGAGCCCGAGCCCGAGTCACAGGGCACGCTGGCCAACTGGCACGACGAGCGTGATCCCGAGCTGGTGGAAATCTTCCTCGAGGAAGGTTTTGACATCCTCGACAGCGCCGGCGCCGCGTTGCAGCGCTGGATGGGCGATGTCGACAACAGCCTCGAGCTGGAAGCTCTGCAGCGCGACCTGCACACCCTCAAGGGCGGTGCACGCATGGCCGAGATTCGCGAGATCGGCGATCTGGCTCACGAACTGGAATTCCTCTACGAAGGCCTCGGCGCCGGTCGCCTGCGCGCCAGCCCGGAACTGTTCAGCCTGCTGCAGGCTTGCCACGACCGTCTGGCTGAAATGCTCGAAGCCGTGCGTCGTCAGCGTGTCGTGCCGCAGGGCGACGCCCTGATCGAGACCATCAGGCGCTTCCGGGCCAACCCTGACGAGCAGCTCAGCATGCCTTCGTCGGTACAGCTCAAGGCGGTGGTCGAGCGCGACGAAGCCGAAGAAGCGGACAGTGACATCCTCGATATCTTCCTCGAAGAAGGCGACGACCTGCTCGAGGCGATGGAAACCGCCATCGGTCGCTGGGAAGAGCAACGCGACGACAGCAGCGCCATCGACGAGATGCTACGCATTCTGCACACCCTCAAGGGCGGTGCACGCCTGGCTGGGCAGAAGCGTCTTGGCGACCTGAGTCACGATCTGGAGCAGCACCTCAGCGAGGCGCTGCAACAGGGCGCTCCATGGCCTGACAGCCTGCTGCTCGATATGCAGTCCGGTTTCGAAGGGCTGCAACAGGAACTCGATCTGCTGCGCCAGCGCCTTAGCGCCAGCCTTGCCGATGAGCCGGTGGTCGCGACTATGGCCGACGCAGAGCCTGAGTCGGCAACGGTCGCCACTCTGCGCAACCCGATCATCGCCGCCAGCGAAGTGCCGGCTCAGGTGCAGGCGCCGAAAGTGCTGCCGTTCGTCCAGCGTGCCCAGGCCGCCGCCCAGGAGGCTGCAGCCCGCCGCGCGCCGCAGGAATTGGTCAAGGTGCCGGCCGAGCTGCTCGAGGGCCTGGTCAACCTGGCGGGTGAGACCTCGATCTTCCGTGGTCGTGTCGAGCAGCAGGTCAGCGATGTCAGCTTCACCCTGAGCGAGATGGAAGCGACCATCGACCGGGTGCGTGATCAGCTGCGCCGTCTCGATACCGAGACCCAGGCGCAGATTCTCAGCCGTTACCAGGCCGAGGCCGAGCGCGCCGGTTATGAGGATTTCGACCCGCTGGAGATGGACCGTCACTCACAACTGCAGCAGTTGTCGCGCGCGCTGTTCGAATCGGCCTCGGACTTGCTCGATCTGAAGGAAACCCTGGCGGCGAAGAACCGCGACGCCGAGACCCTGCTGCTGCAACAGGCGCGGGTCAATACCGAGCTGCAGGAAGGTCTGATGCGCACCCGCATGGTGCCGTTCGATCGTCTGGTGCCGCGTCTGCGCCGTATCGTGCGGCAGGTGGCCGGTGAGCTTGGCAAACAGGTCGAGTTCGTCGTCGGCAACGCCGACGGGGAAATGGACCGCACCGTACTCGAACGCATCGTCGCGCCGCTGGAGCACATGCTGCGCAACGCCGTCGACCATGGTATCGAGATGGCAGAGGCGCGCCGCGCTGCCGGCAAGCCGGACACCGGCACCATTCGCCTCAATCTGGGCCGTGAGGGTGGCGACATCGTTCTCACCCTGGACGATGACGGTGGTGGTATCCGTCTGGAGGCCGTGCGGCGCAAGGCCATCGAACGTGGTCTGATGGATGCCGACAGCGACCTGAGCGACCACGAGGTGCTGCAGTTCATCCTCGAGGCCGGTTTCTCCACGGCGGAGAAGGTCACGCAGATTTCCGGGCGTGGCGTCGGGATGGACGTGGTGCATTCGGAGGTCAAGCAGCTCGGTGGCTCGATGAGCATCGACTCGACCCTGGGCCAGGGCACACGCTTCACCATTCGCCTGCCGTTCACCGTGTCGGTCAACCGCGCGCTGATGGTGTACTCCGGCGAAGACCTCTACGCCATCCCGCTGAACACCATCGAAGGCATCGTACGCGTCTCGCCCTATGAGCTGGAGGCCTACTACGCCCCCGATGCGCCGCGCTTCGAATACGCCGGGCAGGCTTACGAGCTGAAGTACCTGGGCGACCTGTTGAACAATGGCCAGCATCCCAAGCTGGTGGGGCAGAGCCTGCCGCTGCCGGTGATCCTGGTGCGCTCCAGCGAGCACGCCGTGGCGGTGCAGGTGGACAGCCTGGCTGGCTCGCGCGAGATCGTGGTGAAGAGTCTCGGCCCGCAGTTCGCCGGGGTGCACGGCATTTCTGGTGCGACCATCCTCGGTGACGGTCGTGTGGTGGTCATTCTCGATCTGCTGGCGACCATTCGTGTGCTGCATGCACATCTGCAGAGCCAGCTGACGCCGCGCCTGGCTTCGCGTCAGGCGGCTGCCAACGAGGAAGTGGAAGTTGATCGTCCGACGCTGGTCATGGTGGTGGACGACTCGGTCACCGTGCGCAAGGTCACCAGCCGCCTGCTCGAGCGTAACGGCATGAACGTGGTCACCGCCAAGGACGGTGTGGACGCCATCGCCCAGCTGCAGGAACACAAGCCCGACATCATGCTGCTGGACATCGAAATGCCGCGCATGGACGGTTTCGAAGTGGCGACCCTGGTGCGTCACGACGAGCGCCTGAAGGACCTGCCGATCATCATGATCACCTCGCGTACCGGCGAGAAGCACCGCGAGCGGGCTATGGCCATTGGCGTCAACCAGTACCTCGGCAAGCCCTATCAGGAGTCCTTGCTGCTCGACACCATTGCACAGTTGGTGGATAGCCACCGGGTCAAACGGACATGACAGACAAATCCTCCGCGCGTATCGCAGTAATCGCCGACACCTCGCTGCAGCGCCATGTGCTGCAGCAGGCTTTGGCCGGTGGCGGCTATCAGGTGGTCCTCAACAGCGACCCGGCGCGCCTCGACGAGGAAGCGCTGGCAGCCTGCGAGACCGACCTGTGGCTGGTGGACCTGGCGCAGTCGGAAGATTCGCCGCTGGTCGACAGCCTGCTGGAACGCGCCAGCGCCCCGGTGCTGTTCGGCGAGGGTCACGCCCCAGAGCGTCATTCGGAAAACTATCCGCGTTGGGAGCGCAGTCTGTTCGGCAAGCTCAAGCGCCTGGTTGGTGACCCGACCCAGGCAGTCGGGCCCAGCCTGCAGGCACTGCTCGATGAGGCGCAGCGTCCGGCGCGCCTGGAACTGCCGCAGGCGCTGGCCAATACCCCGCTAAAAGCTGGCGAGCCGGCGCGCCAGGTATGGCTGCTGGCCGCCTCGCTGGGCGGCCCAGCGGCGGTCAAGGCGTTCCTTGATGCCCTGCCGGGCGGTCTGCCGATCGGCTTCATCTATGCCCAGCACATCGACGCCAGTTTCGAGGCAGCATTGCCGCAGGCAGTCGGCCGTCATAGCCAGTGGCACGTCAATAGCGCGCGCCATGGCGACCCGGTGCGCTGTGGTGAGGTGGTGGTGGCGCCGATAACCCGCGAGCTGGGTTTCGCCGAAAACGGTGCGATGCAGCTTGCCGAGCGCGGCTGGCCTGAGCCGTACAGCCCCTCCATCGACCAGATGATGCTCAACCTGGCGCAGCAGTTCGCTGCTCAGTGTGGCGTGATCGCGTTCAGCGGCATGGGCAGCGATGGCAGCGCCGCCGCCGCTTACGTCAAACGCCAGGGCGGCGTGATCTGGACCCAGCGCGCCGACAGCTGCGCCAGCCCGAGCATGCCTGACAGCCTGCGTGAGGGCGGCTACAGCAGTTTCAGTGCTGACCCGCGAGAGCTGGCCGTGGCGCTGGTCAATCACCTCGCCGAACATTGCAGTTGAGGACGTTTCAATGAGCCAAGCC
>CAZIZA010000178.1:0-8384 GCA_964543555.1 uncultured Pseudomonas sp.
CGCTCGCTGGTGGGCAACTCCTGGTTCTGGTTTCTCGGTGCGATCTACCTGACGCAGATTCCGGCCTATGCCAAGGAGTGGTTGTACGGCGACGAGAGCGTGGTGACGCTGATTCTCACCGTGTTCTCGCTGGGCATCGGCCTGGGTTCGATGCTCTGCGAGCGCATGAGCGGGCACAAGGTGGAGATCGGCCTGGTGCCGTTCGGCTCCATCGGCCTGACCCTGTTCGGCATCCTGCTCTGGTGGTTCTCCGGTGGTTTCCCCGAAGGTGCTGCGCCGCATGACTGGCTGGCGCTGCTGGGCCATGGCCAGGCCTGGTGGATTCTCGGCTGCATCCTCGGCATCGGTCTGTTCGGCGGCTTCTACATCGTGCCGCTGTATGCGCTGATCCAGTCGCGCACGGCTGAGCATGAGCGGGCGCGGGTGATTGCCGCCAACAATATTCTCAATGCGCTGTTCATGGTCGCCTCGGCGATCGTCGCGATCCTGTTCCTGAGCGTTGCCGGGTTGTCGATTCCGCAGCTGTTCCTGGCCATTTCGCTGATGAACATCGCAGTCAACAGCTACATCTTCAAGATCGTCCCCGAATTCAGCATGCGCTTTCTCATCTGGCTGCTGGGGCATTCGATGTACCGGGTCGAGCACAAGGGGCTCGATGCCATTCCCGACGAGGGTGCGGCGGTGCTGGTGTGCAACCATGTGTCGTTCGTCGATGCGCTGCTGATCGGCGGCGCCATTCGCCGGCCGGTGCGCTTCGTCATGTACTACAAAATCTACGATCTGCCGGTGCTCAACTTCGTCTTCCGCACCGCCGGCACCGTGCCCATTGCCGGGCGCAACGAGGACCTGCTGATCTACGACGCCGCCTTCAGGAAGATCGCCGAATACCTGCGCAATGGTGAGTTGGTGTGCATTTTCCCCGAGGGCAAGCTGACCACCGATGGTGAGGTCGACGAGTTCAAGGCGGGGGTCGAGCGCATCCTCGAAGAGAACCCGGTGCCGGTGATTCCCATGGCGTTGCAGGGCTTGTGGGGCAGCTTCTTCAGTCGCGATCCGCACAAGGGGCTGTTCAGGCGTTTGTGGTCGCGGGTGTGCCTGGTGGCCGGTGCACCGGTCGCGCCGGAGCAGGCCAGGCGCGAGGCGTTACAGGCACAGGTGGCCGAGTTGCGTGGCGATTGGCGATAGCTAAGGGGGTGTGTGGGGCTTTCGGCTCGGTCATCCTGCTTCGTTCTACCTACTGCATCCCTGCAGTCGTAGCGGCGAATCGCAGCTGAAGCCGCTCCCACGAAGCTGGGCTCTTGCTTTCTCAATGGCTCAACTTGAGCCCGATCAAGCCGCAGACGATCAGCGCCACGCTGGCCAGGCGCAGCAGGGCCATCGACTCGCCGAACAGGATGATGCCGGCGATCACCGTGCCCACGGCGCCCACGCCGGTCCAGATGGCGTAGGCGGTGCCCAGCGGCAGCTCCTTCATGGCCAGGCCAAGCAGGCCGAGGCTGACCAGCATGGCGCAGATGGTCAGCGCCGTTGGCAAGGGGCGGGTGAAGCCTTCGGTGTATTTCAGGCCGATGGCCCAGCCGACTTCGAACAGGCCGGCGAGAAACAGAATGATCCAGGACATGGTCACCTCCAGTGGCTGAAGGGGCCGTCCCCGGATGAGCCACCCTGGGCTCAGGGTGTGGAGGTCGTCCTCGCGTGCGCCATTATTGTGCATATTGGCGCGTCCGGGGCAAGGTGCCCCGGATTGGTGCGAGGCGTTGAGTCAGTCTGCGCTGTACTTGGCGTGTTGGCCCATGCGGCGGTAGAGGGTCGCCAGCAAGGGGCCCGATAGGTTGTGCCAGACGCTGAACAGGGCGCTGGGTACGGCGGCCAGCGGGCTGAAGTGGGCGCTGGCCAGGGCGGCGCCGAGGCCGGAGTTCTGCATGCCGACTTCGATCGACAGCGTCTTGCGCTGCGCCAGTGACATGCCGAACAGGCGCCCCGCCAGATAGCCCAAACCCAGGCCGATGCCGTTGTGCAGGATCACCACGGCCATGATCAGCAGGCCGGATTCAGCGATCTTGCCCTGGCTGGCGGCGACAACCGCAGCGACGATGGCGACGATGCTCACCACGGAAATCAGTGGCAGTACCTCGACCGCCGTCTTCACCCGTTCGCCGAGCAGGCGCTGGGCAATCAGGCCGAGGGCGATAGGCAGCAGCACCATCTTGAGGATGGAGATGAACATGGCGCTGAACGATACCGGCAGCCATTCCGAGGCCAGCATCCAGATCAGTGCCGGGGTGACCAGCGGCGCGAGCAGCGTGGTGACGGCGGTGATCGACACCGACAGCGCCAGGTCGCCACGGGCAAACCAGGTGATCACGTTGGAGGCGGTGCCGCCCGGGCAGCAGCCCACCAGGATCACGCCCACGGCGATTTCCGGCGGCAGCGCGAATACCTGGCACAGCAGCCAGGCGGTGCAGGGCATGATGATGAACTGGGCCAGTACGCCCAGCAGCACGGCCAGTGGGCGGCGGGCCACTTCCTTAAAATCTGCGCCCTTCAGAGTCAGGCCCATGCCGAACATGATCAGTCCGAGCAGCGGAACGATCCAGGCGGTCAGTGGCAGGAACCAGCTGGGTTGAAAGAAGGCTGTGACGGCGAACAGCAATACCCAGATGGCGAAGGTGTTGCCAATGAAACGGCTAAGAGCGATGAGTGCGTGCATGAGGTGTTCCGGCAGATTTGCAAGCCGGCAAGCCTACCAGAAGCGCCCGGCGCACCAGAACTGCAGGTGCCGGCTCGGCGGCGATGCTTTTGCAGAGAATGTCGATAGAGCCGGTCGCCAGCCGGCGAGCTTCTGCAAAAGTCCTAGAGTGGCTCGTCGTCGGCCGGGTAGCGGCTGGCGACCAGACTTTCCTTGATCCTGCGCAGGTGGGGCTGAAAGTCGACCCCTCGGCGCAGGGTAACGCCGGTGGCGAGTACGTCGAGCACGGTGAGCTGGATGATGCGTGAAGTCATCGGCATGTAGATATCGGTGTCTTCCGGTAGTGGTATATCCAGGCTCAGGGTGCTGGCCCTGGCCAGGGGCGAGTCGGCAGCGGTGAGGCCGAGCACCGAGGCGCCGTTTTCGCGTGCCAGGCGCGCCACTTCCACCAGTTCGCGGGTGCGCCCGGTGTAGGAAATGATCACGAACAGATCGCCGGTGTGTGCCACTGAAGCGATCATGCGCTGCATCAGCACGTCGGAGTGGGCCGAAACCGCAAGGTTGAAGCGAAAGAACTTGTGTTGCGCGTCCAGTGCTACCGACGCCGAGGCGCCCAGACCGAAGAAGTGGATCTGTCGCGCCTGGATAAGCAGGTCGACGGCGCGGCTGACGTGCTGTGGATCGAGACTCTGGCAGGCGCTGTCCAGCGACGCGATGGTGCTGCCGAAGATCTTCCGGGTGAAGGCCTCGGGGCCGTCGTCGGCGGATACCGCGCGGCTGACATAGGCAGCGCCGCTGGCCAGGCTTTGTGCCAGCTGCATTTTCAGTTCCGGGTAGCCGTTGGCACCGAACGAGCGGCAGAAACGGTTGACCGTCGGCTCGCTGACACCGGCGGCCTGGGCCAGTGCCGCGATGCTGAAGCGTGTGGCCTGCTGCGGATCGTGCAGGATCACTTCGGCGACCTTGCGTTCGGCCTTGTTCAGGTCGTCCAGGCGGCTCTGGATCTGTTCCAGCAGGTTGCGCATGCGGTCCATGGGGGCTCCTAACAGACAGTTGAGCAGGTTTGGCGGGCGGGGACGGTAGCTGTCAAATGACGAACCTATCCTACTGATGCAGCCTGTGTGTCACCACAGGCTTGTGGCAGGATCTGTAGAATGTTGTTGCTATGACAACATTTTTTCTTGATAAAAGCATTATCACCCGGTATTCCTAGTGCATCTTGATAAAAAAACAAACTCATGGCCGCGATGAAACTTGAATCCTGCACCTTTGCCTTGTTCGGCGCGCTGGGCGATCTGGCCTTGCGCAAGTTGTTTCCCGCACTTTACCAGCTTGATCGCGCCGGTTTGCTGCACGATGCCACGCGCATCCTCGCCCTGGCCCGTGAGGTGGGTGAGCCGGGAGGCCACCTGCATGCCATCGAGCAGGCGTTGCGTCTGTACGTGCCAGCCAAGGAGCTGACGGAAACCGACCTGCAGCGCTTTATGGCACGCCTTGGCTACCTGAGCATGGACTTCCTCAAGGCCGAGGACTATGCGGCGTTACTCGAACATGTCAGCGCGCAGGATCAGCTGATCGCTTACTTCGCGACGCCCGCCTCGGTGTATGGCGGTATTTGTGCCAACCTGGCCAGCGTCGGGCTGGCCGAGGGCACGCGGGTGGTGCTGGAGAAACCCATTGGTCATGACCTGGCGTCCTCCCGTGCGGTCAACGATGCCGTGGCTCAGGTGTTTCCGGAAAATCGCGTCTATCGCATCGACCATTACCTGGGCAAGGAGACGGTACAGAACCTGATTGCTCTGCGCTTTGCCAACAGCCTGTTCGAAACCCAGTGGAACCAGAACCATATTTCCCATGTGGAAATCACCGTGGCCGAGAAGGTCGGTATCGAGGGCCGCTGGGGCTACTTCGATCAGGCCGGGCAGTTGCGCGACATGATCCAGAACCACCTGCTGCAGTTGCTCTGCCTGATCGCCATGGACCCGCCCAGTGACCTGTCCGCCGACAGCATTCGAGACGAGAAGGTCAAGGTACTCAAGGCGCTGGAGCCGATCAGCGTCGAGCAGCTCGGCCAGCGCGTGGTGCGTGGCCAGTACGTCGCCGGCAGCAGCGATGGGCGGCCAGTGCCGGGCTATCTGGAGGAAGAGAACTCCAACACCCAGAGCGATACCGAAACCTTCGTCGCCCTGCGTGCCGACATCCGCAACTGGCGCTGGGCCGGTGTGCCGTTCTACCTGCGTACCGGCAAACGCATGCCACAGAAGCTGTCGCAGATCGTTATCCACTTCAAGGCGCCGCCGCACTACATCTTCGCCCCGGAGCAGCGGCAGCTGATCGGCAACAAGCTGATCATCCGCCTGCAGCCGGACGAGGGCATCGCCCTGCAGGTGCTGACCAAGGATCAGGGCCTGGACAAGGGCATGCAGCTGCGCAGCGGTCCGCTGCAACTGAGTTTCTCCGACACCTACCGCAGTGCGCGCATCCCTGATGCCTACGAACGCCTGCTGCTGGAAGTGATGCGCGGCAACCAGAACCTGTTCGTGCGCAAGGACGAGATCGAATACGCCTGGCAGTGGTGCGATCAGTTGATCGACGGCTGGCAGCGTCTCGGCGAGGCGCCGAAACCCTATACCGCCGGCAGCTGGGGCCCTATGGCCTCGGTTGCGTTGATCACCCGCGATGGCAGGAGTTGGTATGGCGATCTCTGAACTGCAACTGCCGCCAGGCGTGCAGGCCTGCCCGCACGATGGCGCCGAGCAACTGGCTCAGGCCTTGGCCGTGCGTGTGGCCGATGCGTTGCGCCAGGCCATCGCCAGTCGCGGTCAGGCTACCCTGGTGCTGTCCGGCGGTCGCAGCCCGGTGCCGTTCTTCGAGGCGCTGGCACAACAGGAGTTGCCCTGGGCGCAGGTGCTGGTCAGCCTGGCCGACGAGCGCTGGGTACCGGTCAACCACGCCGCCAGCAACGAGGCACTGGTGCGTCGCCATCTGCTGCGTGGTGTGGCCGCAGAAGCCCGTTTTCTCAGCCTCTATCAGGTCGCAGGTAGCCTCGAAAAAGCCGCCGAGCTGGCCGATGCGGCGGTCGCCGAACTGGCGCCCATCGACGTGCTGGTGCTGGGCATGGGCGACGACGGTCATACCGCCTCGCTGTTCCCGCACAGCGCCAATCTGCACCAGGCGTTGCAGCCGGACTGCGCGCGCCGCGTGCTGCCGATGCTTGCCCCGAGCGAGCCGGCGCAGCGCCTGACCCTGACTCTGCCGGTGCTGGCCAGCGCGCGCCTGTCGTTACTGGCGATTCAGGGGCAGGCGAAACTGAACATTCTCAGCACGGCGTTGCAGCCTGGCGCAATGACCGAGCTGCCGATCCGCGCGTTCCTGCATTCACCCCTCGAAATCCATTGGTGCCCCTGACATGACCAGCCTCGACCCAGGCCAGCGCGCGCGCATGGCCGACAAAATCGCCGAAATCGATCGCATCTGCGCACAGGCGCGGATCATGCCGGTGATCACCATCGCCCGTGAGGCGGACATCCTGCCGCTGGCTGACGCCCTGGCCGCGGGTGGCCTGCGCGTGCTGGAAGTGACCCTGCGCTCGGAGCATGGCCTGGAGGCGATTCGTCGCCTGCGCGCCGAGCGGCCTGAACTCTGCGTCGGTGCTGGCACGGTGCTGGATGAAGAGATGCTCGCCGCAGCGACCGAGGCCGGCGCGCAGTTCATCGTTACTCCAGGCAGTACGCGTGAGCTGCTGCTGGCTGCGCTGGACAACCCGCTGCCACTGCTACCCGGTGTGAGCAGCGCGTCAGAGCTGATGGTCGGCTACGCCCTGGGCTATCGCCGCTTCAAGCTGTTCCCGGCGGAGATCTGCGGTGGCATCGCGGCGCTCAAGGCGCTGGCCGGGCCTTTCGGCGGGGTGCGCTTCTGCCCGACAGGTGGCATTACCCCGAATAACCTGCAGGTCTACATGGCCCAGCCAAACGTCATGTGTGTCGGTGGTACCTGGATGTTTCAGCGCGAGTGGGTGCAAAACAGCGACTGGGCGCGTATTCAGCAATGTAGCGCGCAGGCCCTGCAACTGCTTGATTGATGCGCCGGCGCGGCATTTCCATTACCGGCTATCGGAAGGCTTTAAAATCTGTGTCACATGGGTCGCCCGTAACGTCAGGTAGTATCACTGTGCTGGCGTGAACAAGAACAATTCTCCAGCTAATCCTGAATCATCCGAAGTTGGAGAATATGTATGAACGCCTGGTTCGCTAACCTCAGCGTGACCCGCAAGCTCGCGCTCGGCTTTGGCCTGGTGCTGGCGCTTACTTTGGCAATGGCCTGGACTGCCTGGAGTGGCCTGGGCAGTGTCATCCAGCGCAGTGGCTGGATGAGTGACATCACCCAGCTGAATGCTACGCTGACCAACCTGCGCATCGCCCGTCTGCAGTTCATGCTGGCCAAGGGCGACGCAGCCAGCACCGATCGTCTGTTGACCAACCTCGATATCTATCTGCAGCAACAGAAAAAGCTGCTGGCTTCGTTCAAGAATCCGGTCAACGTCAAACTGTTGCAGGAGCAGGATCGCTACAACCAGGACTATCAGCGTTCGCTGGCTGGTATGCGCGCTGCCTATGCCGCTGCTGCAAAGGTGCGTGACCAGGCCAACGTCGAAGACCAACAACTGAGTGACTTGCTCGCCACCATGCGGCGCAGTGTTGAGTTGTTGCCGGAATATGATGCCAATCGTTTCCCGCAATTGCAGGCGCTGACAGCTACGCATGCCGAGTTGCTGCGTCTGCGCTATCTGCTCGAACGCTATGACAGTGCACCGGACGCCCAAACCGAACAGGCGCTGTCTGAGCGTATTGCCATGGCCCGCGCCGGCCTGAGTGCCCTGCAGCAGGCTTTCGGTAGCACTCAGCAAGATTCTGTCCGCCGTATCGAGGCGGCCCTGGCGCAGTTCGAGCAGACTGTGCAGGCCTTCAAGGGCGCCACGGCCGATATTGCCCGTACCCGTCAGGAAATGACCGACCAGCAGGGGGAGATCGTTCGCATCAGCGATACCCTGTACAAATTCCAGATCGAGCGTATGGCCATCGAGAGCGCCGAGGCGCGCACCTGGCAGATCGTCGCCGTGCTGCTGGCGCTGCTGTTCGGGGTGTTGGCAGCCTGGCTGATCACCCGCCAGATCACGCGTCCGTTGCAGGACACTCTGGGCGCTGTGCAGCGTATTGCTGACGGTGACCTGACCGAGTCGGCGCGCATCACCCGTCGCGATGAGTTGGGCATGTTGCAGCAAGGTATCGCCCAGATGGCCGGCACCCTGCGTGAGCTGATCAGTGGCATTCGCGATGGTGTGGCGCAGATCGCCAGCGCTGCCGAGCAGCTTTCCGCCGTGACCGAGCAGACCAGCGCGGGTGCCAATCATCAGCGCCAGGAAACTGACCAGGTGGCCACCGCCATGCACGAGATGTCCGCCACCGTGCAGGAAGTGGCGCGTAATGCCGAGCAGGCTTCCGATGCCGCGACCGCTGCCGATGCCGAAGCACGCAAGGGCGATCAGGTGGTGGCTCAGGTGGTGTCGCAGATCGAGCGTCTGGCTGCTGAAGTGGGCCGTTCTTCCGAGGCGATGACCGGCTTGCAGCAGGAAAGCGACAAGATCGGCAGCGTGATGGACGTGATCAAGTCTGTGGCCGAGCAGACCAACCTGCTG
>CAZIZA010000179.1:0-8382 GCA_964543555.1 uncultured Pseudomonas sp.
ATCGCAAGGCCATCGAGCAGGGCATGCAGCGCGAGGCGCTGGCCCAGCTCAAGGATCTGCCAGTGGCGGACATGCCATTCGGTCTGTGCCTGTTCGAGCCGGACTGGCATCAGGGGGTGATCGGCATTCTCGCCTCGCGCCTGAAGGAGCGTTACCACCGCCCTGCCATCGCATTTGCCGATGCTGGCGAGGGCATGCTCAAGGGCTCGGCGCGTTCGGTGCCGGGGCTGCATATTCGTGATGCGCTGGATGCCGTGGCGGCCAAGCATCCGGGGCTGATCAGCAAGTTCGGCGGGCATGCCATGGCCGCCGGGCTGTCGCTGCCGCAGGAGAATTTCGGTGCGTTCGCCGTCGCCTTCGACGCTGAGGTGCGCCGCCAGCTTTGCGAGGACGACCTGACCGGCCGCCTGCTGTCCGATGGTCAGCTCGACGCCACCGAATTCCATCTGGAACTGGCCCGCGCCCTGCGCAACGCAGGGCCCTGGGGGCAGCATTTTCCTGAGCCGCTGTTCCACGGCGTGTTCCAGATCGTCAATCAGCGCATCGTCGGCGAGCGTCACCTGAAGCTGGTACTCAAAACCGAATGCGGCAGCGTGCAACTCGACGGCATCGCCTTCAACATCGACCGTGAGGTCTGGCCGAACCCAACCCTGCGCTGGGCTGAAGTGGCCTACAAGCTCGACCTCAACGAGTTTCGCGGTAATGAAAGCGTGCAACTGATGGTGGCGCATATCGCACCGCGTTAGTGCGCGAGGCTAGCCAGCGCTACCTTGATCGCCGATAGGTTGGATTGGCCGTCTGCATCCAGGGCAACAGGTGATGGTGCAATTGCCTGAATCGTCCGCCGATCGTGCTTGGACGTTGACAAGGCTGTCAAGCGGCCCCTGCGGTAATATCTGGAAGCATTCAGTTGGCTGCCGGACCAGTGGCCGAGGCCTACACTCGGCGAGATTTCCTCAGGAGAATGCGCGATGAATACCCGTGGCTTGCTCGATCAATTGCTCAAATCCGGCCAGGACATGCTGCAGCAGAAGGGCGGTGCCGCCTCATCTTCCGGGCTTGGGGGCGCGCTGGGAGGCCTGCTCGGCGGCGCCGCTGGCAAGAGTAAGGGCGGTGGCAGCGATCTCGGCTCGATGCTCAAGGGCGCCGGTGGAGGCGCGGCACTGGCCATGCTGCTGGGCAACAAGCGGGTACGCAAGGTCGGCGGCAAGGTGGCGGTCTATGGTGGCCTGGCTGCATTGGGTGTGCTCGCCTACAAGGCTTACGGCAACTGGCAGGCGCAGCAAGCCCAGCAGGGTGGCACGCAGCCTGTCGAGCCGCAGACGCTGGATCGCCTGCCGGCGCCTCAGGTCGAGCAGCACAGCCGTGCCATTCTCAAGGCGCTGGTGGCAGCGGCCAAGGCTGACGGTCATGTTGATGAACGTGAGCGTCAGTTGATCGAAGAGGAGCTGGGCAAGTTGGCGCAGGACGCCGAGCTGCAGAGCTGGTTGCATGCCGAGCTGAACAAACCGCTGGATCCTGCGGATGTCGCGCGGTCCGCCAGTACGCCGGAAATGGCGGCCGAGATGTACCTGGCCAGCGTATTGATGGTCGACGAGGAGCATTTCATGGAGCGCGCCTACCTTGAGGAGCTGGCGCGTCAATTGAAGCTGCCGCTGGAGTTGAAGGCGGAGCTGGAAGCGCAGGTATGTGCGTTACCGGTTGGTGTCTGAGTCCTTTCTCGCTTCAGTCTGCATGCCGGGCATGACCCGGCAGCGTCTTCTCACCATGATCGTTCACGTAGGCATCGACGGCTGCACCAACTGTTGGGTACAGGTGTCGTGCCTGACCATCGTGCAGTAGGCCGAAGCGTCGCAGCTTGTCCTTGAGCGGCCCCTTCACTTCGGCAAAGTGCAGTTCGATACCGGCTTCGGTGAGCATGCGATCGAGCTCGGCAAGCATGTCGGCAGATGTCACGTCGATGCTGGTGACGGGTTCGGCCGTTATCACCACGCGGCGCACCGGCGCCGGTGCTTGCTCCAGCGCCTGCAATAGGGATTGCTGGAACAGCTCGGCATTGGCGAAGAACAGTGGAGCGTCCCAGCGAAACAGCAGCAGGCCGGGTATCTGCCGGGCATCGGGGTGTCGCTTGATGTCATGGAAGCCCCGGATACCCTCCACCTGGCCGAGAACGGTGTAGTACGGGCGCCAGCCGTCCCAGAGAAACTCGATCACTGCTAGCACCACGGCAATGCCGATGCCGGGGATCACGCCAAAGGTCACCACGCCGGCGAAGCAGGCCATCGACAACCAGAACTCCCATTGCTGCACGCGGTAAATGCGTCGCAGGTCGCCGATCACGAACAGGCCGATGACAGCGGCAATCACTACCGCCGCCAGGGCACTGCTGGGGAGGTGCTGCATCAGGTCCGGAGCCAGCATCAACAGCAGGGCGACGCTCAGGGCTCCGACGATACCGGCGACCTGGGTGATCGCGCCTGCCGCTTCGGCCACGGGCGTGCGTGACGCACTGCTGCTGACGGGAAAACCCTGAAATAAACCACCGGCCAGGTTGGCTGCGCCCAGGGCGACCAGCTCCTGATTGGGGTCTACCGGGCGTCCGGTACGGGCTGCATAGGTACGCGACAGCACGCTGGTATCGGCGAACGCGACCAGGGCAACGGCGATGCCACCCAGCACCACGCTGGCCAGATCGACACTGCTGAGCCAGGGCAAAGTGAAACTGGGCAGCCCCTGGGGCAGTTCGTCGAGCACCTGCACGCCCTGGCTATCCAGATTGAACAGAGCGACCGCCAGGGTTGCCAGGCTCACCGCGATGAGGATGCCGGGCAATTGTCTGAAGCGGCTCAGCAGCAGGATCACTGCCAGGGTCCCGGTGCCGATGAGCAGGCTGTAGACGTGGGCCTGGCCCGATATCAGGGCGCTGGCGATGGCCCGTAGGTCAGTGAGCGGCCCCTGACTGTCGATGCTAAAGCCAAACAACTTGGGCGTCTGGCTGATCAGCACGCTCAGCGCGATACCGTTCATGTAGCCATAGCGAATGGGCTTGGACAGCAGTTCGGTGATAAAGCCCAGGCGCAGCAATCCGGCAATCAGGCAGGTGAGGCCGGCCACCACAGCCATCATGCTGGCCAGCGTCACCGCGCGCATCGGGTCGCCGCCGGAGAGTGGCAGCACCACGGCGAGGATCAGTGCCGCCAGGGCCGAATCGGGGCCGAGCACGAGAATACGGCTAGGGCCGAACAGGGCGTAGGCCAGCAATGGCACGATGGTCGCGTACAGGCCATAGAGGCCGGGCACGCCGGAGGCCTCGGCATAGGCAATGCCCACCGGCACCAGCATGGTAGTCAGCACCAGGCCAGCGGCAATATCCCTGGGCAGCCAGGCCAGGCGATAGTCTCTGAGCGTTTGCAGGCCCGGAAGCCAGCGTAGCCAGCCGCGCGGTCGCGATATGGCAGGAAGCGGTGTGTGTGGCTTGCTTGCGGGGGGTGGTGGCATCGCGGACGGGCTCAGGCAGGAATGCTTGCAAGTAAAGCGCAGGGCGCAGGTACTTCACCATAGCTGCCAGGCGATGGGCGTGCATTCAGCCGCTGCATCAGACCAAAAGATCATTCAGCCCTGATCCGGCTTGTTTTAGGCTGTTGACCAACGATAAGAACGACGCGCGAGGATGCCCATGTCGCAATTGCCGCTGGATGCTTACGACTACCTGATTGTCGGCGCTGGCCCTGCTGGTTGCCTGCTGGCGAATCGGCTCTCGGCCGACCCCGGTGTTAGCGTTTTACTGATCGAGGCCGGTGGTCGTGACGACTATCCCTGGATCCACATTCCCGTCGGTTATCTCTATTGCATCGGCAACCCGCGTACCGACTGGTGCTACAGCACCGAGGCCGATCCCGGCCTGCATGGCCGTGCACTGAAATACCCGCGTGGCCGCGTGCTCGGTGGCAGCTCCTCGATCAACGGCATGATCTACATGCGCGGGCAGGCGGCGGACTACGATGGCTGGGCCGCAGCCGGCAATCCCGGATGGGCCTGGCACGATGTGTTGCCACTGTTCAAACGCTCGGAGAATCACTTTGCCGGTGCCAGTGATTTGCACGGCGGCGACGGCGAGTGGCGGGTCGAGCAGCAGCGTCTGTCCTGGGATATTCTCGAAGCCTTCCGTGAGGCTGCGGGGCAGAGCGGTATTGCCAGCATCGATGACTTCAACGCAGGGGATAACGAAGGCTGCAGCTACTTTCAGGTCAACCAGAAACGCGGTGTGCGTTGGAACGCCTCCAAGGCCTTTCTACGCGATAGCTACCAGCGTCCCAACCTGCAGGTGTTGACCGACGCCGAGGCTGAGCGTCTGGAGCTTGCCGACGGTCGCGCCTGTGCACTGTATCTGCGTTGGCAGGGGCAGGCGCTGCGGGTGGCGGCACGTCGCGAGATCATTCTTTGTGCCGGAGCCATTGGTTCGCCGGCCTTGCTGCAGCGTTCCGGCATCGGCCCGAAAGCGCTGCTCGAAAGGCTGGGTGTCGGCGTGCGTCACGAACTGCCGGGCGTTGGTGAGAACCTGCAGGATCACCTGCAACTGCGTTTGATCTATCGCGTCGAAGGGGTGAAGACGCTCAACCGTATCGCGGCCACGCCTTGGGGCAAGCTGGGCATGGGCCTGGAATACCTGCTCAAGCGCAGTGGGCCACTGTCCATGGCGCCCAGCCAGCTCGGTGCCTTTGCCAGGTCCGACCCCAGCCAGGAGCGCGCCAACCTGCAGTATCACGTCCAGCCGCTATCGCTGGAGCGCTTCGGCGAACCCCTGCATGACTTCCCGGCGTTTACCGCTTCGGTATGCAACCTGCGCCCACAGAGTCGTGGCCGTGTGGTAATCGCCTCGGCCGATGCCAGCGTGGCACCGCTGATTCGCCCCAACTACCTGAGTGACGAGCGCGATTTGCGCGTCGCTGCTGACGCGATTCGCCTGACCCGGCGTATCGTCTCGGCGCCAGCGCTGGCCCGCTACCGCCCTCAGGAGTACAAGCCCGGCCCGGACTATCGCAGTGAAGAAGACTTGCAGCGCGCAGCAGGCGAGATCGGCACCACCATCTTCCATCCGGTGGGTACCTGTGCCATGGGGCAGGGCCGAGAGGCTGTAGTGGACGCCCGTCTGCGCGTGCATGGCATCGCCGGCCTGCGTGTGGTCGACGCCTCGATCATGCCGAGCATCACCTCGGGCAATACCTGCTCGCCCGTGCTGATGATTGCGGAGAAAGCCGCACAGATGATCGTCGAGGATGCACAACCCGCTCAGCGTGCGGCCGCCGGCTGAAGTTACGCTCAGTCGCGCGCCTCTGCTGGGCGGACATTGAACACGGCGCGATTGCGCCCGGCGTGCTTGGCTTGATAAAGCGCCTCGTCGGCCCGTTGCAGGACAATGTCCAGATCTGTGTGATCGATGGGCCAGAGTGCGCCGCCTATGCTGCAGCCGATGCGTGTTTCGCCGACCTCCAGCACCACAGGCTGACCAAGCGCGGCGATGGCCCGTTCAGCGACCAGGCGCGCATGATCCTGAGCATCCTGCGCCGGTACTTGCAGCACCATGAGAAACTCGTCACCGCCCAGGCGCGCGACCATGTCGCCGTCACGCAGGCAGCCACGCAGGCGTTGGGCAATTTCGCGTAGCAGGTGATCACCCGCGACGTGGCCATAGGTGTCGTTGACCGGTTTGAATGCATCGAGATCCAGATAAAGCAGGGCCAGGCAACCATGCTGCAGACGGCTGCGTTGCTGGGCCTGAGGCAGGAATTTCTCCAGTGCCATGCGATTGGGCAGACCGGTCAGCGGGTCGTGGTGAGCCAGGCTTTCCATCATCCCCAGCGCGGTTTGCTGCTGGGTCAGGCTGTCAACCAGATGGCGAATCGACTGGCTCAACTGCTCGATTTCACGTGTACCACTCAGGTCCGGAATCTCGCAGTGCTCGCCCGCACTGAGACGGTCGGCGGCGTCGGCGATCTGTCGCAGCGGGCGAATGAAATAGCCGCTCAGCAGCCAGCCAAGCAGGGCGAACAACAAGGCCAGGCCTGTGCCCCACAGCAGGATGCTCAGCAGCAGTTCGCGTGCCGGCGCATAGGCTTGCTCCAGGGGTTGGCGCGCAACGACCGTCCAGCCCAGCCCGGGATAATCCTCATGCCCCTGGCTCAGGGTCAGGCCGGTCAGGTACTCATTGCCATCGGGCCATTGTTGTACCTGCCAGCGGCTTTTCCCGGGCTGCAATCCTGCCAGCGCAGGTAGCTCCAGTTTCTGACCGATCATGTCTCGCGGGCCCAGGAGGATGCCATGGTCCTGGCCGATGACGAAGAGCTCGACATTGCGGCGATCTTGCATGGGGCCAAGAATCGTCCGGCGTACCTCATCGGCCCAGGCCCAGGACAGGTGACTGGCCAGAACGCCGACCAGGCTGCCGTCGCTGGCGAGAATAGGCAGGCTGATGTCGACGAACTTCATTGCCTCACCACTGGGGTTGGGCAGCAGTTTGGCCAGCAGTACGGCTTCATGCACATCGCCGATGAACACGCCGTTGCGTCCCTCCAGGTACACCGGTCGCTGTGCGATGCTGGCGCCTTCCAGAATGCCGTTGCTGGACGCCAGCACCAGGCCGTGCGGATCGGTGAAGCCGATCCAGGCGATGCTCGGAATTTCCTGCTGCAGGCTGTCGAGCAGGCGCCGTACCTCGTTGACGTTATCAGGCTGACGCAGCGCCTGCAGGTTGCCGAGTACACGCAGCACAGCAGCACGCGAGGCCATGTCACGATCCAGGCGGTCGACCATCACGTAGGACACTTCGGCCATGCTGCGACCAAGATCCTGGCGAATTTGCTGGCTGCTGTGCTGGCCAATCAGTGTGCCCAGCAGCCAGCTGAGAGCGCTGACCAGCAAGGCAATGAACAGGGCGATGTGGCTGCGCATGCTGTGCGAGGCGGGCATTAGGGATTCCAGAGCGATCACAGCGATTGATTGTTCGGTGAGTATAGTGCGCCGTTGATCCAGTGGGGCGTGATGCACCCGCAATCGTGGGCTGCCAGCTGTTGCCAGCTCGGGTATAATCGCCGGCTTTTCCGTCCGATTTGCCGCGAGCGCCGACTACCATGGAAATCAATCCGATCCTCAACGCCATCAAGGACCTGTCCGAGCGAACCCAGTCAATTCGGGGGTATCTTTGACTACGATCACAAGCATGATCGTCTGGTCGAAGTAAACCGCGAGCTGGAAGACGCCAGCGTCTGGAACAAGCCCGAGTATGCCCAAGCCCTGGGCCGTGAGCGCGCCATGCTGGCGCAGATCGTCGAAACCATCGACGACCTCACCGGCAGCCTGACCGATTCCCGCGATCTGCTGGAAATGGCCGCTGAAGAGAATGACGAAGGTGCGGTAAGCGACATCGTTGCCGAAGTCGAGCGCCTGCGCGAAATTCTCGAGAAGCTGGAGTTCCGCCGCATGTTCAGTGGCGAGATGGATCCGAACAACTGCTACCTGGATATCCAGGCCGGTTCCGGCGGCACCGAGGCTCAGGACTGGGCCAACATTCTGTTGCGCATGTACCTGCGTTGGGCCGACAAGCGCGGTTTCAGTGCCGAGATCGTCGAGCTGTCCGAGGGTGAAGTCGCCGGCATCAAGGGCGCCACCGTGCACATCAAGGGCGAGTACGCCTTCGGCTGGCTGCGCACCGAAATTGGCGTGCACCGCCTGGTGCGCAAGAGCCCGTTCGACTCCGGCGCGCGTCGCCACACCTCGTTCTCGGCGGTGTTCGTCTCGCCCGAGATCGACGACAAGGTCGATATCGAGATCAACCCGTCCGATCTGCGTATCGACACCTACCGCTCCTCCGGTGCCGGTGGTCAGCACGTCAACACCACCGATTCGGCGGTGCGTATTACCCACGTGCCGACCAATACCGTGGTGGCCTGCCAGAACGAACGCTCGCAGCATGCCAACAAGGACACCGCCATGAAAATGCTGCGGGCCAAGTTGTACGAGCTGGAGATGCAGAAGCGCAACGCCGCCTCACAGGCGCTGGAAGACAGCAAGTCGGACATCGGCTGGGGTCATCAGATCCGCTCCTACGTGCTCGACGACTCGCGCATCAAGGACCTGCGTACCGGCGTCGAGCGCAGCGACTGCCAGAAGGTGCTCGATGGCGACCTCGACGGCTATCTCGAAGCCAGCCTCAAGCAGGGCCTGTAAGCCCAGTAACCCATCCGTGGGCGCCGATCAGCCGGCGCCTGCTCAAATTTTGTACGACACGCCAGGCAGATTAAGCGACCATGAGCGACCAACAACTCGACCACAACGAACTGCAACAGGAAGAAAACAAGCTGATTGCGCTGCGCAAGGAAAAGCTTG
>CAZIZA010000180.1:0-8375 GCA_964543555.1 uncultured Pseudomonas sp.
TGGACTGCAATCAACGGCACGATCAAACCGTTTTGCTGCCCCAGCGCCACCACCACCGGTGCCAGCAGGCTGGACACCACGATGTAGTTGGCGGTGGTGGGCAAGCCCATGCCGAGGATCAGGCTGAATACCGCTACCAGAATCAGCATCAGCAGCAGGTTGCCCATCGACAGCAGTTCGACCAGATCCGCCAGCACCAGGCCCACGCCCGTCTGCGACACTGCGCCGACAATGATACCAGCCGCCGCTGTGGCGATACCGATGCCGATCATGTTGCGTGCACCGGCGATCAGACCTTCGCGCAGGTCGATCACGCCATCGATGAAGCTGCCGTGGTCATGGCTGCCGTCGCGGCGCATCCAGCTCAGCAGCGGGCGCTGGGTGAGCAGGATGATGATCAGCATCACACTGCCCCAGAAGGCCGACAGGCCGGGAGACAGACGCTCGATCATCAGGCACCAGACCAGCACCACCACCGGCAGCAGGAAGTGCAGACCAGACAGCAACACGGCGCGGGTCTGCGGCAGTTCCTCCAGCGGCGCATTGGGATCTTCCGGCGGCAATACCGGCACACTGGCGGCGACTTTCAACAGCGCCAGGTAGACAACCGCGAGCAGAACGCCGATGCCCGGCAGGGCATATTCGCCCAGCGCCGGCTTGAGCCAGCCGAGGCCATAGTAGACCGCCAGCGACAGGCCGCTGATCAGCGCCGCGCCGAAGGCGAAGCCGGTCAGGCGACGCAGCCAGGGCTTGGGTTGGGCGCTGCCGATCGGCTGCAGGCCAAGCTTGAGCGCCTCCAGATGAACAATGTAAAGCAGCGCGATATAGGAAATCGCTGCGGGCAGGAAGGCATGCTTGATGATTTCGACATAGGGCATGCCGATGTACTCGACCATCAGGAAGGCGGCCGCGCCCATCACCGGCGGCATGATCTGACCGTTGACCGAGGAGGCCACTTCCACCGCACCGGCCTTCTCCGAGGAAAACCCGGTGCGCTTCATCATCGGGATGGTGAAGGTACCAGTGGTCACCACGTTGGCGATCGACGAGCCGGAGATCATGCCGGTCAGGCCCGATGCCAGCACCGCCGCTTTGGCCGGGCCACCACGGAAGTGGCCAAGCAGGCTGAATGCCAACTGGATGAAGTAATGACCGGCACCGGCGCGCTCGAGCAACGCGCCGAACAACACGAAGAGGAATACGAAGCTGGTGGACACACCCAAAGCGATACCGAATACGCCCTCGGTGGTGATCCATTGGTGGTTGGCCAGCGCATTGAAGCTGACGCCACGGTGTGCCAGCAGGCCAGGCATGTAGGGGCCTGCCAGGCTATAGACGAGAAAGACCAGGGCGATGATCGCCAGGGGTGGGCCCAGCGCACGGCGCGTGGCCTCAAGCAAGAGGGGAATGCCGATGCAGGCGGTGACCAGGTCACCCGTGGTCAGGCTGCCGGGGCGCAGGGCCAGTTGCTGATAGAAAATAAACAGGTAGGCGGCACTGGCAGCAGCGACCAGGCCAAGCGCGATATCCAGCAGCGGCACGCGGTCACGCGGCGAACGCTTGAACGCCGGATACGCGAGAAATGCCAGCAGCAGGGCAAAGGCCAGGTGAATGGCACGGGTCTGGGTATCGTTGAAGACGCCGAAGCCGAGAATGAACGGCAGCGGCGAGGCGATCCACAGCTGGAATAGCGACCAGAGCAGGGCCAGGCCAGTGATCACCTGGGCCATCAGGCCGACGGGCGAGCGTGCGCCGACATCCTGGGCGATCAGTTCCTCGGTGGATAGTTGCTTGTCATGCATGGGGCGAACCTGCATTTGAGTAATCGAAAACGGCAAAACCCGTAGACCGAAGTCTACGGGTTTGCTTAACACTAGAAGCGATTTAGGCAGTGCGCTCGGCGCACATCACCCATGAGCTCAGCGATCGGGTCAACAGAGCCGAAGGCTTACAGCCAACCACGTTCCTTGTAGTAACGCTCGGCACCTTCGTGCAGCGGAGCAGTCAGACCGACCTTGATCATGTCTTCTTCTTTCAGGTTAGCGAAGGCCGGGTGCAGACGCTTGAAGCGGTCGATATTCTCGAACACCGACTTGACCAACTGGTAGACCACTTCCGGGTCAGCCTTGGCGCTGGTGGACAGCACGGCCTTGCCGCCGATGGACGGCGTCGGCTCATCGTTGCCCTTGTACAGACCGCCAGGGATGTCAGCCTTGGTGTAGTAGGTCTTCTCGGCCAGCAGCTTGTCGATCTCGGCGCCGGTCACCGGAACCAGTACGGCGTCGGTGGTGGTAGTGGCTTCCTGGATCGCACCGTTGGGATGACCGACGAAGTAGGTCATGGCATCGATATTGTTGTCACCCAGGGCGCTGGCCTGCTCGGCCGGCTTCAGCTCGGCGGCCAGGGCGAAAGCGGAACGATCCCAGCCTTTGACAGCCATGATCTCTTCCAGGGTGTCGCGCTGACCGGAACCCGGGTTGCCGACGTTGACGCGTTTGCCCTTGAGGTCATCAAAACTGTTGATATTGGCGCTACGACGGGCAAGCACGGTGAACACTTCGCTCTGCAGCGAGAGCACTGCACGGATATCAGTCATCGCGCCTTCGGCTGCAAACGGCGCAACACCATTCAGGGCCTTGTACTGGTGGTCGGACTGCATGATGCCGAAGTTGAATTCGCCGCTGCGAATGCCATTCACGTTGGCCACGCCACCGCCACTGGCCGGGGCGTTGCACTTGATGCCGTGCTCAGCCGAGCCACGGTTGAGGAAGCGGCAGATGGACTGACCGGCCACGTAATAAACGCCGGTCTGACCGCCAGTGCCAATGGTGACGAACTTTTCTTCGGCCTGTGCTGTGCCACTCAGGGCAGTACCCGCGAGCGCGGCGGACAGGACCCATGCCAAGGATTTGCCTTTCATGGGATATCTCCTTTTTCTGTTATTTTTAAGCGAGCGCGCCTTGTGAGCGACGTCAGGGTGGGAAGTCTAACCGCTCAGGACGAATATGCACGCCTTCTTGTTGAGCCGCTGGTAACTGCGTGTGTGAGCACCGCGCGCACCACATCGGCTCAGCGGCCCTGCCCTTGCATCAGTCGTATCGATGATGACTATGCTGCGGCGATGCGTGTGCAGCCCTGACCCGAGGGGTTAGAGTGGCCGGCCATGCAACGAGGAGACTCCCCATGAGCCGACTGGCCTCCATCAAGCTCTCCACCCTCGATCTGGCGCCGATTCGCGACGACGGTGACGCTGCCCAGGCGCTGCACAACTCACTGGCGCTGGCCCAGCATGTCGAGCGGCTTGGCTTCGAGCGTTTTTGGGTAGCCGAGCACCACAACATGGACGGCATCGCCAGCTCCGCCACGTCTGTGCTTCTGGGCTACCTGGCTGCTGGCACGTCGAGAATCCGCCTTGGCTCCGGCGGCGTGATGCTGCCCAACCATGCCCCCCTGGTGATCGCCGAACAGTTCGGCACCCTCGCCACGCTCTATCCGGGGCGCATCGAACTGGGTCTGGGCCGTGCACCTGGCGCCGATCAATACACCGCTCATGCCCTGCGCCGCAGCCGCGACGGCAGCGCCGACGACTTCCCCCACGATGTCGAGGAACTGCAGGCTTACCTTGGCCCGCGCCAGCCAGGCCAAAGGGTGATCGCCATGCCCGGCAGCGGCACCCACGTACCGATCTGGCTGCTCGGCTCCAGCCTGTTCAGCGCTCAACTGGCCGGCACGAAAGGGCTGCCTTATGCCTTCGCCTCGCACTTCGCACCGCGCTACCTGCACGAGGCCATCCGCACCTACCGCAACCACTTCCGCCCCTCCGAAGTGCTCGACAAACCCTACGTGATGCTCGGTGTCCCGCTGCTGCTGGCGGACAGCGATGAACAGGCGCAGTACCTGGCCACTTCGGCGTTCCAGCGCATCCTTGCGCTGATCCGTGGTCAGAGCCTGGTGCAGCGCAAGCCGGTGGCGAGTATGGAAGGTCTGTGGTTACCCCATGAACGGCAAGCCGTCAGTGAGTTTCTCGGCCTCGCCGCCATCGGCGGGCCGCAGACTGTCCGCCAGCGCCTGGAACAGTTGCTGGAACAGACCGAGGCGGACGAGCTGATCTTCACCTGCGACCTGTACGACTTCGCCGACCGTCTGCATGCCTTCGACCTACTCGCTGAGTTGCAGAGCGGCTAGCAGACCGAACTTGTCCGCGCGATTACCCTCTGAATCAGAACAGGCCGCCAAGCCGGCGGCCTCGTTGACTCAATGGGAGACGCACCATGAAGAAGACAGCAACGGCCCAGTGGCAAGGCAGCATCAGGGACGGCAAGGGCACCATCAGTACCCAGAGTGGCGCGCTCAATAACATCCCCTATGGCTTCAATACCCGCTTCGAAGATGCGCCAGGCACCAACCCCGAAGAGCTGATCGGCGCGGCCCACGCCGGTTGTTTTTCCATGGCCCTGTCCAAGGAGTTGGGCGACGCCGGGATGACTGCCGAACGTATCGACACCCAGGCCCAGGTCACCCTGAATAAAGTGGAGGGCGGCTTCGAGATCAGCGCCGTACACCTGAAGCTACACGCGAAAATCCCGGGGGCAGAGCGCAACGCCTTCGAAAAAGCCGTGGAAACTGCCAAAACCGGCTGCCCGGTCTCCAGGCTGCTCAACGCCACCATCACGCTGGAGGCGGTGCTGGAAAACTGAAGCCGATAGCGCCGCACTCAGCATGCGCTGGGTGCGTGGCGCAGCTCAGCCGGTCAGATTGCCGTACCGCATCGCTGCACCTCACCACGCGCCACGACATTACGCTGCGCGTCATACAGCCAGGCCTGCGCCTTCATCAATTGTTGACGCGCCTCGATGCGATAATGCTGCCCCGCAACGAAGTCGTCATAACGCAGACGAATCTCACAGGTCATACGCAGCGGTTCGCTCTGCATACCCAGGGTCGCCCCACTGCGCACCTCGAACTGAAAGCGGGTTTCCAGTTCGTGCCGGCCAGGCGTGACCTGGAAATAACGGCCATCTGGCCAGCGCTCACCGTCCAGGCGGTCAGCCATCAGCAGGGTATCGGCACTGGAATACAGCTCGACCCAGGCCTGCTCCGGGTCAGGCTTGGGCAACGGTGAAGCACAGGCTCCGAGCATCATCAAAGCGGGTACTACAAGCAGAGCGCGCATAACGACCTCCACGGCAGGGTTCAATGACCAGCCTACACCGAGCGACCAGCAAAGCCGAGGTAAATGGGCTGGAGACAACCTGCGCAATCAGCTAGCGTGACGCCATGCCCTACACCTCTGTTAAAGACCTGTCGTACCGCCTGGTGGTTCCCCTGCTGGCCCTCTTCCTGAGCGGCTGCTCGACGATCGATTATTACGCCCATCTTGGCCAGGGCCAGTGGCAACTGCTGCAGGCACGCCAGCCAATCGAGCGTCTGCTGGCCGCCCCCGCTACCGACCCCAACCTGGCCAGACGCCTGGCCCTCAGCCAGCAGGCGCGAGACTTCGCCAGTACCCGTCTGCAACTGCCCGACAACCGCAGCTATCGCCTGTACGCCGACCTGGATCGCCCCTTCGTGGTATGGAACGTCTTCGCCACCCCGGAGTTCTCGCTTGAACCCGAACTGCACTGCTTTCCCATCGCCGGTTGCGTCGCTTACCGCGGCTACTACCAGCAGGGCCGTGCGCGGGGTGCGGCCGCGCTGCTGCGCCAGCAAGGCCTGGACACCTACATCGGCGGTGTCGAGGCCTACTCCACCCTGGGCTGGTTCGACGATCCGCTACTGAGCACCATGCTGCGCTGGAGCGATGAACGCTTCATCGCGGTGATCTTCCACGAGTTGGCACACCAGCAGTATTACCTACCGGGTGACACGGCTTTCAACGAATCATTCGCCACCTTCGTCGAGCACGAAGGGCTGCGCCAGTGGCATACCGCGCGAGGTGAAGCACCTCCCGCCACGAACGACCGCCAGCGCCAGCAATTCATCGACCTGGTGCTGGCCAGCCGCGAGCGCCTGCGTAGGCTCTACACCAGTGACCTGAACGAGCAAGCCATGCGCCACGCCAAACAGGCTGAGTTCGAGCGCCTGCGCAGCGACTATCGCGCCCTGCGCCAGCGCGAGTGGGGCGGCCAGGGTCGCTATGACGCCTGGATCGAAGGCCCACTGAACAACGCCAAATTGCTGCCTTTCGGCCTGTACGATCAGTGGGTACCGGCGTTCGCCGCTCTTTTCGTGCGCGAAGGGCGGGACTGGCGTGCGTTCTATGACGCCGTGGCTGCGCTCGGTCGGCTGCCCGAAGCAGGTCGTCGGGTGACGCTGGAAGGTCTGATGCAACATGACTAGAACTGCTGGGCAAATTGCCAGTCCAACCTACTCAGGTTTCGCTCAACACCGGAGGTACAAGCGATGCAACGACTGATTCCCGCCCTGGCCCTGATGCTCCTTGCTGGCGGTGCGCTGGCCGCGCCCAAGCCCTGCGAAGAACTCAAGCAGGAAATCGAAGTGAAGATTCAGGCCAATAACGTGCCCAGCTACACCCTGGAAATCGTCACCAACGACGAAGTTCAGGATCAGAGCATGGTCGTCGGTAGCTGCGACGGCGGCACCAAAAAGATCGTCTATCAGAAGAACGGCTGAAACCCGGCACCTGTAGGAGGGGCTTTAGCCGCGACAGGAGCTCGCCGCTGAAGCACCTTCCACAAGGTTTATCGCCTCGTTCTTAAAGCGCCTTCAACCGGCCAGCGCCCGGTGCAAATCCGCAAGCGTCTCGAAATGATAGTCCGGCGCCTCGCCGAGCAACTCTTCTCGACTGCCGAAGCCGTAACCCACTGCCACCGCCTGCAACCCGTTGCTACGCGCGCCGATCAGGTCGTGCTTGCGGTCACCGATCATCAGCGCCGAGCCGGGCGCTAACCGCTCCGACTCCAACAGATGCGCCAACAGCTCCACTTTATTGGTGCGCGTACCATCCAGCTCACTGCCATAGATGCGTTTGAAGTAGCGATCGAAGCCGAAGTGCCGGGCGATTTCCTCGGCGAACACCGTCGGCTTGCTGGTCGCGATATACAGCGTGCGGCCCTGCGCCACCAGGCCTTGCAGCAGCGCCTCGACACCCTCGAACACCTGATTCTCGTACAGGCCGGTCACCCGGAAGCGCTCACGGTAATGATTGACCGCTTGCCAGCCAGTGGCCTCGTCCAGCGCATAGGTACTCATGAAGCACTGCAACAACGGCGGGCCGATAAAGTGCTCCAGCGCCGTCAGATCCGGCTCATCGATGCCCAGCTTGGCAAGCGCGTACTGCACCGAGCGAGTGATGCCCTCACGCGGGTCGGTCAGGGTACCGTCGAGGTCGAAAAGGATTGTGGAATGCTGCATGGCAGGGCCTGTAGGTAAACGCAACGGCCAGCAGAATACCCGCCTTTGCCGCCTGCTTCATCCTGAGACAGCTTGCGCTCGCCCACGATGACAACAGCCTGGGGTACGGATGGGCGACATGACTGGAGCAGGCCAGCCATGCTCATACCCTCTTTCCAGAGCAGATGAAGCACGGTTCAAAATCAAGGAGTTATAAAGAGGCCAGAAAAAAGGGTCAACGACGGCTAAATCGAGCCAGACCTTGAGCCACAAGGTCTGGCCGGCTATCGTCACTTCTTCACTGCCGAGTAGGCAGCTCAGAAAAGGCGATCCTTGGCGATACGGCGCAGGTCATGCGTTCACTGCCGCACAGGCAGCTCCCGGCGGGCTGTTCGCGTCGATATTCGGCGTCAGGCCTGTAGCCTGGGTGGAGCGAAGCGATACCCGGGGCAGCGTTTCCCGGGTTTCGCGGTGCTCAACCCAGGCTACTCATCGGCTCGATTTACGCGCAGACGAAGCTTGCCGTCCCCTTCAATCCAGCAAACCGCGGTACATCACATAACAATCCACCAATCCGTGCCGGGCATGGCGGTAGGCCTTGGGCAAGGTGCCGACGATGGCGAAGCCATGCTTCTGCCACAGCGCCACGGCTACCGTGTTGGTGGCCACCACACTGTTGAATTGCATGGCGCTGAAGCCCAGTTCACGCGCCACGTCCAGCGAATGAGCGCAGAGCCGGCTGGCGATGCCACGGCCACGCGCAGCGGGAGCGGTCATATAACCGCAGTTGCATACGTGATCGCCCGGCCCGGCGGCATTGGCCTTGATGTAGTAGGTGCCGAGAATCTGCCCGTCCTGTTCGGCAACGAAGGTCGCACGGGGCAGTTCGACCCAGAGTGTCCAGGCCGTGTCGCGGTCCATATCGGGGTCATAGGCGTAGGTTTCCTGCGCCTGCACCACGTCACAAATGATCGGCCAGACCTGGTCGAAATCGGCCGCCTCGATGGGCCGGATGATCAGTT
>CAZIZA010000181.1:0-1769 GCA_964543555.1 uncultured Pseudomonas sp.
TTGCGCAGTGGGAAGGCCAGGTTGTCGAACACCGTCATGGTGTCGTAGACCACCGGAAACTGGAAAACCTGGGCGATGTTGCGCTCCTGCGGCGACAGCGTATTGACCGCCTTGCCGTCGAACTGCACTTCGCCCTGCGACGGGCTGAGCAGGCCGGAGATGATATTGAGCAGGGTCGACTTGCCGCAGCCTGACGGGCCCAGCAGCGCATAGGCGCCGCCCTGCTGCCAGACATGGTTCATCTCGCGAATCGCGTAGTCTTCCGGCACCTTCGGCACGCCGCTGTAGCTGTGCGCGAGGTTGTGCAAGCGAATCTCGGCCATCAGGCAGCCCTCCCCTGGCGGCGACTGGGCGCCTGCACCAATTGCCCATCAGCGGCGAAGACGAACAGCTTGTGGGTCGGGATGTAGATCAGGATCGGCGTGTCCACCGCGTACTCGTGTACGCCCGGCAGGTGCAGCACCAGCACGAACTGCTCGTTGCGCACATGCAGGAAGGTTTCCGAGCCGCTGATCTCGGCCAGCTCGACGGTCACGGCCAGTTCCAGGTCATCGTCGTTGGACGGCACCAGGCCGATATGGCTGGGGCGAACACCGAAGCGGTATACACCCTCAGCGATATCGCGTAGATCGGGGTTGAGCGGAAAGTGCACGCAGTCGGCGAAGCTCACCTCAGTGCCACTTATGCGTCCAGGCAGCAGGTTGATCGCCGGTTCCGAAAACAGCTCGGCGGCCAACATCTGCTGCGGACGGTGGTAGACCTCGGCGGTCTTGCCACTCTGCACCACCCGCCCCTCGTGCAGGATGGTGGTGGTTCCGCCCAGGGCCAGTGCCTCGTTGGGCTCAGTGGTGGCATAGACGGCGATGGTATGGCGCGCCAGGAACAGCTCGCGCATTTCCTGGCGCAGCTCTTCGCGCAGCTTGTAGTCGAGGTTGACCAGCGGCTCGTCGAAGAGGATCAGCGAGGCATCCTTGACCAGCGCCCGCGCCATGGCCGTGCGCTGCTGCTGGCCGCCGGAAAGTTCCAGCGGATAACGCGACAGCAGTTTCTCGATGCGCAGCATACGCGCCGTGGCCTCGACCTTCTCGACGATCTGCTCCTTGGCCACACCGGCCTGGCGCAGCGGCGAGGCGATGTTCTCGAACACCGTCAGGGTCGGGTAGTTGATGAACTGCTGATAGACCATCGACACGTTGCGCTGGCGCACCGGCACGCCGGTGACATCGGCGCCGTTCATCAGCACCCTGCCGCTATTGGGCCGATCCAGCCCGGCCATCAAGCGCATCAGGCTGGTCTTGCCGGCCAAGGTGCGACCGAGCAGAACGTTGAAGGAGCCCGGTTCAAAACTGAGGCAGGCATCGTCGATATGCACCTGGCCGTCGACGATACGGGTGACGTGTTCGAGCGTGAGCGACATGGCCTGTCCTTTTTCTTGTCGTGCCATTCGATTGCGAACATCGATAGCGACAAGCGTGCCAGCACTACAAAAATCAACGTATCTCTTTGATCAGATTAGAAAAATCCGCCAAATAACGGTGCAGCAACGGAAAGTCACTGAACACTTTTGAACAGTCGAATGTGAACAACTGAACAATTCGTTCGTTGACTTTGAACAGGCTTGAACGACACTGGATCGATCGCGGCGCAGATCGCGAACCAACAAGAAGAGATCGCACCATGACAGAAGCTGCCCGCGCATCGGCGCATGACGCCATCATCCAGGAGTCCTGGTCGCGCTGCCGTGACTACGGCCTGACTCACCAGAGCGC
>CAZIZA010000181.1:1869-8153 GCA_964543555.1 uncultured Pseudomonas sp.
TCATCCAGGAGTCCTGGTCGCGCTGCCGTGACTACGGCCTGACTCACCAGAGCGCACCACGCTTCGACCCGCCGGCGCCCGGCGATCTCTCGGCCCTGCTGGAAAGCCGCCAGGCCCTGGTGCAGACCACTCACCAGGAAGTGCTGCCCTACTACGGCACCATCCTGTCCAACTCCAACTGCCTGATCATGCTCGCCGACGATCAGGGCCGACTGCTGCAATCCTGGGGCGACCAGCGCTTCATCGAGCCACGCCAGGCCGCCGGATTCGTCGCCGGTGCCAGCTGGCTGGAGCGTTACACCGGCACCAACGCCATCGGCACCGCGCTCAGTTGCGGCCAGGCCGTGCATATCCAGCACGACGAGCACTTTCTCAAGGCCAACCGTTTCATGACCGGCTCGGCCTCGCCGATCTTCGACGAACAACGGCGCATGATCGCCGTACTCGACGTGTCCAGCGACAGCTACCTGCCGCCCGCGCATACCCTGGGCATGGTCAAGATGATGAGCCAGTCGGTGGAGAACCGCCTGATCCTCAAGCTGTTCGCAGGCCAGTACCACCTGCTCAGCTTCAATACCAGCCTCGACAACCTCGACAGCCCCTGGGCCGGCCTGGTGGTGTTCGACGAACAGGGCCACGTGGTATCGGCCAACCGCCGCGCTGACAATCTGCTGGGCCAACCTTTGACCTACGGCGCCATCGAACAACTGTTCGACGTGCCTTTACAGCAGTTGCTCAACCAGCCGGACGGCCAGCCGTTCAGCCTGCGCACCAGCAGCCACTTTCGCTTTCACGCACGGGTACGGCGCCCTGCCCGACCGGCCCCCATTCAGCCTCGTGACTTCCGCCCGCAGGTTGCGCAGAGCACGCCACAAGAACCTCATCTGCATGCACTGAGCCTGGGTGACGCACGCATGGACAAGGCCATCCGCCAGGCCGAGCGCCTGCTGGAAAAAGACATCCCGATTCTGGTGCAGGGCGAAACCGGTGCCGGTAAAGAGGTTTTCGTCAGGGCGCTGCATCGCGCCAGCTCACGCGCCGACCAACCCTTCATCGCGGTCAACTGCGCGGCCATTCCGGCTGAGCTGGTGGAGTCGGAACTGTTCGGCTACGAGAAAGGCGCCTTTACCGGCGCCAGCCAGAAAGGCCACATCGGCCTGATCCGCAAGGCGCACAAGGGCACGCTGTTTCTCGACGAAATCGGCGACATGCCGCTGCGTGTGCAGGCACGGCTGCTGCGCGTATTGCAGGAGCGCTGCGTGCAGCCATTGGGCAGCAGTGAGCTACATCCAGTCGACGTGCGCCTGGTCTCCGCCACCAACCGCCCACTGCGCCAAGACGTCGACAGCGGCCAGTTCCGCGCCGACCTGTATTACCGCATCAGCGGTCTGAATCTGGAACTGCCGCCACTGCGTGAGCGCAGCGACAAGCAGGCGCTGTTCCAGAAACTCTGGGAGCAGCACCGCGAACCCCAGCAGCGCGCGGGCATCAGCCGCGAAGTGCTGGAGCTGTTCCAGCATCACCCCTGGCCAGGCAACCTGCGCCAGCTCAGCAGCGTGTTGCGCGTGGCGCTGGCCATGGCCGACGACCAGCCCATCCGCGCCGAACACCTGCCGGATGACTTCTTTCTCGACCTGCCGACAGAGGCGCCCCTGCCCGCGCATCTCGAGCCGGGTGAGGGCGACCTGGCCAGCCAGTACCAGGCATGCGGCGGTAATATCTCCTACCTGGCCCGCCACCTGGGTCTGAGCCGCAATACCCTGTACAAGCGCCTGCGCGAACAGGGCGTGCGGCCCTGAACCTTTGTTCGCAGAATCGGCCCAAGCCATACATTTGCCACCCTGCCCGAACCCCGAGCGGGCCGGCATCGGCCAGCCACGAAAGGAACTCAGCATGCGCCACCTGTATCACCCCCTGTTCGCCGCCCTGGCGCTGCTGGCCGCCAGCCAGGCGCCGGCATCGCCTTCACTGGAAACACAGGTGGACGCCGCTGCGAAGTCGATGATGCAGACCTATGCCATTCCCGGCATGGCCATCGCCATCAGCCACAAGGGGCAGTCGCATTTCTTCGAATACGGCGTGGCATCCCGTGAAAGCGGCCTGGCGGTTGATCGCCATACCCTGTTCGAGCTGGGCTCGATCAGCAAGCTATTCACAGCCACCCTTGGCGCCTACGCCGAAGCACGTGGCACGCTGAGCCTTAGCGACAACGCCAGCCAGTACCTGCCGGCCCTTCAGGGCAGCGCCTTCGACCATATCAGCCTGCTGGATCTGGCCACTTACACCCCGGGCGGCCTGCCGCTGCAATTCCCGGACGCGGTCAGCAACGAACAGCAGATGCTCGATTACTACCGCAACTGGCAGGCGGTATATCCGCCGGGTACGCAACGACTGTATTCCAACCCCAGCATCGGCCTGTTCGGCCACCTGGCCGCAACCAGTCTGGCCAAACCGTTTCAGCAGTTGATGGAGAAGGATTTGCTGCCGCAACTGGGCATGCAGGAAAGCTACGTGCAGATACCGGCCAAGCAGATGAGCCGATATGCCTGGGGCTACCGCGACGACAAGGCGGTGCGCGTGACACCCGGCGCGCTGGATGCCGAAGCCTATGGGCTGAAATCCAGCGCCACCGATATGCTGCGTTTCATCGACGCCAACCTGCACCCGGATCAATTACCCGCACCGCTGCGCCTGGCGATCAGCTCGACCCATCGAGGCTTCTACCAGGTCGGCGACATGACTCAGGCGCTGGGCTGGGAGCGCTACGCCTACCCCATCAGCCTGGAGAGACTGCAGGCTGGCAACTCCGCCGAAATGGCGCTGCAACCACAGACCGTGGCACGTTTAAGTATGCCCAAGCCAGCCGAAGGCGACCTGCTGCTGAACAAGACCGGCTCGACCAATGGCTTCGGCGCCTACATCCTGCTGCTTCCAGCACGCGATACCGGCCTGGTGATACTCGCCAACCGCAATTACCCGAATGCCGAGCGCGTGCGGCTAGCGCTGCAGTTGCTCGAGGTAATCGAGCCCTGACAGCGAAACAGGCGCACTGGCGATTCAGCCTCCGAGACGTGAACGAAACAGCGCCTGATGCTCACGACACTGCTTGGCAGCCAGCAGGAACACGCCATGGCCACCGCGCTGGAAATCCAGCCAGGTGAAATCCACTTCCGGGTATAGCGCTTCGACATGCACCTGGCTGTTGCCCACCTCGACGATCAGCACGCCACGCTCGGTGAGGTGATCGGCCGCCTCGGCCAGCATACGTCGCACCAGGTCCAATCCATCATCGCCGCAGGCCAGACCCATTTCCGGCTCGTGCTGGTACTCAGCCGGCATGTCGGCAAAATCCTCGGCATCGACATAAGGCGGGTTGGAGACGATCAGGTCGAAACGCTGCCCCGGCAACCCGGCGAAACCATCCCCCTGCACACAGAACACGCGCTCCTCCAGACCATGACGCTCGATATTGAGGTTGGCCACCTCCAGCGCGTCGAACGACAGATCGCCCAGTACCACTTCCGCTTCGGGGAATTCGTAAGCGCAAGCGATACCGATGCAGCCGGAGCCGGTGCACAGGTCGAGAATGCGCGCCGGTTCAGTCGGCAGCCAGGGGGCGAAGTGACGGTCGATCAGCTCGGCAATCGGCGAACGTGGCACCAGCACGCGCTCATCGACGACGAAGGGCAAACCGCAGAACCAGGCTTCGCCGAGCAGGTAGGCGGTGGGTACGCGTTCTTCGATGCGGCGCTTGAGCAATGCCTGCAAGTGGGCATGCTCGTCATCCTCCAGGCGGCAATCAAGGTAGGCGTCGGAGATTTCCCAGGGCAAGTGCAACGCACCGAGCACCAGTTGGCGCGCCTCATCCCAGGCATTGTCGGTGCCATGACCAAAGAACAGTTGCTCGGCCTGAAAACGGCTGACGGCCCAACGGATGTAATCACGCAGGGTACGTAAACGGGTAGTGAGAGCAGTCACGGGCAGCCTCCGGATGAAAAGTCCGGAAGTTTAGCCCAGTGCGGGCAGCGGGCGCATGAATGAAACGTTCACGAACCCTCGCGCCGCTTGCGTGACGATTCATCATCCGGGCGGCGCAACTCCCGCAGCACGGCGATGGTCACGGCAATGGAGAACAAAAACCAGAAATGCGCGGAAAACTGCGACCAAAGCGACATGGCAACTCCTTTTGCGTACGACCCTGACTCCCTCGGGGCAGTTCAGATTTTGCTCGCAGCTAGCCGACTGAGCAAGCATTGGCGCAGATAGAGGTTCACAGAGCGCGCTGGCAAGCGGACAATGGCACATCATCACCATCAGCCAGGAGCCCGAGATGTCCCATCCGCAAACCATGTTCCAGCTCACCGGTCGTGGCCACGCACCGGCCAGCCTGAGCAATGCGACCCTGCTGATCATCGACGCCCAGGAAGAATACCGCAGCGGCGTACTGGCACTTCCGGGCCTTGACCCTGTCTTGGAACAGATCGCCAGCCTGCTGGCCGCTGCCCGAGCAGCCGGCACCGACATCGTCCACGTCAAACACCTCGGCATCCCAGGTGGCCTGCTCGACCCCAGCGGTCCGCGTGGTCGTCATCTGCCGGAAGCAGCCCCGCTGGCCGGCGAGATCGTCGTGGAGAAACGTCTGCCGAATGCCTTTGCCGGCACCGAACTGCATGACCGCCTGCAAGCGCTTGGCCACCTTGACCTGATCGTTTGCGGCTTCATGACACACTCCAGCGTCAGCACCACCGTGCGTGCCGCAAAGGATTATGGGTATCGATGCACCCTGGTCGATGCCGCCTGCGCCACCCGAGATCTGCCAGCACCTGATGGCAGCGTGATCGACGCAGCCGAAGTGCACCGCATCGAGATGATCACCCTGGGCGACAACTTCGCCACACTGGTGCCACACGCCAAATCGTTGGTGTGAAGGCGATAACGGTTGTGCGGGCCCGCTGGAACCCGAGCGCGACCAATCGGTCACAACAGCCATGACCCAGAGGAAATTGGCATGAGGCTGTCCAATGATTTCGATGCACGCCGCCTGCGCCCGCGCCAGCCGAGCAACTGGCGCCTGCGCATCGGGGCCGGCCTGGGTGCTCTGTTCTCGGCCTTTGGCATCCTCCTGGCGATGGCTGGAGTCGCCTCCCTGGCTGGCCGTGCGCCAGCACTGGGCGCACTCAACGACTCGATTGGCGAGGCCATCGTCCTGCTGACGTTCGGTATGTTTCTGTCCTGGGCTGGTATTGCCTTCTGGCGCCGCTGTCGCAGACGCCTGCGTCGCCCCAGCGACCTGAGCCTGTCGCCATCGCTGATGAAAAAGCGCAACTGAATCGCGCGAAAGCACAGCACCACAACCGTAGGAGCCGGCTTGCCGGCGATGCTCTTCTTCAATCGAATTGATGATCGCCCGCAAGCGGGCTCCTACAAATTCGTCTTTCTACGCTTACACCGCTGGCATTTGGGTAAAATGCCAGCCTGTTTCGCGGAGCCTCCGATGCAAGACGACGATTTTTCCCTGTTCCAGGCCGAACTGCGTGGCGTCAAGCCGCTCAAGCATGATCGTGCCGATACCGGCAAACCCAAAGCTGACCGTAAACAGTTCAACACCCTGCGCCAGGCTGCCACCATCAGCCAGGGCGAGATCAAGGTGGATGGGCTGTCTGATCAGTTCGTCATCGACGTGGGTGCCGAAGACCCGCTGTACTGGGCCGGTAACGGCGTGCAGGACGGCCAGATGCGCAAGCTCAAGCTGGGCCAGATCCCCTTCGACGGCAGCCTCGACCTGCACGGCATGAGCGTCGAGAAGGCGCGCGATACGCTGTGGGAGTTTCTTGCCGAAGCCACCAAGCTGGAGATTCGCTGCGTGCGCGTCACCCATGGCAAGGCGGTGCGCATGGACGGGCGCAAGCCGATGATCAAGAGCCATGTGAACACCTGGCTGCGCCAGCATCCGCAGGTACTGGGCTTTAGCTCCTGCGTGGCCAAACACGGCGGTACTGGCGCGGTGTACATCATCCTCAAGCGCACCATGATGGATGGTCGCGACGAGTAATCAGAGAACCTGGCACGCTTGCCAGCACCCTGTCGGCGCCCTACCCTGCGCCCATTCGATACCCAACAGGATTTTCCATGTCCCTGGAACAACAGTACACCGCGATCCTTGGCCAACTGGGCGAGGATGTTTCCCGCGAAGGCCTGCTGGACACGCCCAAGCGCGCCGCCAAGGCCATGCAGTACCTCTGCCGTGGCTACCAGCAGACGCTGGAAGAGGTCACCAATGGCGC
>CAZIZA010000182.1:0-7708 GCA_964543555.1 uncultured Pseudomonas sp.
CCCGCCTTCGTTGGCGTCGAGCAGGCCGGCGATCAGGTTGAGCACGGTGGATTTGCCGCAGCCGGAGTGGCCGATCAGTGCGACGAACTCGCCACGGGCGATGC
The DNA here is from genome assembly GCA_964543555.1 of uncultured Pseudomonas sp. Lineage (GTDB taxonomy): Bacteria > Pseudomonadota > Gammaproteobacteria > Pseudomonadales > Pseudomonadaceae > Aquipseudomonas. The sequence continues at coordinate 105 of CAZIZA010000182.1, forward strand.
TCAGGTTGACGTCTGCCAGTGCCTGGAAGCGGCCTTTCTTGGTATCGAAGTGCTTGCTGACAGCGGTCAGCTCCACGAATTTGTCCATCGGAGTTCTCCCGTTCTGGTGACGTATCCCGGATTAAATCCCGAACACCTTTATTTAAAACAATGACCTGGAATCTTTTTATAAACTGACTCGTAAGGTTGCGTGGCCCGGATGGATCCGGGCTACGAGTTGGCCAAACGCGCCGCTTCAGCCCGCATAGTCAAAGCGTTTGGCAATCATCAGCAGCAACTGCTCCAAGGCCAGGCCAATCAGACCGACGACGATAATGGCGATGAGGATGTGCTCGACATTGAGGTTGTTCCACTCGTCCCACACCCAGAAACCCAGGCCAATACCCCCGGTCAGCATCTCGGCAGCGACGATTACCAGCCAGGCCACACCGATGGCCAGGCGGATACCGGTCATCAGATGCGGCAGCACGGCGGGAAAGAGGATGCGCGTCAGTACCTTGAATTCCGACAACTTGAGCACGCGGGCGACATTCAGATAATCCTGCGGCACGCTGGCGACTCCAGCGGCAGTGTTGAGGATGATTGGCCAGATCGAACTGATGAAGATCACCCAGATCGAAGCCGGGCCGGCGGCCTCGAATACCAGCAGACCTATGGGCAGCCAGGCCAAGGGGGATACCGGGCGCAGCAGGCTGATGATCGGTGCCAGCATGCCGGCGAGAAAGGCAAAGCGGCCAATGGCAAAACCCAGCGGAATACCCACCAGCGCGGCCAGGCCGAAACCGACGCCGACACGGCCGAGCGAGTTGAGAATGTTCCAGCCGATGCCCATGTCGTTCGGGCCGTTGTCATAGAACGGGTCGGCAAACAGCACCAGCGCGGCCTGGCCGGTGCTCATCGGCCCGGGCAGGCCTTCGCTGTACTGCGCCAGCAGCGACCAGAAACCGATGAAGGCGATAATGCCCAGCAGCGGCGCGATGCCGGCCTTGGCCCAATTGCCGAGGGAGGCAACGCTCGGCAGCAGGGTGCTCACTGACAAGCGCGGCTTGCTGGCAATGGGGAGTGGCGTTTTCAACGGTGCGTTCATGCTCATCTCCAATCAGGCTTTGATGGCGAAGGAATCGGCGTAAGCAGCCGGATTGCTGCCATCCCACACCACGCCATCGATCAACGTGCTGCTGCGCAGCGGGCTGCTCGGCACGGCCAGCTTGAGCGCACCTGCGGCCTCGGCATAGAGCGCGGTCTGGTTGATCTGCGCGGCCACGGCGGCATAATCCGGTGCATCCTTGAGCAAGCCCCAGCGTTTGAACTGGGTGAGAAACCACATGCCATCGGAGTGATAGGGGAAGTTGACGCTGCCGTCCTTGCAGAAGGCCATGGCGTGTTCGTCCTTCCAGCTATTACCCAGGCCGTCCTCGTACTGAGCGAGAAAGCGCGGTTCGATCACCTGCACCGGTGCATTGACATAAGCCTTGCCGGAAATCAGCTTGGCGGTGCTCTTGCGGTTCTCCTCGCTGGCCTCGATGAAGCGGCTGGCATCGAGAATCGCCATGATCAATGCGCGCGCCGCGTTAGGGTACTGCTCGATGAAGGCGCGGGTGGTGCCGAGCACCTTCTCCGGGTGATCCGGCCAGATTTGCTGCGTGGTGGTCGCGGTAAAGCCGATCTTGTCGAAGATCGCCCGCGCGCCCCAGGGCTCGCCAACACAGAAGCCGTCCATGTTGCCAACGCGCATGTTGGCGACCATCTGCGGTGGTGGCACGACGATGGTTTTCACATCGCTCATCGGATTGATGCCAACGCTGGCCAGCCAGTAGTACAGCCACATGGCGTGGGTGCCAGTGGGGAAGGTCTGGGCGAAGGTCAGCGGGTTGCCGCCTTTCTTGACGTGCTCGGCCAGTTGCGCGCCGTTGGTGACACCGGCCTCGCGCAACTGCCTGGAGAGGGTGATGGCCTGGCCATTCTGGTTCAAGCCCATCAACACCGCCATGTCCTTCTGCGGGCCGGCCAGGCCGAGTTGCGCGCCATACATCATGCCGTAGAGCACATGCGCGGCGTCCAGTTCGCCGGTATTGAGCTTGTCACGTACGCCGGCCCAGGAGGCCTCCTTGCTCGGCGTGATGGTCAGCCCGTACTTTTCACCGAAGCCCTGGGTTGCGGCGACCACCACCGAGGCGCAATCGGTCAGCGGAATGAAGCCGACTTTCAGCGCGGCCTTTTCCGGTGCATCGGAGCCGGCTGCCCAGGCGGCGCTGCGCAGCGAGGCGGGGGCCGACAGACCTAGGGCAGCGATACCCCCCACCGCACCGGCAAGAGCAATAGACTGCTTGAGGAAATTACGGCGGCTGGTATCGAAGGTTTTTTTCGAATCACGATCGGTCATGGGCTGATCTCTTGTTCGGGCGCATAAAAAAACGGCGTACGCCCGGTCACCTCGATGAGGAGGAAGGTGACCGGACGGACGCCGTTGTCCGTGATCCTCGGCTCGCCGCCGTTGGCGTGCTACGCAGGATGTTGTCAGTGACTTAGCAAAGGGCTTGCCAGTTTGTCAGCAGAGCATGTCAGAGCATCGTCGGTTTGCAGAAAGAGCGCGTTGCAAGGCACTGCATTCAAGCCACCACCCACTAAAATCAATGCATTACAACCAAATGTTGAACGTGCCGAGAGCTGAACCGACTCTGCCAGCGTGCGCAGTCTGTGGCGCGACGTTGAGCCAATGCCGTGCATCGTTGTGCGGCATTGAGCGTTTTTGGGTCGCCATGCTCGCTCATGAGGCCGGCTGAACCTGTGCCTCTTCAACATAATCGCGCAGCCAGCGCAGCACCTCTACGGCCTCCCAGCGTGCCGGGTCGAACAGTGCATAGGCCAAGCCCTGATAACCGACCACATCCAGTTGTCGGTGGTAGCCAGCGCGCTGTAACAACGCCTCGATTTCGGCGAAGCAGCTATTGAAGTGCTGACGATTGAATGGTGTACGGCTCTCGGTGACGATGCCTTCGAGCAGCAGCTCATCGACCATCTCACTCACACGCTCCAGCGGCATGCGGTTGACCCGGTGTTTCAGCTGCAATACGTCCAGCATGGTAGTGCTCCTGTGTAATCGGTGTTTTACCTGTGGCGCAGAGTAATCGAAAAGTACTGTACAAATAAACAGTATTGGTTGATAGTGGCCTCGATCAGGCGACAACAACCCGTCCACCACCCCAAGGTGGACGCCTTGCAACGGGGTATTGGCAATGCAACAGATGCTGATGACGATTGTGCTATTGGCCCTGCTCAGTGGCTGCGCGCAACCACAGATAGAACGCCCACAGGCCAACGGTGCCTACCTGGTGATAGACGGTGAACAGGCCTGGGCCGTGCTGGTGTCCGATGGTCAGCGCACCGAGGAGGCCGGCGTGGTGCTCGATGTAATTCGCCTGCCTGGCCATCACTCGAATATCGCTGCCAGCTACGTGATTGAAACACCCAACTGCGGCAAGCTGCAGTGGCTGACCGAACGCCACGGTGCCGCAGAAGGGGAAACCACATTGCTACCCGCAGACTTCAATGAACAACTGAGCAACCCCGGCTGCGTACTGGCGCAAGGCCTTAGCCGAAGCTGGACGGCTCTCGACTACTCAGGTTGATCCGTAGGTGCATGGCGCGTAACGCCATCAAACGCCGCACAAACAAAAGCGCCGCGACCTCAAAGGAAGCGGCGCTTTCATAGGTGCGCTGTTTCACGGGCTTGCAGATGCCCTGAAAGGCTAATAATCACCAAGCTGCAGTGCAGGCTCGGGTGCCCGCCTGCTCGGGTGCCGGTGCTGCCTCAGACCAGGTGCTGCTTGTCCAGCGCAATGGCCGCATCGAGGGTTTCCAGCAGCGCCTTGCGCACCTTCAGCTTGGTGTTCTTGTGCGCGGTCATATTGATCTTCTTCATTTGCTGCGCCACGGCCTTGGCAGTAGCCAGCAGTTGCTCGGCCGGCACCACCTTGTCCAGGAAGCCTGCCTCTACCGCGCCCACCGGGTCGAACATCTCACCATTGATCACCGAGCGATGAAACGCTGACTTGCGCAGGCGATCACGGGCCAGCTCGATGCCGACATGATGCATGGTCATGCCGATTTGTACTTCGTTCAGACCGATAGTGAACGGCCCTTCGACACCGATACGATAATCGCTCGACAACAGAATAAAGGCGCCCTTGGCCACGGCATGGCCTGGGCAGGCGACGATGATCGGGTAGGGGTGCGCAAGCATGCGCCGCGCCAGGGTCGAGCCTGCTGCTACCAGATCGATCGCGTTCTGTGGGCCGGAGGTCATCACTTTCAGGTCATAACCGCCGGAAAGAATGCCTGGCTGCCCGGTGATGATGACGATGGCGCGATCCTGCTCCGCGCGGTCGAGAGCGGTATTGAACGCTGCGATCACGTCGGGCGAAATGGCATTGACCTTGCCATTGCTCAGGGTGAGGGTGGCGATGCCGTCTTCGAGTTGATAGCTGATCAGGTCGCTCATGACAGTTTTCCTTGTTAGAGCCGAGGGGCTGAATGTGGGCAGAAGGTACTCAGCCGCACCGCTCTGGTAAAGCGCCGTGACTGACTGGTGGGTCAGTGTTTTTGCCTATCGCAGCGATGCCTGAAGGTAATTGGCCTGGTGCCAGGCGGCGTCAGTAAGGTAGTTGGCGTAAACAAGGAGCTACCGATGAACGCCCTCTACTCCATCCTTTATATGGTGACTGTGATCGGCCTGTTGCTGGCATCCGTCATGCTCAGCGAAGATCTCGCCCTGCGCAGCCCACTCGGTGTGCTGCTGATCTTCGGTATCGGCTTGTTCATGTCGCTGGGATTCCTCCTGTTCGGCCACATGCGCTTCGACGAACAGCCCGCCGACGACCATCCGGAAACCCGGCTGCGCTCTTAAGCGCATGAATCCTTTAAAAAAAATTTGCCAAAGGGAAAACATTCGACTAAATTAGCGCGCCTCGACGGGGTAAACGCCAAACGTTGAGATCCGGTGAAGTGTCCGAGTGGTTGAAGGAGCACGCCTGGAAAGTGTGTATACGGGAAACCGTATCAAGAGTTCGAATCTCTTCTTCACCGCCACTTTCGCAATACCTAAAGCCCTGAAAACTAACAAGTTTTCGGGGCTTTTTGCTTCTTGGCTTTCGGCAGGTGTCGAAAAAGTGTCGAAATGCCAGCTTTCTGTCTTTCAGACGTGCTGCCTCTTGTTTCAGAATGCCAGCTCCATGGACGTGAGGCGGATCAGGATGCGGGTCAATTACGTTTTTATCGACTACGAGAATGTGCAGGCTACATCGCTACGCTTGCTGCAGCCGGAGCATTTCAAGCTGCGTGTTTTTCTCGGGCCAAATAATTCGAAGCTGCCTACTGACCTTGTGACTGCAATCCATCGGCTTCATGACCGAGCTGAGTACATTCAGATGGATACGCCAGGGGCTAACGCCTTGGATTTCCACATCACTTACTACCTAGGTGTTTTGTCGGCGGCGGATCCAGTGGGTTACTACCACATCGTCTCCAAAGACAAAGGCTTTGATCCGCTGATCAAACATCTGAAATCGAAGGGGCTCACGGTTGCTAGATCGGAGAGCATCGAGCAAATGCCTTGCTTCGCTGCGACTGTTAGCACGCCTAACCCGCTCCAGAAGGCCGCTACGCCAAATCCACCCAAATCCGCGCCTAGCCAGCCTAAAGAACCTGAGCCGGCAAAGGCCTCGCCATCAAAGGCGGTGGATAAAAACCAAGATGCTCTTATCAAGCTGGTAGTCGCAGATCTGATCGCCAGGAAGGCTTCGAAGCCGAGAACGATTAAAACGTTGATGAACACTATTCATTCCAAGCTCGGTAAAGACCGCGCTCTTAGCGAGATAGAGCAGATCTATAAGGTTTTGCGTCAGCGAGGCCTGGTAAAAGAGGCTGGTACGAAGGTGTCTTACGCGCTACCGAGTGGGAAATAACGGATTGAGTGTCAAAGCATCCTGCAGGTGATCGGGCGACAGGTGCGCATAGCGCATGGTCATTGCCAGCGACGTATGCCCCAGGATTTTCTGAAGCGTCAGGATGTTTCCGCCTCGCATGACGAAGTGACTGGCGAAGGTATGCCGTAGCACGTGCGTGGCCTGGCCGGCCGGAAGCTTGATCGAGGTCTTCTCCACTACACGGCTAAAAACCAACATGCAGTTGGTGAACAAGCCATGCCGCTTGAAGTGGGCATGTAGTGCCTTCTCCAGTGCGTTATCGATAGGAATCGACCGGGTTCGCTTCGACTTGGTGTTGGCAAAGGTCACCATGCCGTTTCTCACTCGCTCAGGTGTCAGCGCCTGGGCTTCTCCCCACCGGGCACCCGTACTCAAACAGACGCGAGCGATAAGGCCGATTCCTGGGCTGGTAGTGCGGTCATCCAGGGCTTGCAGCAGTTCGGCTATCTGGCAGGTAGAGAGGTAGGAAATAGGGCGTTCCTGCAGGCGTAGCGGGCGAACGTTGACCAGCGGGTTCGGGTAGTCGATATCGCCCAGGCGGTGCAGCTCATTGAACAGGGCTTTCAGGTAGCCGAGGCGGTTGTTCATGGTTTTGCCTTGAATGCCTGCCTTGAGCAGCTCGCTGCGTGTTTCGCAGAAGGCATTGCCGGTGAGCTTGACCGCGATGGGGTCGCCCAGATCTTTAGCCAGGTTCTGCAGGGTGCGGAGGATAGCGGCACCATCAGCCAGGGCATGGCCGTGCAGTTCGTGATAGCGGGTGCAGAGTTCGGAGAGGCGGCGACGATCTTTCGGCTTGGGCGTCCAGGCTGGTGAGTCGATGCAATTGGCCCTGCAGGTCGCTTCAAAGCGCTGGGCTTCACCCTTGGTCTTGAAGGTCTTGCGGAAGCGCCGGCCCTTGATGGGTTCAACGTCGACTTTCCAGCGACCATCGCTCAGTTGCTCAATTGCCATGGTGTCGGCCCCGGCCCAGCGCGTGAAAGTCAGCGTGTTTGTCTTGTTTGTGTATTTGGCAAACAAACATCAGACAGCACGCCCCCAACGCACATGGCGTTCTTCCAGGATGCCTTTGATGTGTTTATACAACCCGTCTTCATCCATGCCTTTGGCGGCATAGTGGTCGCGGATCACCGGCCAGCATTCCCAATCCTTGAGCCGGTGAAATGCTCGCCTAGCGCCCACTCGCTCCCGTGCCAGCAGGCTGACGAAGTTTCCCAGGAATAACTCGACGTTCTTGCCGGAGAAGCCCCGCGAGGTCTTGTATTGGCGCTTGTACTCGGTTTCGTCCACCAGGGAATCCACAGGCAGATCCACGCGAACGTCGTCACGGATCAGCGTCCAGATAGGCTCAAAGTAGCCAGGGCGAGCCAGCAGCTTGAATTGACGCAGGCCATAGCGCCACAGGCCATCTAGGTGTGGGGCAAAGGCGGCATAGCTGTTGGTTTCGATGGTTTCGCCGCTGTGCAGATCGAACGAGCCGGAGGCGAATTGCTGGATGACGGAGTGGTGGTAACGCAGTTCGACACGCCAGACGTCTTGTTCTGGGTTGTAGTTGTCCGGGTCGGCTTCGTCGAAGCTGTCGCGACGCTTCCAGACGTTTTCCCAGTAGTCGAGCTTGTCGAT
>CAZIZA010000183.1:0-7690 GCA_964543555.1 uncultured Pseudomonas sp.
TCTGCCATGGCGTGATGAACACCGACAACATGTCGATCCTCGGCATCACCTTCGACTACGGCCCCTACGCCTTCCTCGACGACTTCGACGCCAACCACATCTGCAATCACTCCGACGATACCGGCCGCTACAGCTTCAGCAATCAGGTGCCCATCGCCCACTGGAACCTCGCCGCACTGGCTCAGGCGTTGACACCCTTCGCGCCCGTGGAAAAGTTGCGCGAGGCGCTGGAACTGTTCCTGCCGCTGTACCAGGCGCATTACCTCGACCTGATGCGCAAGCGCCTGGGTTTCACCCGCGCCGAGGAAGAGGACGAAGCGCTGATCCAACGTCTGCTGCAACTGATGCAGGCCGGTAAATCTACCGACTACACCTTGTTCTTCCGTCGCCTAGGCGAACAGGCACCCGCCGAGGCGCTCAAGGTCGTACGCGATGATTTCGTCGACCTCGCCGGCTTCGATGCCTGGGGACACGATTACCTGGCCCGCTGCGAGCTGGAAGATGGGCAGCAGAGCGAGCGCCGGGCGCGCATGCGCGCGGTCAATCCCAAGTACATCCTGCGCAACTACCTCGCCCAGCACGCCATCGAAGCGGCAGAGCGAGGCGACTACGCTCCGGTGCGCGAGCTGCATTCGGTACTGTCACGACCGTTCGACGAGCAGCCGGGGTTCGAACGCTATGCCGAGAGTCCGCCGGAGTGGGGCAAGCATCTGGAGATCAGTTGTTCCTCGTGAGAGTTTTCATTCATCTGAATGATGCGCCATCACTTCGCCTTGTTTAGGGTTTGAAAAAACCACGCGAGATGGCGATATGTATCCTCAGATGTCCAGACTTCTGTTCGCAGTTACGGTATCTACTCTGGTTGGCTGCGCGCACATACCGGGAACGACAGACCTGGCTGCCGGCTTCCAGATATCCAACCCGTTCAGCAAGAGCTCTCAGTTCCAGAAACTCGTTCAATCCGGACAACTGAACGAAGCCGAAAAATTCTACGCAGACAACCGCAGTGACCTTTACGCCTCGCCAGGAGCCGATACCGCACGCAGACTTCTGACACAGCGACTGTCTGCCGGCGAGTCAGCCAACTACCCACCACTTATCAAAAAGCTCGAAAGCCCCGCAGGACTGGCGGAATGGCCGCAAATGAGGCGCGATCTGCAACTCGCTGCCACATACCTCCAACATATCAACATGCGGCCTATTTTAAGTGACAACAAAGAACACATCGAGCATTACAAGGCGCTGGAGCAGACTACGAAAAAAATAACAAACTCGCTGCAAGACGATTCCGGAAACAACCTCATCACCTTTGCAAAAATGGACAGTGGGTACTTTCCGACTAAATACCCAGTGATACTTTCACAACAAGAACTCCACCAGCTTTCCGCGCAGACGACCCCACGACTTATGGAAGTCATCAAGCAACTTCCCACAAACGATGCGCAAGCTTTCATCAAGCACAACCATAATTGGATGGATAAAAGCAGCCTCCAAAAAATAACCAAAACTTACCTGGATATCTACGCCAAACAGAACTCGATAAAGCAACCCATGTCCCTAGCGACCAGGCTGAACGCACTCAAGCAGATTGGCTTGGACACTCAAGTGAAGATCGTGACTGTCCCCGTGACATCGACGAACCTCGATCCTCTTTCCCGCAATATTGACAGTACAGCGCTGGCCGCCCCCGAAGCCACGCTGTCCAAAACCAATGCGAGGTTATTGGCCGAAGGGTTCGACCTTGCTCTCTACGCCAAGCCGGGTAAAGCCTCCGGCACAAGCCGGATTCAGTCGGAAAAGACCGAAGCGGCGCGCTATGTCGATGGCACCCACCAGATAGCCAACCCGGAATTCGAAGAAAAGCAAAACGAGATACAACGCGTGCGGGACGATCTAGATGCAGCCTATCGAGCCAACGTCCAACTCCAGCAGCAGGCCTCCCAACTCTCTGCTTACGGTGGCAACTCCGCTGCTTTCGGTGCCATTGCTAGTCAAGTGGGTAATTACTCATTGCAACATGGCGAGCAAAAAATAGCCCAACTGCAACAGGAGTTGGCGAACACGCCCAGAACGATCAACGAGAATACATACAAGACTTACCACCGCCTGCTCACCACCCACAAGGTGGATGCCAGCATGAACATCCATTACCTGCTTGTAGATTTGCACACACAGCAGGCCTATCGCTTCGACGAAACCCTGACTAATAGTAAAACTGTCGGTAGCGTAATGCCTGAATCCGTTGATCCCAGGGATCCCAACCCACCTGCTGCCGTGGATACCGGGTCGCAGGGCCTAGCCCGGGAGCTGTCAGACAAGTGGCCGGAACGTTCGCGTCTGAGCCGAGAAAAAGTGCTTCAGGCGGCAAACGGGAAAAGCAGCAAGGCAGAAAGTTTCGAGAGCTGGTTAAGAAACTGAATCGTTCCAGGAAATACATGCAAAGTCGAAACACGTTCGAACTGAGCCCACTGACAAGGTCAGGGAGAACGGGTTGTTTAGGGAAACGCTGAAAAAATCGTCATTTCCGCGAAGGCGGGAATCCAGAACTCCGCAGTAACTGGGCTCCTGCCTTCGCGAAAGTGACGGAAAGAGGCTAACTCAGAGTTTCCTTAGCACCAGACTGATCAACTCACCTGTTTCTCGACGCGCTCATCCGTCTTTCGCAAAGGCATACGAAACATGCTACTGAGACCGAATATAAGCAAAACAGCAGCCACATCAATTCTGGCAATCGCAACAGTCCTCTGGTTCCAACCCGCCTTATCCGGTGCTTGCGATGGAAATGGAAGACCCTGCAACGGCACCCTATACAAGGCAGATGCCATGCAGCAATTCCAGCAGAGCATGCAGATAATCGAAGCAATTACAGGGGCAATGAGCTCATCAAGGGGAGCTTCCAGCGCGCAGGAGTATAACGATTCAGCAATACAAACTCGCGTGGATTGTCCCAGCGATTTTTCATCGCTATATCACCTGACGAACGCACTTCCTTACAACGTCCGGGAAGAAATTGGCTCCGCACTTAAATGGTCTGTAGCTCGAATACATGCGACGGAAGGGATTGCACAATCCATCAGCTCCGTCAAAGGAAACATACGCTATCTGCAAGAGGGTCTGCGCATTGGCGACACCACTGATCCTACCGCAACGCGTCAAACCATTCGTATTTATGAAGGAATGCTAGAAATACTCGAATGTCACCAATACGGCCCATCCACCTCTCAACAGGCAAGTCAGCAGGCCAACTCCCATACCTCATCATCCTCTTATCAGCAGTCCTCATCCGCCCAGCAAGCCTCATCAACACACCAAACACAAAACAAAAAACTTGCCGAGTGTGTACAACAGAATTTCTCAAACTACCGTGATGGTAAATTTGCCCTGGCAAATACCTGCAACCACTTGATCAACATAAAATACATGTTTTCAGTCAGCGCTCCATTCAGCGGAACGTACACTACACTGAAGCCCAAAGAGCATACCCTTCAGCGCGGTAACGAGGATGAGCGAGTTATATTCTCTTACTGCCCATTCCCTAAAGTCCCCCAAACACTTCAGGGCGGATGTATATAGCAAACAGCTCGATTACAGTCTGACCTGACTCATACTTAGCTCAACCTAGCTAGCAGCCCCACCAACTCGGATTGCCGCTCGGTATCGGTCTTACGAAACAGCGCCCGAAGTTGGCTACGCACGGTATTGATCGACACTCCAAGCCGAGCCGCACACTCTTCCGGGCTCAGACCGCGCGCAATCAACTCGGCCAGCCGAATTTCGGCTGGCGTACAGGCGAACAGATCGGCCAGCAGCGTGGCCTTGGGCTGGCCCGTCAACAGCGCAACCAAGGCCAATGGCTGCTCGCTTTCAAGTCTCAGGCGTTCTCCCGAGCGGATAGGGGCTATCAATAGCTCGCCCTGCATCGGCGGCAGTCGAAGGCTCGAGGCCCGCTTCGGCCCGAGCTTGCCGCAGGCTGTGCGCAGCATCCCGGACAGCGTCCCTTGACTCCATATCAAGCGCCCATGTCGCTCACGCAGAGGGAAATCGGGCTCGCTCATTCGTCGTTCGGCCGCACCATTGCAGTACAGCACCCGCCCGTCGGCATCGACCAGCCATTGCGCAGTCTGACTTTGCTCCAACAGCAGCTCTCGCTGGACGATGCCCAATGCCAACCGGGTGATACGGCCAGACAAGCGCGCGGACTGACGCAGATGTATCGAGAGTCGATCCAGCAACTGCTGTTGAGCGGCGCTCGGCAACGGCGCTCCGTGCGCAGTCAGCAGCGACAGATAGACCCCAGCGCCGTCATGCTCATGGAGTTTGACCGCCGATGAAACGCCCAACTCATGGGTTCGGAAGAACTCCTGATAGAACGGGTCCCGAACCATGCCGACTTTTCCGTAGTCGCGCAGGTCGTGGTACCAACTGCCGCAGTCCCGCCCCACCATGAACGACTGCGCTGGGTCGATGGCACCGTAGTGCTGGTCGTAGTCCCGGAGCAACTCAGGCGTGCATAGGCTGATGGTGCTCGCCTTGGGTGTTTGCCCACTGCCACGATCCCAGAGGAACAGCGAGCCATGACGACGCCCGCTCACGTCAGCCAGACGGTTCAATAAGGGCAGCCAGGCCTCATCATCCAGCACACACTGATAGATGAGGGAAACCAGCCCGTCATAACTGTCATCGTTCATGACTCGCCCCAGCAAAGTGCCTTCACAGCATGTAGTTGCGTTCGCCCGCTACGCCACAGCAGGGACGTGGTCATTCGACGGTCACACGCCCAGCCTGACCAGCAGCCCGACCAACTCCCCCTGCCGCTCCGTATCGGTCTTACGAAACAACGCACGCAACTGGCTACGCACGGTATTGATCGAAACGCCAAGGTGGGAGGCGCAGTCCTCCGGGCTCATGCCACGGGTGACCAGGTCAGCCAGCCGTACTTCGGCAGGCGTACAAGCGAACAGCTCGACCAGGAGCTCCGCCCTCGACTGCCCCCCAAGCAGGGCCACCAGAGCCAGTGGCTGGGCAATGTCCAGGCGCAAACGACTTTCGCTACGTAGCGGGGTAACCAGTAGCTCGCCACCCACCCCAGATAGCCGTAACCAACCCGCGCGCCCGTTACCGGCTTTGCCGCATGCCGCGCGCAAGAGGCGGGATAGCCCTTCCTGAGCACAGACAAGCCGACCTTGATGCTCGCGCAGAGGAAAGCCAGCAATACTCATCCGTCGTTCTGCTGCACCATTGCAATACAGCACCCGACCATCGCCGTTGACCAGCCACTGAGCCGTCGCGCTTTGCTCCAACAACAACTGCCTGTGAGTGACATCGAGTTCCAGGCGCTGAACCTTTGAAGACATCTGCGCCGCCTGCAGCAAGTGTGTAGACAATCGACGCAAAAGTGCTTGCTGCCTGTCGTCAGGTATTGGTGCATCCAATGCAGTCAACAGCGACAGGTATGCGCCGGCTCCATCTCGCTCGTAAAGTTTGATGCTGGACGTGAACTTCAATCCATGGCTGCGCAGAAAATCCTGATAAAACGGATCGCGCATGACCTGAGATAGGCCATATTCCTCTATATCGAAATACCAGCTACCGACTGGTCGCATGGCCATAAAGTGCTGGCTCGGATCAATTACACCGTAGTGATCGTCGTAATCTCGCTGTAGATCAACGCTACAGAGCCCTACTGAACTGGTTCTAGGCGCTCGTCCGTTACCACGATCCCAGAACAGCAACGTTCCATCCCGCCGTCCCGTTACTGCAGACAGACGCTCGAGCAACCGCATCCAAGCACTTTCGTCCAGCACGCACTCATAAATCAGCGACACCAGCTCGTCGTACGCCTCCCCGTTCATGGTTCCCCTCCCCAGAACAGCGAATTTTCCAGCTTTGTGGCGAACGCAGCTCCATTCAAATGGATGAAGATACAGTCATGAGCAACTGCCATCATAGTGCCACGCACTTTCGTTCAAGACACCTCCATCTCCGTTGGTTTTACAAGCGCACAACCCAGAAATGCTCATGCGGCACACCATGCCAAGATGAATGAGAGCACTGACAAACTCTGGCTAGCCTTACTCCACTGGCAGGAGAAATCACATGCCGCACTCAGACGCCCTTATGCCTCCTGCAGCCAGTCATTTCGGGGCTCTTTTCCGTCTTTCGGTTTTGCGCTCTGCGTTCATAGTGGCGTTGCTCACCACTTGGCTGTTGAGTTCGCTAGAAACGCAAGCAAACGAGTGTCCGAGCAGCATCCATTTCTACCGCAGCATCGGCGCCTGAGATATTGGTATTCAGTACTCAACTCCTTTCCACAAAACCACCCCTCTTGCCTACCCAGGAGGAACCCGTATTCCAATCCTGCATGGGAATATCACAACGCCTCACCTGTCAAAGCAGACGCCTCTTCGTTCGATAGACGATCTACAGCTCCTTACTCACGACGACTGGCTGAAGATCAAGGCCTTCTATAGACGCATAGAAGACCTTTGGGGTGCCGAAGCCCTACTGACAAAGACGCCCACCACCATGCAACTATCGGCACTACCTGTTGAGGATCACTACCGAGTAATCGATTGCCATCTATCCACCGCGCTGGCAGTAACTCGCAGATAAAAGAAGCCTGTCTATAGACAGGTTCCATGCGACTCGTGAACCGGTAAGGAAATCATCACTATTGCTCGTACTTCCTTATCTGTTAAATCGAAAAGGCATATCAATCTGCCCAAACATTCTTAGACTATCTAAAAGAACCCCTCTATCTTGGCGCCCTGCCAGGCCGCCCAGTGCGTGCCCGATACCTCACACGAGATTCGACGCAAAGATTCTGCCCCCTGATTCGTCAGCCAGCGCCGCGAGCCAAAACGCCGCGTCAGCCACCTGAATCACATGCAGGATCTAAGGATGTTCATGTTCTGGGATTCCCTGCCCTTGCTGTTTGTCGGCGCCCTGCTGATCTGGGTGCTGTATGCCTTCGTTCGCGAGAAATGGAGCCCGGACATAGTCGCCGCCATCGCCGTGGCCGCCTTGCTGGTCAGCCAACTGCTGACGCCGGGCGAAGTACTCAGCGTGCTGTCCAACTCCGCCCCCGTGACCATCGCCTGCATGTTCGTGCTCTCCGCCGCGCTGGAGCGTACCGGCTGCATCGACGCTCTCGGCAACTGGCTGGGCAATCTGGTCGGCACCAGCCCGATTCGCGTGCTCACTGGCCTCACCGTCACCGCGCTGGTGGTATCCGCTTGCCTCAACAACACACCAGTGGTGGCCATCCTCACCCCGGTGGCCATCGCTCTGGCGCGCCGTGCCGGCACTCTGCCGTCGAAGCTGTTGATCCCGCTGTCCTACGCCACCATCCTCGGCGGTACCCTGACCATGATCGGCACCTCGACCAACATTCTGGTCGACGGCGTCGCGCGCAAGGCCGGCCTCGCGCCCTTTGGCATCTTCGAAATCACCGGTGTCGGCCTGGTGATGGCGGCCTTTGGCATGTTGTATCTGCTGACCATCGGCCGCCACCTGCTGCCGGAGCGCGAGACCCTGTCACGCCAGTTGCGCCCGGATCTGCCGCGCACGTTCATGACCGAACTGCTGGTGCCGCACAATTCGCCGATGATCGGCAAGACCTTGCACGAGGCCAACCTCAATGGCGGCAGCGGCCTGCAGGTGCTCAAGCTGTTCCGTGAAGAGCAGGAGC
>CAZIZA010000184.1:0-7687 GCA_964543555.1 uncultured Pseudomonas sp.
TGCGTCTGCGTGATGACGCCACCTTCGCCAACTTTTACCCCGGCGCCAATGCTGCTGCACTTGGTTATGTCGAGCGCCTGTGCGAAGCCGATGCCGGCTGGACAGAAAGCCTGATTTATTTGTGGGGCGCCGCTGGAGTCGGGCGCAGCCATTTGTTGCAGGCGGCCTGCCTGCGTTTCGAGCAGCGCGGCGAGCCTGTGGTCTATCTACCGCTCAGCGAAGTGGTGCAGCATGGCCCTGAATTGCTCGACAACCTGGAACAGTGTGAGCTGGTCTGCCTTGATGACCTCGATGCAGTAGCCGGGCGCAGCGACTGGGAAGAAGGCCTGTTCCATCTGTTCAACCGTCTGCGCGACAGTGGCCGGCGTTTGTTGCTGGCGGGCACCATGTCGCCACGAGAGCTGCCGGTTCAGTTGCCTGATCTGAAGTCACGACTGACCCTGGCACTGATTTTCCAACTGCATGAACTGTCCGATGAGGACAAGCTGCGCGCCTTGCAGCTACGTGCCTCCCGTCGTGGCCTGCAGATGAGTGACGAAGTTGGCCGTTTTATCCTCACTCGTGGCGAACGCAGCATGAGTGCGTTGTTCGAGCTGCTGGAGCGCCTGGATCAAGCCTCGCTGCAGGCCCAGCGCAAGCTCACCATTCCCTTTCTCAAGGAAACCCTGGGCTGGTGAAGAATCCAGTGTAGGGGCGAGCGCCTGGTTGTGCGCTCGCTCTCACCACCGGGACGTTTACTCGCCTGCGAGTTTGCGGTCGTACTGGAAGCGCCAGCGCGTGTACAGCAGTGCCGTGCAAAACAGACCGAAGCTGATCACCGCCTCCAGAACGCCGAACAGGGCGCGCGCCGGGTCGATCGCGGCCAGCACCCCCTGGATGAAGTAGAGATTGACCACGAAGCAGGTCCAGGCGTGAGCACGGGCGTTGCCCATCAGCATGCCGGGGGCAAGCAGGGCCAGCGGCAGCAACTGAATGGCCAGTACCACGCCGATGCGTGCGCCATGCAGATCGGCGAAGGCCAGGTTCCACACCAGCAGCAGGGTGAGCAGGGCGATGAAGCTGAACAGGCTCAGCGCGCGGCTGAGTTTGACGCGCGGCTCCAGCCATTCGAGGCTGGGCAGGGGTTTCTTCGCTCGGGCCACGGTCACTGCTCCAGTTTGCCGGCGATCTGCGCCAGGCGTCGACCCAGTGCGCGGCACAGGGCGGTTTCATGTTCATCCAGCGCGCGCTTGCCGTCGCTGCCTGCATGGTGGCTGGGGCCATAGGGCGTGCCACCGCCACGGGTTTCGAGTAGCGCCGACTCGCTGTAGGGCAGGCCGCAAAGCAGCATGCCGTGGTGCAACAGTGGCAGCATCATCGACAGCAGCGTGCTTTCCTGGCCGCCATGCAGGCTGGCGGTGGAAGTGAACACGCCAGCCGGTTTGCCGACCAACTCGCCAGTCAGCCACAGGTTACTGGTGCCATCGAGGAAGTATTTGAGCGGTGCCGCCATGTTGCCGAAACGGGTCGGGCTGCCCAGAGCCAGGCCTGCGCAGTTTTTCAGATCGTCCTGAGTGGCGTACATAGCGCCTTCTTCCGGCACGCTCGGCGCGACGGCCTCGCATTCACTGGAGACAGCCGGCACCGTGCGCAGACGTGCCTCCAGGCCGGCCATTTCGACGCCGCGGGCGATCTGCCTGGCCATTTCAGCGGTGGCGCCATGGCGGCTGTAGTAGAGCACCAGGATGTAGGATGCGCTCATGCCAGTAGCTCCAATACCTTTTCCGGGGGACGACCGATGATGGCCTTGTCGCCTGCGATAAGAATCGGCCGCTCGATCAGTTTGGGATGGCTGGCCATCGCCTCGATCAACTGCGCTTCGCTCAAACGGGTATCACTCAGGCCAAGCGCCTTGTACTCGTCCTCACCACTGCGCAACAAATCGCGGGCGCTGATCCCCAGCTTGCCCAGCAGGCGCTTGAGTTCGGCGGCACTGGGCGGCGTTTCCAGGTAACGCACGACTGTCGGTTTAAGGCCTCGGGCTTCGAGCAACTCCAGCGCGCCCCGGGATTTGGAGCAGCGTGGGTTGTGGTAGAGCGTCAGGTCGGTCATGGTGGCTCGTATCCGGCTTGAATTGGCGACTATTCTAACCGCCCCATGCGCGGATGCACGCGAAGCGATAGGCTGCTTCGTGCGACCTTTTCACGCGGCGCACTGTCTATCGACGTTTGGAGGCTAAGGAGCGGTCATGCAGGTTCGTTTAAGGGACTGGTTGGGATTCTGGCTGAGTCTTTCCCAGCGCTTCGTCGAGAACCGAGGCGCCGGCAACGCGGCGGCGTTGACCTATACCACCTTGTTCGCGGTGGTGCCGATGATGACCGTGACCTTCGCCATGCTCTCGGCCATTCCGGCATTCAAGGGCGTTGGCGAGGATATTCAGGGCTTTATCTTCCACAACTTCGTCCCCTCGACCGGTGAGGCCGTGCAGGGCTATTTGCGTGAGTTCACCACCCAGGCGCGACAACTGACCTGGTTCGGCGTAGGGCTGCTGGCGGTCACTGCGTTTCTCATGCTGGTGGCCATCGAGAAGACCTTCAACGTGATCTGGCGGGTACGTCAGCCGCGGCGTGGCATGTCCAGCTTTCTGCTGTACTGGGCGATTCTCAGTCTTGGGCCGCTGCTGCTGGGGGCAGGGTTCGCGGTCAGTACCTATATCGCCTCGCTGTCGCTGATTTCCGGGCCTGATGCCGTTGTCGCTGCCAAGACGCTGCTCGGCTTCGCTCCGCTGCTGTCGAGCATCGCCGCATTCACCCTGCTGTACGCGGCAGTGCCCAATACCCGCGTGCCCTTGCGTCATGCGCTGTTGGGCGGCCTGTTCAGTGCGGTGCTGTTCGAGGTGGCCAAGGCACTGTTCGGCCTCTATGTCAGCCTGTTTCCGGGCTATCACCTGATTTATGGCGCCTTTGCCACGGTGCCGCTGTTCTTGCTGTGGATTTACCTGTCCTGGCTGATCGTGTTGCTGGGCGCCGAGCTGGTCTACGGTTTGTCGCAGCCGCGCCACTGGCGCCGTGAACCCATCGCCAGGGGGCTGATTCTGCTGGTGGTGTTGCGCTTGTTGTTCAAGCGTCAGCAGAAGGGTGAAGCCCTGCATTATGGCGACATGCAGCGTGCCGGCTGGCGTCTGCCCGAGGACGAGTGGAATCAGGTGATGGATTTTCTCGAGCGTGAACACCTGGCCTGTAAAGCCAGTAGCGGGGGATGGGTGTTGTGCCGCGATCTGCATCACGTTTCCCTGCACCAGTTGCTTGAGTGTAGCCCATGGCCGTTGCCGAGTCTGTCGCAGTTGCCTGCCCAGCTCGATGAACCCTGGTATCCGGCATTGCGTCAGGGGCTTGAACGCTTGCAGGCCGAGCGCGAGGGACAGTTCGGTGTCAGCCTGGCGGAGTGGTTGCCGGGCAAGGAGTGACAAAGAACGTCAGATTGCGGCGTCATGCCCGTGTCTGATCGCACTCCAGGCTCACGGATATCAGTGACTGCGTACCGAAAGGGCTGGCTCGCTTCTGGCCGATGATCGGGGCAGTTGTAGTCGAGCTGCCGACAGGGCAGGGATCGCTGAGGATAGAGGTAGTCATGACGGCTAAAGACAAAGTGATCCATCTGCATCGACGCGATCCGCCGCAGGCGCTGATTCGGCTCAATCGCATCAGCGGATTACGCTTCGCCCGTTGGCCTGAGTCGCTGCTCGAGTTTGCGCTCAGTGAATGTCCGTACGCAGAGGCTGACGTGCAGGATGGGCAGCCTCTGCACAGTCCGGACATTTCTTCTGCCTGAACGCAAAAAACCGCGACTTTGCGCGGTTTTTCCCTGGGGCGGGTTCAGGCCATGGCCTGAAGCCCCTCGCTGTTGGCGGGTTCCACGGCCTGTACGAAAAACTCCTCGACCACCAGGCTCTGTGCCGGTACGGCCGAGCGCAGGCGTACCTGCATCTCCTCGATCCTTTGCCGCACGGGCAGGTTGGCGATACCGGATAGCAGTATCTTGCCGTTGGCGCTGACCTTGCCGTGATCGACATTGACCTCGCGATATTGGTTACCGTCGCGGTAGCTCACCAGCAACGAGACCGGCAGGTTGGCCAGGCCCGGAATCAGCAGCCAGGTGGCAACGTTGTATTCCGCCACACGCCCCTCATAGGCGGTGACCAGCAGGCGGGCGCCGTCGATGATGCGCGCGGGCACTGAGCCGATCAGCTTGTCTTGCGCCTTAGACATGGTGAATTCCTGGCGGGTTGTAACAGGGGGCGGGAATTATAGGCAGCCATCCTTGAGGGAAACTGTGCACTCGTCAGACAGGCCGCGTGATTCTGATCGCAGTTTCGCCAATCAGGCCAGGCGCAGTGGGTGACGAGATACCGATGAGGTCTGCAGGTTGCTCTCAGGTAGCGCCACAATGGCCTGGTTGTGCGCGTTGGCCAGTTGCAGCCAAAGGTGTTCCCCGGCGCTGAACTGAGCGCTGGGTAGCCACAGGCCGTGGTGCCAGCCATTACCGGGATCAGGTGTACTTTGCAGCACGCCTGGGTGAGTCTGCGCGCTGGGTGCACGGCGCAGCCACACCGGCCGTGGTAAGCCCTTGAGATAACGTAGCCCCAGGTGCAGACCTTCCGCACCCTGATGGCGCCAGCGCACCAGTGCCAAGAGCGGGGTGCCAGTGGTGAGCAGGAGCACCAACTGGCCGACCTGCAGTTGCGCACCTTCGTTGGCGTTGCACAGCAGACGCGCGCCGCCAGGGCTGGCATCGAGCAAGTGCGCCTCGGTACGTTGTGGCAGTTTGTCGAGCAACTGTGCATGGATAGCGGGCAGGCCGACCAGCAGGCTGCACTGGCCGGCGAACTCGGCACGTTCATGACGACGCTGCTGGCGTCCCAGCCAGTGCTGGCGAACCCGTTCGAGCAACTGGCGTTCCTGCAGAGTCTGCAGAGGAGCGGGCTCATGCAGGGCGATCAGCAGTGCGCCCAACTCGAAACGACGCAGATAGGCGTGATCGTCACCGGGGCTTTGTTCGATGTTCAGACAGGCCTGCGCCTGACTCAGATCGACCAGCGGGCCGTCGCTATCGTCCTCCTCGTCCCAGGGTTGCAGCCTGGCCAGCGAGGCCAGGGGGGCGAGGGCGTTGAACAGGGTCAGGCATTCGCCTGCGTCGAGATGAAAGGGATTGCTCAGGGCCATCAGCAGCATCTGCTGGTAGAGGCCGCGCAGGTCACTGGCCGGTTTCGGATCGAACGCAGCGGCTACCGGCTCATCCAGACATTGCTGATGTTCGCCGATCCAGTACAGTAAGTGGCTGTCGCGCCAGAGTGCTGGCGGGGGTTCCTGATAGAGCTGGTAGTGGCGCAGTAACTGCTGGGCAAGGAAATGCTGTGCCATGTACAGGCACCAGGCCAAATGCGGCAGCGATGGCTGTCGGCCCTGCAGAATCTGCAGCAGCAGGCGTTTGAAACCGCTGGCCAGTTCACCACAGAGGCGTACGAACAGCGCGCAGGGTGGATGGGGAGTGGCGAAGCTGGCGTAATGCCGATACTCGTCGCTGAAATTTTGCAGCGCGCGCTGCCTTTCCAGTAAGGTCAGTTTGCTACGATTGAGCGAAAACAACAGGCCCAGTATCTGCTGCAGGCCATGTTCGGGCTCCAGTTGGCGAGCTGTGGCGAGTCGCTGGGCAATCTCCGCTGGCGACAGGCTGTTCTCCTCGCGGATGTCCGGCACTTCCAGGCGCAGGGCATCAGGCGTCATATCAACCCCGAGTAGACGAGGAACGCGTACATGGGCTTAGGGCTCCGCAAGGTCGGCAAGGCTATCCTGGTTATCTGTACCGGTTTGTTGCTTACGGCTTGCGCCGAAGATTTCGGCCCTGACCAGCATGGACGAAAGGTAACGGCTGACAGCCTCGATGGCCAGTGGCTGATCATCAATTATTGGGCTGAATGGTGCGCGCCGTGCCGCACCGAGATTCCCGAGCTCAATGCGTTGGAAGAGGCGCTGAAAACTCAGTCGGCGCGGGTGATTGGTGTCAACTTCGATGCCTTGCAGGGCGATGACCTCAAGCGTGCAGCGGACAGTTTCGACATCCGCTTCACTGTGCTGGCGCAGGACCCGGCAGCGCGTTTCGAACTGCCACACAACGATGTGTTGCCGGTGACCTATATCGTCGATGCCCAGGGCAAACTGCGTGAGCGCCTGGTCGGCGAGCAGACCTCTGCCGGGCTGCAGGCGCATCTGAAGCAATTGCGCGGGCACTGACAGGCGACTGACAGACTGTTGAACAACGACCTCGGCTTTGGCTTCCTGCTTCTCTCTGCCTCCTGCATCCATACAGTCGTCCAGGTTTTCAACGACCTGCCAATGCCGAGAAAAACCGCCTGGACCTGCAGTTGCAGTGATAGGTAGCATGCTAAGCTTTTGCTGCGGTCGAATCTGCGCCGTGCTGCAAGAGTCTGTCTGATGTCCGCTACCCACCTGACCCGTGGCACCGCCGGTTATCGGCGTGCCACCCTGGCGCTGTTTTGCGCCGGCTTTGCTACCTTTGCCATGCTGTACTGCGTGCAGCCGTTGCTACCGCTGCTGGCTTCGCATTTTCGCGTCTCTGCGGCCAGCAGCAGCCTGGCACTCTCCCTCACTACCCTGAGCCTGGCCCTGTGCCTGCTGATATCCGGTGCGCTGGCCGAAAGCTGGGGGCGCAAGCCGGTGATGGCGGCGGCGCTGGGGTTGGCAGCGTTACTGGGGATTGCCTGCGCCCTGGTGGAGCAGTGGAGCAGTCTGCTGATTCTGCGTGCGCTGCTGGGCCTGGCGCTAAGTGGTTTGCCGGCGCTGGCCATGGCCTATGTCGGTGAGGAGTTCGACCCCGAAGCGCTGCCAGCGGCGATGGGGTTGTACATCGGCGGTACGGCGCTCGGTGGCCTGCTTGGGCGTTTGCTGGCGGGCCTGCTCAGTGATTTGGGCGGCTGGCCCTGGGCGCTGGGCGGCATTGCCGGGCTGGGTTTGC
Source organism: uncultured Pseudomonas sp. (assembly GCA_964543555.1). Lineage (GTDB taxonomy): Bacteria > Pseudomonadota > Gammaproteobacteria > Pseudomonadales > Pseudomonadaceae > Aquipseudomonas. The sequence continues at coordinate 7,012 of CAZIZA010000184.1, forward strand.
TGGCGCTCGTACTGTTCGTCTGGTTGCTGCCGCCGTCGCGGCATTTCACCGCTCAGCCCCTCTCCGTGCGTGGGCTGCTGCGCAACTTCGCTCTGCACCTGAACAACCCCCGTCTGCGTGTGTTGTTCGCTCTGGCCTTTCTGCTCATGGGCGGCTTCGTTGCATTGTTCAACTATGTCGGCTTTCGTCTGGCAGGTGAGCCATTCAACCTGTCAGCGACGGTAATCGGTCTGCTCTTTACCGTGTATCTGCTAGGTATTCTCAGTGCGGGTTGGGCGGGGCGCCTGGTGCCGCGCTTTGGTGCGCGTCAGGTGCTCAATGGCGGCATCGCGTTGATGCTGCTGGGCGTGGCGCTGTGTGCCGCGCCCTGGCTGACTGCGGCGGTAGTTGGGCTGGCACTGTTCACCCTGGGCTTTTTTGCGGCTCATGCGGTCGCCAGCGGGCAGGTCGGTATCCACGCGCAGGGCGCCAAGGCGCAGGCATCGGCACTCTACCTGTGTGCCTATTACCTGGGTTCCAGCCTGGTGGGCTACGTCGGTGGTTATGTCTGGGAGCACGCAGGGTGGCTGGCGTTGCTGGCGGTGCTGGCCTCGCTATTCGTCGCAGCAGGGGCTCTGGTAAGGCGTATCTAGGCTGTTTATCGCTCGTTCAGTGCAGGTTCAAGGAGGGTTCAGGA
>CAZIZA010000185.1:0-7564 GCA_964543555.1 uncultured Pseudomonas sp.
GCGTTGTTCGCGATCATGACCAAGGTGGGCTTCTACGCCATCGTCCGCGTGTTCACCCTGGTGTTCGGTGAGGAGGCCGGGCCGCTGGCCAATCTCGGCCATGAACTGCTCTGGTGGCTGGCGTTGCCGACCATTGCCTTTGGTGTGATTGGTGCCTTGGGCGCACGTCAGTTGCAGGCGCTGCTGGCTTATCTGGTGGTGATTTCGGTGGGCACGCTGCTGGCGGGTTTCGCCATCGGCAATGTCGCGGCCTTGAGTGCTGCGCTGTATTACATGGTGCACAGCACGTTGATCAGCGCGGCTCTGTTCCTGTTGGCCGGCCTGGTGGTTGCTCAGCGTGACAGCGCCGGCGGTGATCTGCAGCAGGAGCGCGTTCTGCGCCAACCGCTGGTGCTGGGTTGCATGTTCTTCTTCGCATCCATTTCCGTGGCCGGGTTGCCGCCATTCTCCGGTTTCCTCGGCAAGATGCTCCTGCTGCGTGCGGCGGAGCCCGGCTGGCAGGCCTGGAGCCTGTGGCCGGTGGTACTGATCGGAGGGTTGCTGACTCTGGTGGCGCTGAGCCGTGCCGGCACCAGCCTGTTCTGGCTGGGCCATGGCGCGGATACGTCGCCATCGAAAGCTGCACCGGCAGATCGCATCAGCCTGTTGGCGGCACTGGGCCTGTTGCTGGCCAGCCCGCTGCTGCTGATCGCGGCCAAGCCGATCCTGGCGTATCTGGAGGCGGCCGCGGCGCAATTGCTGGACCTGCAGCCCTATCTGTCGATCATTGCCGGAGGTGCGGCATGAAGCGTTTCTTCCCTCATCCGCGGATGATGCTGGTGCTGACGGTGCTCTGGCTGCTGCTGGTCAACACCTTCAACCTGGGGCATCTCCTGCTTGGGCTTTTTCTCGGCTGGGTCATTGTGCATCTGTGCGGAGATTTTCTGCTGACCGTACCAAAGGTACGCAAGCCCCTGAGTTTGCTGTGGTTCATCAGCAAGGTGTTCTATGACATCGTCGTGGCCAACATGCAGGTGGTAAAGCTGGTGCTGGGACCGAAAGCGCGACTGGAGCCGGCATTCGTTGAGGTGCCGGTGGAGATCGAGGATGAGTTCCTGCTGTCGGCGTTTGCCTGCATTATCTCGCTGACGCCCGGCACGGTCTCTGCCGGCCTCAGCTCCGACCACAAAACACTGCTGCTGCACGGGCTCAACGTGCCCGATCGTGACGAGCTGATCGCAGAGGTCAAAAGTCGCTACGAGAAGCCGCTGCTGGAGATTTTCGAATGCTCGAGAACGTAGTCTTTCTGTGCATGGGCATCCTCACGCTGGCCATGCTGCTCAATGTCGCGCGCCTAGTCATGGGGCCGAGCGTGGTCGATCGCGTCCTGGCTCTGGACACCCTGTACATCAACGCGCTGGCGCTGATCGTGCTGTTCGGTATCTGGCTGGCATCGGATCTGTTCTTCGAAGCCGCACTGCTGATCGCCGTGATGGGCTTCGTCGGCACGGTCGCGGTGGGTAAACACCTGCTGCACGGCGATATCATCGATTAAGGGAGAATACCCATGCCGTTCTGGCTGGAACTGTTGATTTGCGTCTGCCTGATCCTCGGTAGTCTGTTCGCCCTGGTTGGTGCCATCGGGCTATATCGTCTGCCGGATTTTTTCACCCGCCTGCATGGTCCGACCAAGGCCACCACGCTGGGCGTCGGCGGCACGCTGATCGCTTCGATGCTGTTCTTCGCTCATCACACCGGCAGCCTGAGCCTGCATGAGCTGCTGATCACGCTGTTCCTGTTCCTCACTGCGCCGGTCAGTGCGCACATCCTGTCCAGGGCGGCGATGCAGCAGAAGGTCGAGCTGACCGAGCGTACTCATGGCCAGCCCTGGGACGACGATCACTGAGCCGCTGTCAGGCGTTTCTCGCGCCTGGCTGGCGGGTGATCGTAGGGTGGGTTAGGGGCCTGGCACCTCTCTCGATTAGCCAGCAAAGTCCGCCGCGCCGTAACCCACCATTGACGCAGTGCAGGACTATCGCCTGGCGGGTTACGCGGCGCGCTTCGATGGCGGTGAGCGAACCTTCCCAGGCTTGGCGCCGCTAACCCACCCTACGGGTTGATGCGAAAAGGGTTTAGCGGTTCAGCCCAAGCATGTCTTTTGCCACGGCTTCGGCAACACGAATGCCATCGACCCCGGCTGAAAGAATGCCGCCGGCGTAGCCCGCACCTTCGCCAGCCGGGTACAACCCCTTGAGGTTGAGACTCTGCAGGTCGTCGCCACGGGTGATGCGCACTGGCGAGGAGGTGCGCGTCTCGATGCCGGTGAGTACCGCATCGGCCAGGTCGAAGCCCTTGATCTGCTTGCCGAAGGCCGGCAGCGCCTCGCGGATGGCTGCGATGGCGAAGTCCGGCAGCGATGGTGCCAGATCACCCAGCTTCACCCCTGGCTTGTAGGACGGCTGCACTTCACCCAGGGCGGTGGACGGCTGGCCCTTGATGAAGTCGCCGACCAATTGCCCCGGCGCCTCGTAGTTACGTCCACCAAGCACGTAGGCGTGCGATTCCAGACGCTCCTGCAGCTCGACGCCGGCCAGCGGGCCGCCCGGATAGTCCTGCTCGGGGGTGATGCCGACGACGATACCGGCGTTGGCGTTGCGCTCGTTGCGCGAATACTGGCTCATGCCGTTGGTCACCACACGCTCCGGCTCGGAAGTGGCGGCGACCACGGTGCCGCCTGGGCACATGCAGAAGCTATACACCGAGCGACCGTTGCTGGCGTGGTGCACCAGTTTGTAGTCGGCAGCGCCCAGTTTCGGGTGGCCGGCATATTTGCCCAGGCGCGCGCGGTCGATCAGCGATTGCGGGTGTTCGATGCGGAAACCGACCGAGAAGGGCTTGGCTTCCAGGTACACGCCACGGGCATGCAGCATGCGGAAGGTGTCACGCGAGCTGTGGCCGAGGGCGAGAAGGACATGGCGGCTGTGGATCTGCTCACCACTTTCCAGCACCACACCGGTGAGCTGGCCGTCATCGATGAGCAGATCGCTGACACGCTGCTGGAAGCGCACCTCGCCACCGAGCGCCTTGATCTCTTCACGCATCGTCGCCACCACGCCGGTCAGGCGGAAGGTGCCGATGTGCGGCTTGCTGACGTAGAGAATCTCGTCCGGCGCGCCGGCCTTGACGAACTCTTCCAGGACCTTGCGCCCGTAGTGGTTGGGGTCCTTGATCTGGCTGTACAGCTTGCCATCGGAGAAGGTGCCGGCGCCGCCTTCGCCGAACTGCACGTTGGACGTGGGGTCGAGCACGTTCTTGCGCCACAGGCCCCAGGTGTCCTTGGTGCGCTGACGCACTTCCTTGCCGCGCTCCAGCACGATGGGGCGCAGGCCGGCCTGGGCCAGGATCAGCGCGGCGAAGATGCCGCAAGGGCCGAAACCGACCACGATGGGCCGCTCTTCCAACGGCGCTACAGCCTTGCCCACCGGTTTGTAGGTGATGTCCGGGGCCGGGCCGACATGCTTGTCAGCGGCAAGGCGAGCGAGCAGCGCCGCTTCGTCCTTCACCTCGCAATCGACGGTGTAGATGAACGGCATGTCGCCAAACTTCTTGCGTGCATCGTAGCTGCGCTTGAACACGCTGAAAGTCAGCAGCTCGGCATCCTCGATGCCCAGGCGCTGGACGATGGCTGGGCGCAGCGCGTCTTCAGGATGGTCGAGGGGCAGTTTCAGTTCGGTCAGACGAAGCATGGGCGGTGTCCTGGTTGGCCGGTGGTGATCCGGCAAGGTGGAAAAGGGCGGCGATTGTACAGGATCACCGCCCAGGTGGCCCATGTGCCTGGTCAGGTCTGTCAGTTACGCAGGGCGCCGAAATGCGCGCAGCCACGCAGTACCTGGCCGTCGAGACGCAACTCGGCGCTAAGGTGGTTGATTGTGCCGCTCACGCCGTCGATACAGCGCTGCGGCGCCAGCCAGAGGTCGAGACGCTGGCCGTTGGCCTCGCTGCTGACGTTGAGGCGACCGTCCGGCAGTTGCTCTTCCAGGTAGGGCAGGGCCAGCGGCTCCTGATCGGGGCGATTGAGCACCAGCCCCTTGTTGCCGACTTCCAGGTGCCAGAAAGGCTCATTGCCGCTGGCGCGCAGGGTCAGGCGTTTGAAGTTGAGGTCGTCACAGCCATGCCCTTCGCTCTGCAGGCGATAGAGCTGGCTGACTTCGAAGCGGCCATCGTTGCCCTTGCCCTGGCTGCCAGCCAGGCGTCCGGCCAGGTCGGCGAACAGGCTGCTGTGGCCATCGTGGCCGAACTGGGTGATTTCACGTTCGATGCCGGTGTTATCAGCATCGGCCAGCACGAAGCGGCGCTGCTCCTGGCAAGGGGTGAACACCAGTTGGCCATTTTCAACCTGTACCTGGCCCTGCAGGCGAGTGGTCGGTGGCGGGCCCTCCGGCTTGCCGGTGTAGACCTGGCAGGCGGCCAGAAGGGGAAGCAGGGCGACGCTGGTAAGCAGGGAGCGGGTGATGGACATGAGTCTCTCCAGATACGAGCGGCCACCTTAGCCAGAGTCCGACCCTGGCTCAAGCCGGAAGCATGAAAGTCGCGCTGCGACGTCCTCTTGGATGGCCTTTTGCCTTTGGCGCAGCGCCGGGCGAGGGCATGCTCGGCTTTGACTGAGCCGCACGAGTACGGCCTAATTCACCTGTCCGAATCTCGTTGAGCACCTTCTGCAATGCCCAGCCCTGCCATGCGCCCCAGCACCCTTCACCTGCCACAGGGCGACTGGACGACGGTGCTCGATTGCCTGTGTGATCACTTTCCTGCCATCGACCGCGCCATCTGGCAGCAGCGTATGGCGCGCGGCCGGGTGCTGGATGTTGACGGCATGCCCATCGATGCCGCGCATCCCTATCGGGTCGGGCTCAAGGTGCGCTATTTCCGTGAAGTGCCGAATGAGACGCCGATTCCTTTTATCGAGCAGGTGCTGTGGCAGGATGAGCACTTGCTGGTCGCCGACAAACCGCATTTTCTGCCGGTGATGCCGGCCGGTGAATACGTCGAGCAGACCCTGCTGGCACGCCTGATCAAGCGCACCGGCAATCCTGACCTGGTGCCGATCCACCGCATTGACCGACTGACGGCAGGGCTGGTGTTGTTCTCGGTCAACCCGGCCAGTCGCGGCCAGTATCAGGCGCTGTTTCGCCAGCGTGCGGTGGAAAAGCGCTACGAGGCCATCGCGCCGGCATTGGCCCATTTACAGTTTCCCTACCTGCACCGTTCACGCATGGTCGATGGTGAGCCGTTCTTTCGCATGCAGGAAGTCGCGGGCGAGGCCAACAGCGAAACCCGAATCGCGGTGCTGGAACAGCGTGGCGCGCTGTGGCGCTACGGTTTGTCACCGGTGACGGGACGCAAGCATCAATTGCGTGTGCATCTGGCCGGGCTTGGCGCGCCTATCGTTGGTGATGACTTCTATCCGCAGTTGCTGGAGTCCCGTCATCAGCCGAATGACTACAGTAAGCCGCTCAAACTGCTGGCGCGAGGCTTGCGCTTCGCCGATCCGCTCAGCGGTCAGGTGCGCGAGTTTGATAGCCAGCTGCAGTTGCAGTGGTAGCGTCCGGTCGTGGGAGGGGCTTCAGCCGCGAGCTTTTCGCCGCTACGGCTGCATGGATGCAGGATGGCATGGCGCGAAAGCGTCACCCACAGCCCGCGTAGGGCGTACTTGCGAAGCAGTACGCCACAGGGAGTCGCAACGGCGCACTGTTCGCGGCGTTCCGCTCCGCCCTACGTGTGGTTTCTGTTCCAGAGCTTGAACAAGGGTTCGGCCAGGAACATCACCAGAAACAGCCGTAGCACCTGCAATGCAGTCACCAGCGCTACCGACAGCTGCAAGGCTTCGGCGGTCAGGCATAGCTCAGTGATGCCACCGGGCATCATGCCCAGCATCAGCGACAGGTGGTCTTCGCCAGCCAGCCAGCCCAGTATTTCGCCGAGGGCTGCTGCGGCCAGCATCGCCAACAGGGTGAAGGCCAGTACACGGGCGAGAAAGGCCGGTGCGCTGCGGAAGAAGGCGCGGTCAAAATGACAGCCCAGGGCGCAGCCAATCAACCATTGGCCGAACTGACCGAGGCCTTGCGGCAGGCCCAGATGCAGGTCGAAGCCGGCACTGGCCACGGCGCAGACCGTCAGCGGGCCGAGCATCCAGGGGTTGGGTTGTTTCAGACGACCCCAGAGTACCGCCAGCACAGCACCTGCGGCCAGCAGGCCGACCAGCCAGGGCCAGTGTACCGGCGCGCGAGGTGGTGCGCTGACGTCGGGCAGGCCCCAGGTGAACAGCGCCGGAATCAGCAGCACCACCAGCAGCAGGCGCAGGCTATGCGCCGCAGCGACACGTGCAGGCTGCGCGTTGTGACGCAGGGCCAGGTTGACCATCTCACTGGCGCCGCCGGGCATGCTGGCGAAGAAGGCAGTGGCACGGTCGACGCCGCCACGGCGTAAGAGGGCAATGCCGATCAGGCTGAGCAGAAGCGTGCCGAAGGCACCCATGACGATGACAGGCAAGTGGCTGAGCACCTGTTCCAGTACATCACTGGTGAAGTGCAGGCCGATACCACTGGCCACCAGCCACTGGCCGGCCTTGCGCCCGCCGGGCAGTTCACTGAAGGGGCGATTGGCCAGGCAGCGTACGGCGATCACCGCCAGTAATGAGCCGACCATCCACGGCAAAGGCCAGCCGGCGAGGCTGGCCAGATAGCCGCCGACCACTCCGGCCAGCGGCGTTACCCAGAGATCACGCGGCAGAGGCATCAGCCTGCGCCTTGACCTGCTTGCGTCGACGCATCCAGCGAATGCCCGGTAGAGCCAGCATCAGCGCGACCAGCGCCCACAGTACCAGGGTGATCGGGCTGCCCCAGAGGATGCCCAGGTCACCCGCGGAGATCGACAGGGCGCGACGCAGGTTGTCTTCCATCATCTCGCCCAGGACGAAGCCGAGAATCACGGCCGAGAGCGGGAAGTCCAGCTTGCGCAGGATGTAGCCGAATACGCCGAGGGCGATCATCAGTACCAGGTCGAAGGTGGTGCTGTGTACAGCGTACACGCCGACCATGCTGATCACGGTGATGGCAGGCACCAGCACCCAGTTCGGCACGCTGAGCATGCGCGAGAACAGGCCGACCATCGGGATGTTCATGACCAGCAGGATGATGTTGCCGATGAACAGCGAGGCAATCAGACCCCAGACCACGTCGGGCTGCTGTTCGAACAGCAGCGGGCCGGGTGTGATGTTGTACAGAGTCAGCGCACCGATCATCACGGCAGTGGTGCCCGAACCCGGTACGCCAAGGGTCAGCATCGGGATCAGCGAGCCGCAAGCCGATGCGTTGTTGGCCGACTCCGGCGCCGCGACACCACGCAGGTCACCGTCGCCGAACTTGCCGCTGTCACCCGCCAGGCGCTTCTCGGTCATGTAGGTCATGGCGCTGGCAATGGTGGCACCGGCGCCCGGCAGTACGCCGATGATGAAACCGGCGACCGAGCTGCGAATCATGGTCCAGAAGGTGAAGCAGTATTCCTTGAAGTTGAACAGCACGCGGCC
>CAZIZA010000186.1:0-7563 GCA_964543555.1 uncultured Pseudomonas sp.
CCATTGTGTTACGCCCGTCACATTGTCTGGCGCAGATCAACAAGGAGGATCTCATTAGGTGTTAACGCAAGTATGCGCATGATTAAACATGCTTTGCAAACCGTTGTTTTTAATGAGTGTTTACTGCGTAGCTTGCTTAATCTTGTTCATCTCCGTAGGCTTGTATCCAGAAATTTTCTGGGTGTTGCCTTGGGGGTTAATGATGGCGCTGACTGATACAAAGCTCAAAGGGCTAAAGCCGTTCGAGGGGAAGAAGCCGAAGAAATACTCGGCTGGTGGCGGCTTGTATGCCTACCACTACCCAACAGGAAAGGTGACTTTCATCTTCCGATATAGCGTGATGGGCAAGCAGCGAGATTTGAAACTTGGTGCATATGGCAAGGCAGGGCTGACGCTCAAACAGGCCAATGAGAGGCGCGACCAGTGCCGCGCGTGGCTAGAGCAGGGCTTAGATCCCACCAATGAGCTGAGAATGCAACGGGCGCAGACGCTGGCACCTGTAACCGTTAAGCAAGCGATCAACGAGTGGTTAGACAACCATGCAGAAGGCAATAGAAAGAGCGTGGGCAAGCACAGGCAATCACTGGCTAAGTGGATATTTCAGTGGCACGGAGACTCGCCCCTATCCGGCATGAGGCAAGAGCACTGGGAAGAGTGCTTTGCAAACACAGCTAAAGCTATGGGCAAGCCAGCCCCAGTCGCAGCGGCTGCCATATTGCAAATGGTTAAGCAGGCGCTTAAATACTTCCGCCGCCGCCGTCGAAATTATGAATTTGACCTCTCCCAGATCGACTACCTTACCGCTGGCGATGTTGATGGCAAGAGAGCAGAGAAGCGCGAACGGACTCTGATTAGCCATGAAGGCAGGGACTGGAGCGAATTACAAACCCTAGTGCGCTGGCTGGGCGATTTCAGGGAGATACACGCCACTGATTACTACCCGCTATTCGTGGCGCTAAATCTGATATTCGGTTGCAGGAGTGGAGAGATCAGACAGGCAAAACCCAATCACTTTGACTTTAAGCACTTGGAATGGAAGGTGCCGAAGCAGAACAGCAAGACAGGAAATGAGATTGTCAGGCCAATTCCCGCAGAGTTGAAAGACTGGCTGAAGGCCGTCATAGACCATAACAAGCCGTCAGGTTATGTGCTGGGTGAGCTCAAAAGCTCAACGGCGGTAAGTACTTGGTGCCGAGGTATTTACAAACGCATTGGCATTGCTGAGCCGTTCACCGCGCACGATATACGGCGGACGGTTGCGACTAGCTGGGCAAATCTAGGGATTGCCCCGCACGTTATTGAGAGCGAGCTGGGGCACACTCTGGGCGGGGTTGCTGGGATCTACAATCGTGCTCACTATCTCGATGAAAAGGCGGCCGCGCTAACCCTATGGCTGGCTCGTCTTGACGCCCTGCGGGCTGACAATGTGGCAATTCTCCCGACAACTAGACCCGCTTAGGCGGGTTTTTTTGTGGTTTTGTTATGGCATTTATTCATATCAATACACACTCTTATTCCATATTGTTCATACCTCCCCCGAGATCCCCAATCTCCTTATTTTCACAAAATCCCACATTTGGCGCTGTCTGGCGCTGGGGGGGTTTACATCCCCCAAACCTGTCTAGTTGACACAAAAACCCTTTAAATTCATCTAGTTGACACCTGCCACAACGATTTCAGCCGCTTGTTTATGCTTGTTCGGGTCGATATGATCACCTTATCCAAACAACGCAATGCATGACGAGGCAACAATGATCAAATTGATAACTGAGAAGCAAGTTTTAGAAACCCTGCAAGTCTGCCGCACAACTCTTTGGGCGTGGCGAAAGGCCGGAACGTTCCCCGCACCGATCAAAATGGGCAGCCTTAACCGATGGCGAGTGTCAGACGTTGAAGGGTTTATTAATGGGCAGCAATGAGGGGGTTAAACAAGCAGGAAAACAACAGAGAGCCAAACAACAAGCAAAAAAAATCCCCGCATATGCAGGGAGTTATACAGCTTTTTTCAATCTCGACAGGTCTTCTTGGCGGTTGCCCTGTCAAAACTAAAAGGTAATGCTTATATGACTGATATTAACAGGAATCAGGGTGGCGTCAACTACAAACGAGTGATTCAGGTTCGCCGCTCACTCCACCCAGTAAACCCCGAGCAGATGCACGAAATCATCAAAGCGGCAGGTTGCTCTACCCGATTTGCCAATGATGGAATGGCATTCTTCACCCATACCGTGGGGCGCTGTGAGTACCCGCTCAATCCTTTCGGAAGCTACACAAACAAATGGGTTGGTGAGCAGTGCAAGGCACAGGGTTTTACCCGCCCTGCTGACTATCCAGCAGCGTTGGCCGGAGCAATGCTTGTAGCAACCGAACAAGCCGCCCGCATGGCTTTTGAGGGGGTGGCAGCATGAACCAATTGAAGGATTTGATGGCAGAGATTGGCGTAGAGCTTCCGGCCTACCACGAACAGCCGAAACCAAAGGGCGGTTGCAACTTTACAGACTGGTCAGGCGGTGAGAAGCCCAAGCCGCTGGCGACAAATACTAACCTGTCCGACCTGCTAGCTCATTGCGGTATGGGATTGCGAGTTAACCAGATGAACCTCGCCCTGGAGGTTGTTGACTGCAATGGCGCGTTGATTGGTTCGGACTGGAGCGTAACCCGCTCTGATTTGGTTACTTCCGCAGTTCTCAACTGCTTGCCAAAGGTAGCAATTGATGACCATGCCGCGAACGTGGCAGCCAAGAACGCATACCACCCAGTAAAGCAGTGGCTAGATGGCGGCAAATGGGACGGCGTTAAGCGCGTGGAACGGGTAATTGACTGCATTCCGAGTGCAGACACAGCATTCACCCGCACAGTGATGACCAAGTGGCTGGTGAGCTGCATAGCGGCCCTGTATGAGCAGAGATTCAGTACAAAGCTAACGCCCGTCCTTAAAGGTGATCAGTCATTCAAGAAAACAGCCTTTGTGTCGAGATTGGCCAGCGTGGTCGATGGGGCATTCCTTGAAGGGCTATCACTTGATCCGACTAGCAAGGATTCTGTGTCCGCCACCATCAAAAGCTGGGTGTGTGAGCTTGGCGAGATTGGCCAGACAACCCGCAAGGGTAATGACGCCCTCAAGGCGTTTCTGACAATGAGCCAAGATAAGATCCGGTTACCGTATGACCGAGCCGAGACCATCAAGCGCCGCCAGACCTGCTTTATCGGTACTGTGAACGATGACCATTTCCTGAGAGACGAATCGGGCTCAACTCGATTTGCCGTGGTCGAGATGACCGCCCCCGTACAACTTGATGCGGTTAATGAGCTGCTGGGGTGGAGCTGGAGCGGTGGCAGATTGCGCCACGACAAGCCGGAGCTGCTGCGCCAGTTCTGGCTGGAGGTTAAGGCCCTGTATAACGGTGGCGCTGGGTGGGCACTGACCGAGCAAGAGCAAGAAAGAGCATCTGCCGTGAATGATGCGTTTTCTGATAAAAGCCCCCAATATCAGTACTTGATCGAGGCTCACCTGTCAGTTCCGCACTACGGCAAACGATGGATTACAGCCAGTGACTTGGTTAGCTTGCGGGGTGAGAACACCGGAATGAGCACCAGATGGGGTAAAGCCTTGACCCTGCTAGCCAAGGAAGGGGCAATCGAGAGACGCGAAGGGAGAAGCCGCCGCATCGAGTATTTACTGCCGATGCCCAAGCAATCCGGCCTCGAATTAGACGAAGCAGCATAAGCAACAGCCCCCCAGCACGGGGGCTTTTTTTGTGCCCGTTCACCACGCTAGCCAGAAAGGAGATGTGCCGGAAGGCTGGAAAGTTTGCTGTCATGGCCTAACTGGTTGGTGCGGTAGTGGTGCGGTAGTGGTGCGGTAGTTTTTTGGCAAAAAAGCCATTAAAAACAGCAGCTTATTCGTGTGGTGGGGTTGGTGGGGTACTTTTCGCCAAAACTTTGGAAACTATTACCAATAGCGCGCATATACCCCCTTTACTGTTAAAAATATAATTTATAGTAAATCTACCCCACCACCCCACCAAAAACACCGCAGACCCAGTAATGGCGCGGGTTGTAGCGTGGTGGGGCACGTTTAAATCTACCTCACCATTACTTCACCACCCCACCATCTGCCCCCTATTAGTTCATAGTTAATGAACTTGCCATTCTTCTGGCTAGCCCTTGACGCTGCTGGCTTTCCGGCAAATACATAGCGCACCGATGGCGATAACCCCCAGCATAGCCCCCAACGTGTCAACTTCAACCGCATGTTTTCAGAGGAGTCATGAGGTTCGAGCGGCTTGGATCACTGCCCAATAATGAGCAGTCCAATACCGAACTCTGGCAAGAGCTTGATAATCCAATGGCCCATTACTGATGGTTATGTTACTTTCCCCGCTTTTGAAATGGGGTCTTAAATGAAACAGTTAGTTGCGGTGTCCATCCTATCCATTGCCGTGCTATCCGGTTGTACTGTGCGAGTTGCAGATATGACTGTTGGCAGCACCAAGAATTACAACATCAACAGCGCCAAGTTTGTTAAGGGGAAGCGTGTAACAGGTGAGGATACCTATCCTGTTGTTCTATTCCCTCTTGGTATTCCTAATGTTAAGACAGCAATGGATCGAGCCATTGAGCAAGATAAATGCGCTGTGGGTTTGACCGATGTTGTCGTGACTCAGCTGAATCATTCCTTTCTAGTCGGTTCGATTGGATTCAGAGTAGAGGGTGACCAAATCATTGATACAACCCTGCAAGGGTGTGAGAAATAGCGAAAGCTAGAAATAGATGATGAGCCCGCCCACTGAGGCGGGTTTTTTACGCCCGTTTAGTGGAAGTTGCGCCCCCCTGCACTCCCGCACCTGCAATCCCCTTTCTCTGGCTAGCCATGTGGATAGCCCATTACCGGAACGTCCCATTCACTAGCGCTCATTCCGGCATATCGACCACGGCCCGATTGATGGCCTAGCGACATCCGAAAAATGGCGCACACTTGTAAGCTGAATTTGAGCTTCAGGTTTTATTAGGTTCCTGCGCCCCCATGAATTATTTTGCCTAGTTGGCATGATTTTTGCTTTGGCGCAGCAATCGGCGGGGTTATAATGCGTTATCAAGCAAATAAACAAGCGCCCTTATGAATCACAATGACGATCAAGGCGGCGACTTCATTATCAACTTGGATTGGTTGGCAATGTTTCTAATCGGCTGGCTATCGAATGAAACAGCCCGAGCCTTTGAAATCGCAATCGCCGCTATGATGACACGAGGTTAATAAATATGACCTTCAAGAAAGGTAAATCTGGAAATCCGCATGGCCGCCCGCTTGGACGCCGCAGTAATAAACGGTTAGTGACCGAGGCCCTTATTGCGGCATATGGCAGCGAGGCTAATTACTGGCGCAGCATGGCAGAGCGCAGCAAGACAGATAATAGAACCGCTGAATTCTTGGCAGGATTTGTAATCCACCTCACTAAGAATTTAAAAGAGCTTATCAAGCTGAACGGATTCACCCTGATTAAGGGAGAGGGCGGCCATTATCTTGGGTTGCCAGACCAGATGATTAACGCTGGGCGTGACGGCGTAATCACGCCAGAGGGCGTTACCAAGCTGCTAGGGCCGCTGGTTGGCCTGCTAGAGAGCTACCAACAGGCGGGCGGCCACTTCATCGAAATCGCGGATGCAATGAAAGCCAAAATTCGAGAAATGGAGGCGAAGTGAATAAGCGGCGGCGTCTTTATTTCTTTTTAACTAATCGCGCAGCACCTTGGCCGAAACGAATGGCCGTTAGTAGTAAACAATCCCTAATAAACCAGACGGAAACTAGATTATGAATAAATCCATTGTTAATAGCCTGAATCGTGCGACCGCCATTATCGCAAATGAGAAGAGCCGACAGGATATCTTGTCAGAAATTGATAATGCCATTAAAGAGCTGAATGAACTTCGAGCCAAAGTGGCCGGAGAGTCTCACGGCGTATCTAACAGTTTCGGCGGTGGCTTTGGCGGTGATATTGCCAACCAATACCGAGCTGGGTTCGAGCCCATGCCGGAATAAGGCGATGCCGCTAATTGGCCGGAATACTCTTAGCGGCAAATAAAAGGGGCCGTAATAGGCCCCGCACTTACTCAATTATTTACGCTCGATGCAGAGGCATTATATATGAAGATTGAATCATTCGTCCTGAAATACTACCAGCAGCAGTGCGCCCCCCAGCCCTTGCACATCCCAACCATGCCAGAAGCCAGTAAGGCCGTCATGGAAGCCATTCGTGACGAGGTAGTGACCATTGCGACCAAGGCGCAGGCCGAGGGCAACAAGAGTCTCCTGAAAGCATTGGCGACCATCCCGACCGAGTTCCCCGAGTTGACCAAGGAGATCGAACGCCTTGATGCCGAAATCCTCAAGGTGCAAAGCGACAAGCTGAAACGTCCGGCATGTGGCCCCGACATGGGAAAGCTGGTTGATTTCGCCAAGCGCATCAACAAGACCCATGTTAGCGACCTACTGGCCGAGTGTGGCGACGACCAAGGGGCGCTGCAAGCACTGCTAGAGGTTGTTAAGGGTGGCGACGAGCATTGGGTTGGCACTGTTCAGGGAAAGCTGACGGCCTTGCTGGTTGGCTATGACACGAGTGAGCGGTTAACCAAGCTGGAGAGCGAGCGGCGAGGGCTTATTTCGTTTGCTGAACAGATTCAGGAGAGCCTCGTGCAGAGCATTGGTCGTGCCCATGCCCCGCACCTTGTGCAGGCAGCAGCCACCGCAAAAATGAACGCCATCCGCTAATGAACCGCCCCCGAGAGGGGGCATTGATAGCCAAGGGGAAGGGCATGGATTTCACACTACCAAGCCGCAGAGAGTTTGAGGCCGCACTAGCAGAACACAAGCGGCTGGACTGTTACCAACTCGCCGACATGCGCCGCGCTTTTGATTCGCTCATCCAGTGGCAGATTGATCCACGGCCTCGCAACTGGAATAGCCGTCACGGCTCCATCCAGTGCTTGCCTGACAACCTCAAAGGGCCGCTGGAAGTGGTAAAGACGACATTCTACGCACTACAGAAGCACACCAAGCCAGCAGCGGTGCCCTACTCGCCAGAGGATACATGGCAACAGTGGAGCTATATCACCCTCTAAGCGCTTTCCCTTGGCAAGCAGACATTAGCCCCGCGATGGGGCTTTCTATTTTGTGGCGGGTTCCGTGTTGGCCGTCAGTGACCAGACAAGAGAGCCGATCCAGCCTAAGACCGTCCAGCCCAACAAGAGATTGAGGGCTGCTATTGCCGTTGCGTTTCGGTGCCCCCTGACTACCGCAACAAACAGCGGGATGAAGTACAGCAGCACAACCACCAGTAACACGCCGATAGATTCCATTTCGCCACCACCTTAGCCGATTGAATTGGCTTCATCTTAACCCGCTGGCTAATCGTTGGGTGCTAAATCTTGATTGGGTGTTTTTCTGGGGGTTAAATGAGATCAAGCAAAGAAACTGAAGGGTATAACATTTAATTATCAACTACTTATGCTTGTCTGGCGCAGATCAACAAGGAGGATCTCATCTTTACTCATAGAAAACGCTGC
>CAZIZA010000187.1:0-7559 GCA_964543555.1 uncultured Pseudomonas sp.
AGCCCCTGCTGCTCAACCGGTCGAGGCGCAAGCCGAAGCTACCGTGACTGAAGTGGTCGAAACTCCGGTCGCGGAGAAAGCAGCTGAAGCAGAGCCGGCCGCAGTGGAAGCCCCTGTCGCTGAAGAAGCTCCTGCTGCCGAGCCGGTCGTTCAAGCTGAGCCGGTTGCCGCAGTCGCCCAGGAGCCTGCTCCGGCAGCGGTCGAACAAGTACCTGCTGCCGCCGCGGTTCCGGCCAACGCCACCGGCCGCGCACCGAACGATCCGCGCGAAGTGCGTCGTCGTCAGCGTGAAGCCGAGCGTCTGGCCCGCGAAGCTGCCCAGGCCGCCGCTGCAGCCCCGGCTGTAGAGGCTGCCCCAGCAGTCGACGCCGCTCCGGTCGCTGAAGTAAGCGTCCCGGCAGAAGCCGAAGCCGCCGTAGTCGAAACAGCTCCTGTAGTCGAGCCGGTCGCTGAAGCCGAAGCCACCTCTGTCGTCAGCGAGCAAAGCGTGAGCGAAGCGGTAGAGCAAGCGCAGCCGGAAGAAGAGACGCAAGCCGACAAGGAGGAGGTCAAGCCTCAGGCTTGATCCTCCTGCGGTCACTAAAAAGGGGATGCCTAGGCATCCCCTTTTTCATTTCCGTGTCTGGCGCTGCAGAAGCGTAGCCCGGATGCAATCCGGGAGCGGCAGGCAGCGGATCACGCCCTGCCTACAGATTAGAGCACGTTGGGCTCGATCTCCAACTCAACACCGAAGCGATCGAATACATCAGCCTGGATACGCTGCGCCAACTGCAGCAGTTGCACGCCCGTGGCGTTACCGTAGTTGACCAGCACCAGCGCCTGCAAACGATGCACACCAGCATCGCCCTCACGAAAGCCTTTCCACCCTGCCCGCTCGATCAACCAGCCTGCTGCCAGTTTGGCCAGCCCTGCTCCAGCCGGATAACTGACCAGATCGGCATGCTCGGCGCGAATGCGCTCGGCCAGCTCGAATGGCACCACCGGGTTCTTGAAAAAGCTGCCAGCGTTACCCAGCTCGGTGGGGTCTGGCAGCTTTTCGCTGCGAATGGCGCAGATCGCCCGACTGACATCGCTGGCGGTCGGTGCTTCCACGCCCATCTCCACCAGACGCTGACGTACTGGACCGTAATCCAGACGCAGCGAAGCCAGGCGGCTCAGGCGAAAGCGCACGCGCAGGATCAACCAGCGCCCGGCTTCACGCTTGAACAGGCTGTCGCGATAGGCGAAGGCGCATTCTTCCAGGGTAAAGTCGCGCAGCTGACCCGTGTGCCGATCCAGTGCGGTCAGGCCAGCGAACAGATCCTTGATCTCAACCCCATAGGCACCGATGTTCTGCATCGGCGCCGCGCCAACGGTGCCGGGAATCAGGCTGAGGTTTTCCAGGCCATTGAGGCCTTGTGCCAGGCTCCACTGCACGAAGGGATGCCAGGGCTCGCCAGCTTCGGCCTCTACCAGCACCTGCTCGCCGTCATCCTCGAGAGTGCGAATGCCACGGCTGGCCATGCGCAACACCAGCGCCTCGACATCGCGAGTCAGCAACAGGTTGCTGCCGCCACCGATCACCAGCAGCGGCAGTCCGCACTGCGCAGCCAGGCTCAGCGCCTCGCACACCTCGGCATCGTCGCGGGCCTCGGCAAATTGCCGTGCATGCACATCGACGCCAAAGCTGTTGAAGGCTTTGAGCGACACATCACGTTGCAGATTCAGACTCACAGGCGCCCCTTGATTTCCACCAGCAGTGCATCGCTGGCCTGTTCGATCAGATCCAGCACCTGCTCGAAACCGTCTTCACCGCCGTAGTACGGATCAGGCACTTCATCCAGTGCCAGCTCGAAGCGACGCAGATAAAGGTCGAGATCGGCGCGAGCATCCGCCGGGCGCATCGCCTTGAGATTGCGCAGATTGCTCTGATCCATCGCCAGAATCAGGTCGAAGCGCTGAAAGTCGGCGGCTTCAACCTGGCGAGCGCGCTGCGCGGACAAATCATAACCACGGCGCAGCGCAGCCTCACGGGTGCGATTGTCCGGTGCCTTGCCAACGTGCCAATCGCCAGTACCGGCGGAGTCCACCTGCACGCGATCCTCCAGGCCAGCCGCACGCAGCTTATGACGCAAGACGCCCTCGGCCGTGGGCGAACGACAGATATTGCCCAGACAGACGAACAGAACCTTCATCAGGCCCCCAGCAGGCTACGCACCCGCTCCAGGTCTTCAGGCGTATCGACACCGGCAGCGGGAGCTTCAAGTGCATCGGCGACATGAATGCGCACGCCGTTGTACAACGCGCGCAGTTGCTCGAGGCACTCGGTATCCTCCAGCCAGCATGGCCCCCAGGCGACGAAGTCATGCAGGAAACCCGCGCGATAGGCGTAGATGCCGATATGGCGGCGGTACGGCACGCCAGCCGGCAACACCTCGCGACTCTTGGCAAAGGCATCGCGCGCCCAGGCCAGCGGCGCCCGGCTGAAGGTCAGGGCCAGGCCGGTCTTGTCGGCGACCACCTTGACCACATTGGGGTTGAACAGCGCCCTGACATCATCGATGGGCTCGGCCAGCGTGGCGATACCCGCCTGCTGATTGGCCGCCAGGTTGGCTGCGACCTGATCGATGATCACCGGCGGAATCAGGGGCTCGTCACCCTGCACATTGACCACGATGGCATCGGCCGGCAATCCAAGCTGGGTGGCGACTTCGGCCAGGCGATCAGTGCCGGAGTTGTGATCCTCACGGGTCAGCAGCACCTCGGCGCCGAACGCCTGGCAGACTTCGACGATGCGTGCATCGTCGGTAGCGACCACCACGCGGCTGGCGGAACTTTTCTTCGCCTGCTCCCAGACGTGTTGCACCATGGGTTTGCCAGCAATGTCCTGCAATGGCTTGCCAGGCAGGCGGGTGGAGGCGTAACGGGCGGGAATGACGACGGTAAAGGCTACGCTCATTTACTTGTCCAGACGCTCGTCGGTGGTCAGGGTGCGGGCTTCGCTCTCCAGCATCACTGGAATGCCATCGCGAATCGGGTAAGCCACGCCAGCGCCCTTACTGATCAGCTCGGTCTTGTCTTCGGAAAGCTGCAGCGGGCCCTTGCAGATCGGGCAGGCGAGAATATCGAGCAGTTTGAGATCCATGGCGCAGTCCTTGATGGGGTCATCAAGACCCCGGTATGAGACGGGCCAATGCTTTATCCAGCCAGTCGACGAACGCCGGCGTAGGCGCGGCATCGACGGCCAGGTACCACCAGTCGGCGGCAGCGAAGGCCCTGCATTTCACCGCATCCTTCTCGGTCATCAGCAGCGGCAGCGACGGCTCAAAGCTGAGCTGCGCGGCATCGTACTGGGCATGGTCGGCGAAGGGATGCGGAACCGGGCGCCAGTTTAGCGCTTCGAGGGTATTGAAGAAACGCTGTGGATTACCGATGCCGGCGACCGCATGCACAGCCTGGCCGGGCGCAAAGTGCGCAAGGCCAACCCGCTCGCCGCTGACCAGATTGACCAGTGCGGTTGGCTGCAGGCGAAAGGCGAAGCCATCGGCGCGATCCGCCGCGGCGCCGTTGAACAGCACGGCATCCACCTCATTGAGACGCTCGACCGGCTCACGCAGTGGACCGGCCGGCAGACAGCGACGATTACCCAGGCCACGGGCGGCATCGATCAGTACCAGCTCCAGGTCACGCGCCAGGCGGTAGTGCTGCAAGCCATCGTCGCAGAGAATCAGATCCAGGGGCTCTTCGGCCAACAGTGCACGCACGGCGCGACTGCGATCCGGGTCGATCATCAAGGGCACGCCCGTACGCTGCACGATCAGCAGCGGCTCGTCGCCGGCCTGGCTCGCAGGCTGCTCGGCACGCACGCGCCACGGCAGGCTGGGCGGCGTGGCACCATAGCCGCGACTAACCACGCCGACCCTGAGGCCGCGGGCACGACAATGTTCGATCAGAAAGAGGATCAGCGGCGTCTTGCCGGTACCGCCGACGGTGATGTTGCCCACCACCAGCACCGGCACCGGTGCGCGGTAGATAGCACCCTCGCCGGCTAAAAAGCGCGCGCGCTTGCCCTGCACCACTCGGCGATACAGCCACTCCAGCGGGCGCAGCAGCGCCAGCGCCGGATGGCCGCGATACCAGGCCTCGAGCAGACGGTCGGCAGCACTCACTCAGGGAGCTTCCTGTGCTTCCACCGTGGTAATGCGCAGGTGCGAGAAGCCCAGCTTGCCGGCTGCATCCATGGCGGTGATTACCGCCTGGTGAGGCGTCTTGCCGTCAGCACTGATGATCAGCGGCAGGCTGTTGTCACCCTCTGACTCCTTCTGCAGCGCCGCCATGAGATTGCTCAGGTTGCTTTCCAACAGCGCCTTGCCATTGACCGAGTAGGCACCATCGGCACCAATCAGCACCTCGACCTGCTTCAGCTCGGTCTGCTCCGGCGGCGTGCCGCTGGCCGCCTCGGGTAGGTCGACCTTGAGCTGCGTCTCACGGGTGAAGGTGGTGGTGACTACAAAGAACAGCAGCAGGATGAATACCACGTCGATCAACGAGGCCAGGTTGATCTCGACATTCTCCCGCGGTTTGCGCCGGAATTTCACGCCTTGCCCTCACCCAGGTCGACGTCGCGATCACCTTGCACCATTTCCACCAGTTTGATCGCTTCCTGCTCCATGCCGACCACCAGCTCATCGACACGACGCTGCAGGTAGCGGTGGAAGAACAGCGCGGGGATCGCCACCATCAGGCCGGCTGCCGTGGTGATCAGTGCCTTGGAAATACCGCCGGCGAGCATCGGCGCATTGGCCATGCCCGCCCCCATGAAAGAACTGAAGATCTCGATCATGCCCAGTACGGTGCCAAGCAGGCCGAGCAATGGGGCGATGCCAGCGATGGTGCCGAGCGCATTGAGGTAGCGTTCCAGATCATGGATGACACGCGCAGCGGCCTCCTCGATGCACTCTTTCATGATCTCGCGACCATGCTTGGAGTTGGCCAGGCCGGCGGCGAGAATCTGCCCCAGCGGCGAGTCCTCACGCAGCTCCTTGAGCTTCTGGTTATTGAGTTTCTTGTCCTTGATCCAGCGCCATACTTGAGCCAGCAGATTGGCCGGGGTGACGCGGGCGGCTCGCAGGGTCCACAGACGCTCGGCAACGATACCGGCAGCAGCGATGGAACAGAGAATGATCGGCAGCATCATCCAGCCGCCAGCTTTGACCAGTTCCCACACGGTAAAAATTCCCCCTCAAAAAAGTGCCGCCACTCTAGCATAGGGCGCCGCCGTTCTCATTTTTCCCGCCAGAAACGTGGCTCGCTTCGCAACCCACGCGGTGCGACATGCTCCCCCAGGCGAATGTGCAGGGCGCCGCGCAATGCTGTGTCATGCACCTCGACATCTGCCGCCTGGTAGCGCGCCAACACCTGTGGGTGAGGATGCCCAAAGGCATTGTGGCGACTGCGGGTGATCAACACATGGCGCGCTGCGACGGCATCGATGAAGGCCTGGCTGGATGATGTCCGACTGCCGTGATGCGGTGCCAGCAGCCACTGCGATGCCAGGGTAAAGCCGGACTGCATCAACGCCTGCTCGGCCTGTACATCAATATCGCCGGTCAACAACAAACGCTCACCACCCGCTTCTATTTGCAGTACACAGGACAGTTGGTTGCCGGAGCTGGCCTGCTGCCATTGCCATAACCTGAAGGTCACCCCGTTCCATTGCCAATGCTGCCCAGACTGGCAAGCTTCGGCCTCAAGCGTCTCTGCCAGCCGTTGTGGCTCACCGCTGATGACATGGGAAACCGGCATCCCGGCCTTGATCGCTGCTGCACCGCCGGCATGATCGTTATCGGCGTGACTGAGCAATATCAGATCGAGATGCCGGACGTTCAACGCACGTAACGAGGGCAAGACGATACGCTCACCCGTATCGAAATCATCGAAGCGCGGCCCTGCGTCATAAAGCAGCGCATGTTCCCGGGTACGTACCAGTACGGCCAACCCCTGCCCCACATCCAGCACCCAGATATCCGCACGCTCGTCATCTAGCAGCGGTGCCGGCAGAAACAATGCAGGCAATAGCAGTGCGCCCCCTGGTAAACGCAATGGCACACCAGCCGGCAGCAAAAGCAGCAGCGCGCCCATGACAGCCAATAGCCAGGCCCATAGCGGCAGGTTACTGGGCAGCCAAGCAGGCAACCAGTCAGCGATTAAACCGAGCACTTCAAACAACAGATGCAATGCACCACCAGCCAGCCACAGCAGTCCCTCGCCCAGCAGGGGAACGGGCAGCAACAGAGTACCCAGCAAGGCCAGAGGCACGACCACCATGCCGACCCAGGGCACGGCAACGAGATTGGCCAGCGGCCCACTGCTGCTTACCGGCAGGCCGAGTATCAGCATCATCGGCAGCAGGCCGACGGCCATGGTCCACTGCGCACGCGTCAGCCCCTGCCACCAGCCCCAGATACCGAGTCGACCAGCGAAAACCAGGGCGAGGATCGCCACCGCCGAAAACGACAACCACAACCCAGGCTGCAAGGACGCCAGCGGTTCCAACAGCAATACCACGATCAAAGCCAACAGCAACGGCCACCAGGCGCCGAGATGACGAAAACGCAAACGCCAGAGCAGTACCAGCGCGACCATCACGCACGCTCGGCGTACCGGCACTTCGAAACCGGCCAAAAACCCGTAGAGCAAAGCCCCACTCAGGGCAAGGGCGCAGGCGCAGGGTAACCAGGGCCAGCGCGTCGGCCATGCGCCGAGCCTTGCCAGCAGCGCTACCAGGCCATAGAGAAAGCCGGCAAGCAAGGCGATATGCTGACCGGAGATCACCATCAGATGCACCGTGCCGGTGTGCTGCAGCAAGCGCCAGTCGCTGCTGCTCAACCCCGAGCCATCGCCCAGAACCAGAGCGGCGATGGCACCCTCTCGGCCAGAGGCTGATACAGCCAGAAGATGCTGACGAAGGCGATCGCGTATACTCCCCAAGCCCCTCGCCGTGGATAAACGCTCGCCAGCCTTGATTGTGCCCGTTGCACCAATGCGTTGAGCCAGCAGCCAGGCTTCGTAGTCAAAACGCTGCGGATTGACCAATCCGTGTGGGCGCTTGAGATTGACCGCCAGACGCCATTGCTCGCCTGCCTGCAGCTGTGGCCCACCATACCAGGCCACGCGTATTCTTTTCGGCAACTCGGCACGTCGCGACTGGGCCTCCTCCAACAGAAAGCGCACGACACCATCGGAGACCTCGGGCAAACCGGCAACCCGCCCCTCCAGCCAAAGGGTACGACCATCGAGCTGCGGATCGAGGCGGTCATCCAGCGCCCACTGTGCAGAATTGCAGGCCCAGGCCAGCCCCAGCAAAAAGAATCCCAGCGGATAGAGACGCGAGAGCAGCAAAACCAGCCCGAAACAGGCTGCAAGCAGCAGCAGCCAGCCTGGCGGCAGACTCGGTAGAAAGCGCAAGCCAAGCAGCCCCAAGGCCAGCGCCAACATCCCTGTTCGCATGTTTTCTCCTTACTCATCAAGCGCTGGCGAGAGCGTCCAGCGCTCACCTCTGGTCACAATATGTAAACGCT
>CAZIZA010000188.1:0-7552 GCA_964543555.1 uncultured Pseudomonas sp.
CCGGCATTGTACGGTGCCTATACAGTGGCGTACAGGACGGGTGCAGGCGCGAAAGTGCTACTGCGCGTGCCGGGAGGGTTAAAGGGTGGGATTGACTGCACTTGAGGTTCAGAACCTGATTCGAGCGGGGCTGCCGATGGCTGAGGATATCGATCTACGAATCGATCGCCTCGATGAAAAAGGCGTGTTGGCCCGTGTGCCTTTTCACGCCAAATTGGTGCGTCCGGGTGGCACACTTTCCGGGCCGACCATAATGGCGCTGGGGGATGCGGCGATGTATGCGGTGGTGCTGGGGCGCCTCGGCCGCGTGGAGATGGCGGTGACGTCCAATCTCAACATCAACTTTCTGGTCAAACCTCAGCCGGTGGATTTGTTGGCAGAGGCGCGAATACTGCGCTTGAGCCGGCGCCAGGCAGTTTGCGAAGTCTCGTTATATTCGCTTGGTAATGAGAATGAATTGGTGGCACATGTGACGGGGACTTATGCGTTGCCCCTTTAAAGTACCGAGATTCAAATAAAGAAACCCGGCAAAGGCCGGGTTTCTTTTATACCGCTATCGAGTAGCACTGAAGTTACAGAACGCTCAGCGGGTATTCGACGATCAGGCGGAAGTCGTTCACGTCGCCCTGAGCGTTGTCGCGGTAGAAGGCGTTACGAATACGGAAGGACAGATCCTTGGCCGCACCTTCCTGGATTACGTACTTGGCTTCGATATCCAGCTCGCGCTCGGTGTAGCTGTCAGCTGCAGTACCACGGATGTAGCGGGTCATGAAGCTCAGGCCCGGAACACCGTAGGAAGCCATGTTGATGTCGTAGCGAGCTTGCCAGGACTTCTCGTCTTCCTGGTTGAAGTCGGAGTACTGAACCGAGTTGGCAAGCCAGATGGTGCCGCCGCCGTCTACGCCGTAGTAGTAGCCGTTATCACCGCTGGCACGCTGGTGCGCGACGGTGAACGTGTGTGCGCCAAGGCTGTAGGCTGCTGCAAGGCTCCAGATCTTGTTGTCGACGTCACCAGCCAGTTCCTGGCCGTCACCTTTGGTCTTGTAACCGTTCAGGTCGAAGTTCAGCGCCTGATCTTCGGCCAGCGGCAGGTTGTAGTTCACGTTTACGTAGGTCTTCTTGAAGAAGTCCTCAACATCAGAGTGGTGCAGGCCAGCACTCAGGTTGTCGGTGAAGCTGTAGTTAGCACCGAAAATGTTAGCCGACTTGATGGTGTTGCCACCCTCAGAGAGCGTGTCACGGCCGGTAGCAGTCTGGCTGCTAATGGCAGTGAAACGGCCTGCGCTCAGTTCGAGGCCTTCGATTTCGTTGCTGACCAGGTAAGTACCGGTTGCAACTTCCGGCAGGATGCGGCTGTCGTCAGTAGAGAATACCGGGCTTGCCACGAACTGGCTGCCGTATTTCAGAACGGTGTCGGAGATGCGGAATTTGACAGCACCGCCTACTTCGGTCTGAGTGTCGTCGCCACGACCGTCGTCGGTCTGAGCGAACTGTCCAGTGCCGTAACGGCCACGGCCGCTGTCGATCTTGATGCTGCTCAGGGAGTGAGCGTCGAAGCCAACACCTACGGTGCCTTGGGTAAAGCCAGATTCGTACAGCAGGCGGATGCCCAGGCCGGTTTCTTCACGGTAGCCTTTGTCGCCAGTACCGGCAGTGTTCGGACCGTTACGGATATCGCGGTTCATGTACAGAACGCGGTTGAAGATGTTGAAGCTGCTGTCTTCGATAAAGCCATTCGACTCGGACTGGCTGGACGCCACGGCCATTTGGCTGGTGCCCGCGGCTACTGCCAGGGCGATTACGCTCCACTTCATCACTTGCATCGTGATTGCTCCTTTGGTTTGGAAGAGTTGCGCTGCCCACTGTTTTGTTGTATGGGCGGCTCTTTCTTTTTGTGTCGGCGCTAACTTATAGCACGCAGCCAAGGTTGGCGATAGTTGCAGTCTATTCAGTGCGACTTCTGCGGCTCCGTGTCGCATGGAGTTGAGTGAATGTCGCAAATGTGTAGCTCTGCTTCTCGTGCTACGGCTGGCCGACGTTTCCGCGGTTCTGTTGTGCCGGGTACCGCTGTTATTCAACGACTGCACGGCTTGCCGGGCATTGTGCTGGACATTAGCAAGAGTCGTGCTCAAAACCGCATGTGCTGTGCAAAGCCTTGTATTTTTACCCGGCGAAACGTCTCGGTACGTAGCCCGGGCCAAGAGGGGCGTGGGCTTGCGCGGGGTTCGTCGGGCGCCGAG
This sequence comes from uncultured Pseudomonas sp., assembly GCA_964543555.1. Taxonomy (GTDB): domain Bacteria; phylum Pseudomonadota; class Gammaproteobacteria; order Pseudomonadales; family Pseudomonadaceae; genus Aquipseudomonas. The sequence goes on from CAZIZA010000188.1 coordinate 2,241, forward strand.
AGTTTGGCTTCAGGCGTGTGCGTGGGTGCGATACGCGGCATCGCTCGGGTAACGTCAGAGGGCGTGTATTACGAGAAGAAACATAATGGTGCACGGCTGTAGTGCGTCTCCATGTCGGCTGCCTTGGTCTGGTGCATCGTCTGCGGATGAATTGTCTTGAGCGCGCGCGTATGCTGCGCGCCATCGCGTGGCCCAGGCGCTACGCTTGAGTGATATGTTCAAAGGAGAAGAGCCGCCATGTTCGCTCTGGATTCACGCCTTCAGCAGGATTGCCTGCTGATCGGAGACTTTGCATTGAGTCGTTTGCTGCTGATGAACGATGCCAGCTACCCCTGGTTCATCCTGGTGCCGCGTCGTGAGGAGGTCAGTGAGCTGTTCCAGCTCGACGCTGTCGATCAACGTCAGTTGTGGCAGGAAACCACGCTGCTGGCTGAGACGCTCAAGGACACCTTTGCTGCCGACAAGATGAATGTCGCCACGCTGGGCAATGTGGTCAGTCAGCTGCACATGCACGTGATCGTGCGTCGACGTGATGATATTGCCTGGCCGGCGCCCGTCTGGGGCCGGCACCCGGCGCAGCCTTATGAGGCGCATCAGATCGAGCAGATCATCGCCAAGTTGCGACTGGTGCTGACCCAGGGGTTTCAGTTTGCCGGAGAGATTGCATGAGCCTCGAATCGCGCATCATGGAACTGGAGAGCCGTCTGGCTTTTCAGGATGACACCATTCAGGCACTGAGCGATGAGCTGGTCGAGCAGAACAGGCGGATCGAGCGGATGCAACTGCAACTGACGGTTCTGGCGCGCCGTCAGGAGGAGTTGGGCGGGCAGGCGGGCATTCGTGAGGATGAAGCGCCACCGCCTCATTACTGATATGAAAAAGCCCGGTTTCCCGGGCTTTTCTTTGCGACTCGCTCAGCGCCTGGCGGGCGCAGCTGCGATCACATCTTCTGCCTGCAGGCCTTTGTCACGCTGCATGACCGAGAATTCCACGCGTTGGCCTTCGACCAGTACGCGATGGCCTTCGCCACGAATGGCGCGGAAGTGTACGAAGATATCCTCGCCCGAGTCGCGGGAAATGAAGCCGAAGCCCTTGGAGGTATTGAACCACTTGACGGTGCCAGTCTCGCGATCATCCTGAACAGCGCTGGTGTTGACGCTTGCAGGCTGTGCGGAGGGGCGTTGTGCTGTGCTGCGAGGCGCTGTCTTGAGATGGGCTGCAAGGCTCAGAGCTACGGCGGCCGCCAGGGTCAGCAGCGGTAGCCAGATGGCCGGTTGGCCACCAATGTTGGGCAGTGGGGCGAGCAGAATCAGGCTCTGTATGACCGCGGCCAGAATCAGCAGTGCAGAGGACAGACCGAGCAGTTGCTGGCGTGCTGCTGGAGCGCTGTGCTGCTGCGAGGCGGCCAGCAGATTGAGTAGGCCGGCCATGCTCAGGTAGATGGCATCCGGGGTGGCCAGTAGCGACGTGGAAAAACCGGGTACGGCGCAAAGCAGCAGGGCGGCAAACCCTGTAACGAGATGGGCAATCTTCAACATCTTCGATGAACTCACTGATTGATAATGACTCAAGGTGTTGCGGAGAGCGCGTACGAATAGGCTGCCAGATGAACGACAGGTGCACGCGGGTATGCAAGGTTGGCCGCGCCACGGGTTGGTGATTGGCGGGCGGGTCTATTTAACAGCAAAGAAGAGGGCTACTCAAATCAAGCGCTTAGCATCGCTTCATCGGTGACAGGGCGCACCTGATTGCGGCCTGCACGTTTGGCTTGGTAGAGCGCATCATCGGCCCGGGTCAGCAGTGATTCGAAGGTGTCGTCTCTTTCAGCCATGGCGCAGCCGAAGGAGGCTGTGATGCTGTCCAGAACCTGGTCGGTTCGTCTGACCCTGACCCGCAGCGACTGAATCTTGCTGCGCAGCTGTTCGGCAAGTTCGAGCGCCTCGCCGAGGGTGCTGCAGTTGCGCAATACCACGCAGAACTCCTCGCCACCGTAGCGCGCGGCGAAGGCCTCTGGCGGTAGCAGGTCACGCAGCAGTTGACCAACATGTTGCAGGACGCGGTCGCCGAGAGGGTGGCCATATTGGTCATTGAACTGTTTGAAGTGATCGATATCCAGTATCAGCAGCGCCAGCCCTTCTGTGGATTCGCTCAGGGCGCGTTGCAACAGGCGGGTAAAGGCGTGGCGATTGAATACGCGTGTCAGGCTGTCGAGCGTTGCAGCCAGGTGGGCGCGCTCCAATTGGCTGCGCAGGTGGGTTATTTCCTGCTGAGCTGCACGCAGGCGATAGAGGAATTTTTCCTGCTGATCCTGCATTAGCTGTGTGCTTTCCTGCAGCTCGCTGAGTACGTTTGGCAGGTCATCGATGATCGGTTCCTGCAGTGCGTTGAGGCCCTGGTTAAGGCTCTGCTGATAGTGCTGGCTACCGATTACGCTGCTGGAGACCTCTCCTTCGATATCGTCGACCAGTTCGATCACTTGTTGCTGGCCGGCGCGTGCCTCTTCCAGCTCTCCACGAATAATGTAGTCGCGAAACAGGCGGCTGGCGGTTTCCGGAGGGAAGACATCAAAGTCTTCAACTACTTTGTCCAGGCGGCGATTGAGCTCAGGTTCACTGCCCTTGCTGTAGGTGTACCAGAGGGCGTAGTGAACCGGGTTGGGCGGTATGGCGTGGCGCATCATCAGTGGCACCGCTTGTTTCAGCAGTTCCGCCGCCTCGCGCGTTTCTTCCGGGTAAAGGTCGGTTATGCGGGGCGGTTTGTTAGGTTGACTCATTGCGATGCGAACTCACTGGCTAGTGGCCAGAGCATAGAGCAGAGCATGGCTGAATGCCTAATGAAAAGGCGTGGAGAGCCGTAATGCTGTTCACATAAGAAACGGTCGGGCTCAATTAGTACCCTCGCCCCTTTGGTGGGAGGGGTAGGGTGGGCCGCGTTCGGTGAGGGTGGTCTGGCAGGTTTTCGGTGTTTTCAGCCTTGTCCCCATCTCCTCTCCCATAAATGGGAGAGGAGAGCCAAGCGTGTGCAACCTTGAGTGAACAGCCTTCCCGGAGAGCCGGGCCTTATTTCATGCAGCGAGCAGGCTGCGCAGCATCCAGGCGGTTTTTTCATGAACCTGCATGCGCTGGGTCAACAGGTCGGCTGTTGGTTCGTCGCTGACTTTGTCGAGGAGCGGGAAGATCTCACGAGCCGTACGAACCACTGCCTCCTGGCCCTGCACCAGTTGTTTGATCATGTCTTCTGCCGTCGGCACGCCTTCTTCTTCCTTGATCGAGGACAGGCGGGCGTAAGCGGCGTAGGTGCCCGGCGCCGGGAAACCCAGGGCGCGAATGCGTTCGGCGATGGCATCGACAGCCAGGGCCAACTCGGTGTACTGACCTTCAAACATGAGGTGCAGGGTGTTGAACATCGGGCCGGTGACGTTCCAGTGGAAGTTATGGGTCTTCAGATAAAGGGTGTAGGTGTCGGCCAGCAGGCGGGAGAGGCCCTCGGCAATAGAGGCGCGATCCTGTTCGGTGATTCCGATATTGATTTCCATGATTTCTCCTTTCAGTTGGGCCAGGCATGGCTCAGGCTAGGCGTAAAGGCTAACACGCGGGTCGCCATCGCGAGCCTGGCTTATATCAATGAGCCTTATACTCGGACGCTATCGATAACCAGTGGTTCATTTTTCTTCAGAAACCGGCTTTTCGACGAAGTGCTTCTGGATTTATTTCCTAATCGCGAGTCGGTTCCTGCTGCATGATTCGATTCAATGCCTTGACCTGGAAGGCAGTGAAATTGATGACCCGGACAATTAATGATTTGCGGGCAGGCGCGCGGGAGATTACGTGCATTTATAGTCTAGCGGGCGCGTTCGTGGGGCATCGAGGGTATGCGGTATCAGTGATATTCGCTTCGTGGGGGCTTTCGTAGGCGAGCTTGTTTGAGCGGGGCGCAACAGTTCGCGCCGTCTCTCTGGGCTCTTGGCGGCTTGCTTAGGCTCGATCATGGGGGCTGTTCGGCGGTGTCGAGGTGAAAGCCTTGAAGGAGGTCGCTGCGCATCATGATTCTCCAGGTGGGAGGCATCTTCGATTATGGAAGCCATCTGCCGGGCGGCTGCGTCGTGACGATTTACGCTATATAATCTCGCGCTTTATCGAAGCGCGGCGTACTGTTGGACGTTTGCTGCGGTGTAGCTCCTGCCCAGGGCGTTGGGGGCTGCCTGACCTATCCCAGACCTTAGAGAAGCGAAACACGATCATGATGCGCAGCCACTATTGCGGCCAGTTGAACGAGAGCCTGGATGGCCAGGAAATTACCCTTTGCGGCTGGGTGCACCGTCGCCGTGACCATGGCGGGGTGATCTTCCTCGATATCCGTGATCGTGAGGGCTTGGCTCAGGTGGTATTCGACCCGGATCGTGCCGAGACTTTCGCCAAGGCTGACCGTGTGCGCAGTGAGTATGTGGTCAAGATCACTGGTAAGGTACGTCTGCGTCCGGCTGGCGCGGTCAACCCGAACATGGCGTCCGGCGCCATCGAAGTGCTGGGTTATGAGCTGGACGTGCTCAACGAAGCGGAAACGCCGCCATTCCCGCTCAACGAATACAGCGACGTCGGCGAAGAAACCCGCCTGCGCTATCGCTTCATTGATCTGCGTCGCCCGGAAATGGCCGAGAAGCTGAAGTTGCGTTCGCGCATCACTTCGAGCATCCGTCGTTATCTGGATGACAATGGCTTCCTAGATGTGGAAACGCCGATCCTGACCCGCGCTACCCCTGAAGGTGCGCGCGACTACCTGGTACCGAGCCGCACCCACGCCGGCAGTTTCTTCGCTCTGCCGCAGTCGCCGCAGCTGTTCAAGCAGCTGTTGATGGTCGCCGGCTTCGATCGCTACTACCAGATCGCCAAGTGCTTCCGCGACGAAGACCTGCGTGCCGACCGCCAGCCGGAATTCACCCAGATCGACATCGAGACCAGCTTCCTCGATGAAAAAGACATCATGGACATCACCGAGACCATGGTGCGCAACCTGTTCAAGGAAGTGCTGGATGTCGAGTTCGGCGAACTGCCGCACATGACCCTGGGCGAAGCCATGCGTCGCTTCGGTTCGGACAAGCCTGATCTGCGTATCCCGCTGGAGCTGGTGGATGTGGAAGATCAGCTCAAGGACGTCGAGTTCAAGGTCTTCGCCGGCCCGGCCAACGATCCGAAATGCCGCGTCACCGCGCTGCGTGTGCCGGGCGGGGCGAGCATGCCGCGCAAGCAGATCGACGACTACACCAAATTCGTCGGCATCTACGGTGCCAAGGGCCTGGCCTACATCAAGGTCAA
>CAZIZA010000189.1:0-7508 GCA_964543555.1 uncultured Pseudomonas sp.
ACCATGGTGGCGGTGTGGGCATGGGCTTCTCCCAGCATTCGGGTATGGTCATCGTCTGCGATGGCACTGATGACGCCGCCGCGCGTATCGCCCGCGTGCTGACCAACGACCCGGGTACCGGGGTGATGCGTCACGCTGACGCCGGTTACCAGATCGCCATCGATTGTGCCAAGGAGCAGGGTTTGAATCTGCCGATGATCGGCTGAGAGCATGTCCAAAGTCTGCTGCGCGTCGGCCAAACGGCGTTGCAAACGACTTCGGACTGCTCATTTACAGCTCGTAAACTCCGCGTCCTCAGCCATTTGCGCCACCGTTTGGCTCTAGCTCGCGAGACTTTGAACACGCTCTTTGGAAGAACACTTGATGAACACCCTGAACCTGAAACCCGGCCAATTGACCCTGGCCGACCTGCGCGCCGCCTACCAGGCGCCCGTGCACCTGACCCTGGACGCCAGCGCCCACGAGGCCATCGACGCCAGTGTCGCCTGCGTCAACCAGATCATCGCCGAGGGCCGTACCGCCTACGGCATCAACACCGGCTTCGGCCTGCTGGCCTCGACCCGCATCGCCAACGCCGACCTGGAAAAGCTGCAGCGTTCGCTGGTGCTGTCCCATGCCGCTGGCATCGGCGAGCCGCTGGATGACGCCATGGTGCGCCTGATCATGCTGCTGAAGATCAACAGCCTGGCACGTGGTTTCTCCGGTATTCGCCGCCAGGTGATCGAGGCGCTGATCGCCCTGGTCAACGCCGAGGTTTATCCACACATTCCGCTGAAAGGCTCGGTCGGCGCCTCCGGTGACCTGGCGCCGTTGGCCCATATGTCCCTGGTATTGCTCGGCGAAAGCCAGGCGCGCCACAAGGGCCAATGGCTGCCGGCCAGCGAGGCGCTGGCCATCGCCGGCCTGCAGCCGATGACCCTGGCCGCCAAGGAGGGCCTGGCCCTGCTCAACGGCACTCAGGTGTCCACCGCTTACGCGCTGCGTGGCCTGTTCGAAGGTGAAGACCTGTACGCCGCCGCCAGCGTCTGCGGCGCGCTCAGTGTCGAGGCACTGCTGGGTTCGCGCTCGCCCTTCGATGCGCGCATCCATGCCGCGCGTGGCCAGCGCGGGCAGATCGACGCAGCGGCCGCTTTCCGTCACCTGCTCGGCGACAGCAGCGAGATCGGCCGTTCCCACGCCGCCTGCGACAAGGTGCAGGATCCGTATTCCCTGCGCTGCCAACCGCAGGTCATGGGCGCCTGCCTGACTCAACTGCGCCAGGCCGCCGAAGTGCTCGGCGTCGAGGCCAACGCGGTCTCCGACAACCCGCTGGTGTTCGCCGCCGAGGGTGAGGTGATTTCCGGTGGCAACTTCCACGCAGAACCCGTGGCCATGGCTGCCGACAATATCGCCCTGGCCATCGCCGAGATTGGCGCGCTGTCCGAGCGCCGTATCTCGCTGATGATGGACAAGCACATGTCGCAACTGCCGCCGTTCCTAGTGGCCAATGGCGGGGTGAACTCGGGTTTCATGATCGCCCAGGTCACCGCGGCGGCATTGGCCAGCGAGAACAAGGCACTGGCCCACCCGCACAGCGTCGACAGCCTGCCGACTTCTGCCAACCAGGAAGACCACGTGTCCATGGCCCCGGCTGCCGGCAAGCGTCTGTGGGACATGGCTGCCAACACCCGCGGCGTGCTGGCCGTGGAGTGGCTGGGCGCCTGCCAGGGCCTGGACTTCCGCGAAGGGCTGAAGAGCACGTCGGCGCTGGAGCAGGCGCGCCAGGCGCTGCGCGCCAAGGTGCCGTACTACGTCGAGGACCGCTTCTTCGCCCCGGACATCGCCGCCGCCGATGCACTGCTGGCCGAGCGCGTGCTGACGCCGTTGCTGCCGGCCGGCATGTTGCCTTCCGTAAGCTGAACTGCGTAGCCGGATGCAATCCGGAGCCTGGGTTTTGAGGTTCCCGGATTGCATCTAGGCTACGGCGCTGGGAGCGGAGCGCTTAGCTCCGTTATCATCCGCGCACCCGGTTTTGCCAAGGAGCTTTCGTGACCACCACCCCGCGCTACAAAGCCATCGAGGCCTTCCTGCTGGAGCGCATCCAGGGCGGCGCGTTTCCGGTCAATCACCAGATCCCGCCGGAAGAACAACTGGCGCGCGACTTCGGCGTCAGCCGCATGACCGCCAACAAGGCGATCCAGAATCTGGTGCAACAGGGCTATCTGATGCGCCAGGCTGGCCTCGGTACCTTCGTCACCGACCGCAAGGCCGAATCGCCGCTGCATGAAGTGATGAACATCGCCAGCGAAGTGCGCGGTCGCGGTCACGAATACAGCAACGAAGTGGTGCGCTGCGAGGCCATTGCCGCCGATGACGAGGTGGCCCTGCGCTTGGGGCTGCGTCTGGGCGCCGAGGTATTTCACAGCATCCTCGTGCACCTGCAGGACGGCCTGCCGATCCAGCTAGAAGACCGCTTCGTCAACCCGCGCTGGGTGCCGCATTACCTGCAAAGCGACTTTACCCAGGTCACGCCCAACGAGGTGCTGGTCGCCAGTTGCCCGATTTCGGATGTCGAGCACGTGGTCGAGGCGGTGCTGGTGGATGCACGCACGGCCGCGCTGCTACAGATCGACCCGGCCATGCCCTGCCTGAGCATGATCCGCCGTACCTGGTCGGACGATCATCTGATCAGCTACGCGCGGCTGATCCATCCTGGCGAGCGCTATAAGCTGCGCTCGCTGCACAAGCGCAGAGCATAGGCTGTCCGCAAACCGTAGGCGCCGGCTGCCGGCGATTCGCAGCGCTGCCGTCGCGGCTAAAGCCCCTCCCACTGCGTTCGGGGTCAGTCGCTGATCAGCTGATCCGCCAGTGACGGATCGTCGATGAAGCGATTACGCGTGCCTTGCAGCGCTTCGATCTTGTCGTTGCGCGCCTTTTCCTCGGCATCGGGCGGGTCCATGCGGTGCCAGTTTTTGTACATCGGCACCAGGCCGACGATGGGCAGATCGTACTCGACATGCATGTAGAAGATCGCCCGGGCGATATTGCCCTTGGCTTCGTCACGGGGCTCCACCAACTGGTAGCTGGTCTTCATGTCGCAGCCGATATCGGCGAACTTGCTCGGTATATCGTCGGCCAGGTCGGCGAACTGGGCATTGCGCCGGATCAGCTCCACGCGCGCCAGCGCCGGATAGTAGTTGTGCAGGTCGGCGACAATGTAGGGGTAGCGCGGGTTCATGATGGTGCACTGGCGATCGGTGACGCAGCGCATGGCGCTCTTGAGCTGTTTGCTGCTGTAGATCGGGCTGGCGGTCAGGTTACCGCTGACGCGGGTAAAGGGCTGACCACAGTAAAGCGTGGTGCCGCCATTGCCATACAAGTCTTGCCAGAAAACCTGGTCGATGGCCTGTTTGACGTCGCCCAGTTGGGTCTGGCCGCCAGCCATGGCGGTTGTGCCGATACCGGTTGCCAGGCAACCGAGAAGCAGGGTAACTAGGCGCATAGTCTGGCCTCTTGACCGCCGTGATCGGGGTCTGTTGTTTTTGTAGTTAGTGACCGAGTCTAGCAAGGCGAGCACTACAAAAAACATAGCTGATCACATTCTTCCGGTTGCAGCGCAGTGCACACAGGTAGTCGGCTACATGTAAGCAATGACTTACACGATGTCGCGAGTATCGCCACTGTCAGGCGATCAGGTACGCGCGTACTCTGTGTCCATGGATTCAGCGCAGGAAGCGCCAAGACCAACAGGGACACGCAGGACAGCCACCTGGACGGTGTGCAGATCAAGGATGTCAGGACAACAGTCTGCAAGGCCCCGCAATCGCGGGGTTTTCTTTTTGGGCGCGTGCCCGCCCCTCTCAATTTCTTCCGAATCTCCCCGATAAAATGTGCCGTGCGCACCTTGCCAGATCAGGCTGCCTGTCGTCCGGCAGCGATTCGCTCGAACCAGTCCAACGTCTCGTCCCACAAGCGCTGCGCCACAGGGCGGAAGTAGCCCATATGCCCAATTGCACCGAGGCCTTCTGCTTGCGAGTCGAGTGTACGTGCCTGATAGGGCGCGTTGGCATATGCGGCCATGAAGGCATCGCGTGAGGCGGGTGGTGCCCAACGATCGTCCAGGCTATTGAGCGCTACGATCGGTGTGCCCACCTGAGCGAAGCGCTCGGCCAGTCCCGGCATTTGCGGATCGTCGAAGAAGTAGCGCGGGTAGCGGCACCAGCGTTTCCACTGACGGTACACACCCAGCGGCAGATCCTCGCCCATACCCAGTGTGCTCCAGGCCAGATACCCCTTGTAGCGCGTCATCAGCGGGCCGATCAGACGCCACATGGCCAGAACCCGCACTTGCTCGGCTCTGGGCATCCAGCCGTGCCAGCCGGCACCGGTGCCGAAGGTGTAGAAACCGGCGACCTGATCATGATTGGGCAGCAGGCCAAAGGCGTGGCCGCCGAAGGAATGGCCGACCATGAACAGCGGGCGTTCGACATGTCGGTGTTGATCCACCGCCGCCGCCAGGTCGAGATGGGCCCAGTCGAGATAGTCCATCTCGAATCCGTACAGGCTCTCTGGTCTGGATTGGCCGATACCCCGATAGTCCAGGGTCAGGGTGTTGAAGCCACGGCTGGCGGCATATTCGGCAAAACGACGATAGAAACCTTGTGGCACGCCTGTTGCGCCGGCAATCAATAACTGCGCCAGTGGTCGCTCGGCATGGTAGCGCGTAGCGGTCAGCGGGTAGTCGTCGAGGGCGAGCAGCGACAGGGTTTCACGGCGAATGGCTGTGTTCATGCTGGCGGGGACTCCGTGCGGTGCTGGCGGGTCAGGAGGAGCAGGGTGGCGACGGCCTGTTTCAGCGGCTCGCTGTTGCCGGCGACACGGGCCTGCAGCAGGCCGCCTTCGTAGAGCGCGACGAACAAGGCTGCAAGCCCTTCCGGTTGTGGGTAGCCATGATGGTGCAGTTGCTGTTGCAGGGCCTGGCGAATGGCAACGAAAGCATGGGCCAGGGCAGCACGAATGTCGTGATCGTGCGGGCCGCTTTCCAGAGCGACGGCGGCCAGCGGGCAACCGCGCTCGAAGGCACTGTCCTGCAACTGGCCAAGCGCGCTCTGCAGCCAGGTGCTCAGCGCATCCAGCGGATCGGGCTGACGCTCGAAGAGCGCGGCGAACGCCTGCTCGGCACGTCGGCCGACACGCTCGATGGCGGCCACGGCCAGTTCGCTCTTGCCGTTCGGGAAGTGGTGATAAAGGCTGCCCTTGGGCGCATCGGCGGTGGCCAGCAGTTCGTTCAAACCAACGCCATGCAGCCCCTTGCGTTGCAGGGCATCAATCATGGCGTCGATCAGTTTGTCGCGAGTGCTCTTGGTCATGGCCTGGATGATGTAGACCGATCGGTCTAGTTGCCAGTGTCATTCATGCCGCATGTGAAGGCATATCGGCACCGTGCAGTGCGGCACAGCGGGCGACGCGAGGTATCAGACCGGTTTGGCGATCCAGGCGGCCTAGGCATCGATGAACATCTGCAGGAAGGAACGCTCACTGCCGACGCGGGTGTTTCAGCCTGTGTGAGGGGGTATTTCCAGTCAATCTGGTCGCCAGTGGTCAGGTCTCCCCGGTAGCGGGCCATTAGCTGAGCGGCGCACAGGCCGACATGGTGCATCCAGGGTTAGATGATCTGTTCAGATAAGCGCGGCGGATCAGCACCAGACCGATTGCCCGTGCGCAAAAAAACGGGCCTGTGCAGGCCCGTGAGTTCACGCTCAAAGAGTGGCCTGGCGCTAGTCCAGGCATTGCGCCAGGCCGATGGGCTCGGGTCGGAACAGCCGTGCATCCATCAGCTTCGGCTGGCGCACGATGGGGGCGAAGTCCATGCGCGCGAGGATGTCGCGCTCGATGTCCACGCCCGGCGCCACTTCGATCAGTTCCAGCCCTTCGGTAGTCAGGCGCAGCACGCAGCGCTCGGTGACGTAGAGCACCGGCTGGCCGCGTTCGGCGGCGAGGCGGCCGGCGAAGGTGCGGTGTTCCACCTCGGCGACGAATTTGCGCACGTCGCCATCCTCTATGATGCGCAACTGGCCATTCTCGATGCGGATGTCCTGCTTGCCGGCGCTGAAGGTGCCGACGAACACCACCTGCTTGGCGTTCTGGCTGATGTTGATAAAACCGCCAGCTCCGGCCAGACGACTGCCGAACTTGGACACGTTGAGGTTGCCCGCCGCATCGGCCTGGGCCAACCCGAGGAAGGCGATGTCCAGGCCGCCGCCGTCGTAGAAGTCGAACTGATAAGGCTGGTCGAGCAGGGCGCTGTGGTTGCTTGCCGCGCCGAAGTCCAGGCCCGAGGCCGGTACGCCGCCGATCACGCCGGGCTCGGCGGTCAGGGTCAGGCGCTCGATCACACCTTCTTCGGCAGCCACCGCCGCCACACCCTCGGGCATGCCGATGCCGAGATTGACCACCGCGTCCGCTTTCAGCTCCAGCGCCGCGCGGCGGGCGATCAGCTTGCGTAGGTCCAGCGGCATGGGCGTCAGGCTATCCACTGGTACGCGGGTTTCAGCGGCGAAAGCCGGGTTGTAGGCGGTGGCGAAGGTCTGCTGGTGGTTGGCCGGTTCGGCCACCACCACACAGTCCACCAGGATGCCGGGAATCTTCACCTGTCGTGGGTTGAGCGAGCCTCGTTCGACCACGCGCTCGACCTGGGCGATCACCAGCCCGCCAGAATTGCGCGCCGCCATGGCGATGGCCAGGCTCTCGATGGTCAGCGCCTCGCGCTCGAAACTGAGGTTGCCATCAGGGTCGGCGCTGGTGGCGCGAACGATGCCGACGTGGATCGGAAAGGTCGGGTAGAACAGGTAGTCCTCGCCATCGATGGGCATCAGCCGCACCAGATCGGCAGTGGTGCGTGCATTGAGCTTGCCGCCGCCATGACGCGGGTCGACGTAGGTGCCCAGACCGACGCGCGACAGCTGCCCCGGCTTGCCGGCGGCGATATCGCGAAACAGCTGGGAGATCACCCCCTGCGGCAGGTTATAGGCCTCGATGCGGTTGTCCACCGCCAGTTTCTGCAGGCCCGGCACCAGCCCCCAGTGACCGCCGATTACCCGGCGCACCAGGCCTTCATGAGCCAGGTGGTTGAGGCCACGGCCCTTGCCGTCGCCCTGACCAGCGGCATACACCAGGGTCAGGTCGCGCGGCGTCTGTTCAGCCACGAAACGCTGTTCCAGAGCGATGGCGATCTGTTCGGCGAAACCGATGCCGACGAAGCCGCCGCTGGCCAGGTTGGCGTTGTCCGGAATGCGCGCCACGGCATCGGCGGCGGTCATGATCTTGCTCATTGCGGGTACTCGAAATCGATTGAACAACACGGCTTACGAACAGCATGGCACCCGAAGGCGCCATGCCCGTCAGAAGCTTCCGAACAGGGTGCCCAGGGTGATGACGACAGTGAGCGCCACCAGCGGGAAGGCCACGGTGTTGACGAAGATGAACTTGTACGACTCACGGTGAGTGAGCTTGCAGATCGCCAGCAGCGA
>CAZIZA010000190.1:0-1369 GCA_964543555.1 uncultured Pseudomonas sp.
TGGGCTTCGCGGTGATCCCGAACATCTACTCCATCGCCGAAGACGCCGTGTTCAGTGTGCCCAAGAGTCTGACCTTCGGCTCTCTGGCCCTTGGTGCGACGCCCTGGCAGACCCTGACTCGCGTGGTGATTCTCACCGCCAGCCCGGGCATCTTCTCGGCACTGATGATCGGCATGGGCCGCGCGGTGGGCGAGACCATGATCGTGCTGATGGCCACCGGCAACACGCCGATCATGGACATGAATATCTTCGAAGGCATGCGCACCCTGGCGGCCAACGTCGCTGTGGAAATGCCCGAGTCTGAGGTTGGCGGCACTCACTACCGTGTGCTGTTCCTGGCGGCGATGGTGTTGCTGTTGTTCACCTTCGTCATGAACACCCTGGCCGAGCTGATCCGTCAGCGCCTGCGTACCCGGTATTCGAATCTGTAAAACACGCCTGCGCAGCAGGCCAACTGATGCCCCTCTCCCTCCGGGAGGGGTGCCCGAAGGGCGGGAGAGGGCGTTACGGCCGCGTGCCATAACCCTCTCCCCCGGCCCCTCTCCCGCAAGCGGGAGAGGGGAGGTAAAGAATGATTTCATTCAAGGTGTGATGCCGTGAAACAGAACAACCTGAAATCCTGGTACAAGAGCGGCGCTCCGGGCGTGTGGATCAGTGGTGGCGCTGTCGCCATCGCCATCGTCATGACCCTGGGTCTGCTGGCGGTGATTGCCGCCCGGGGCCTGGGCCACTTCTGGCCGGCCGATATCCTCGAAGCTGACTACCAGGTGCCTGGCCAGCAAGCGCGGGTGATGCTGGGTGAAGTGGTGCAGGCCGAGGAAGTGCCGCGTGCGCGTCTCGCGGCCGCTGGCCTGCCGGTCGCCGAAGAGGGCGGCGAATTCATGACCCGCGAACTGATGAAAGTGGGTAACCGCGAGCTGTTCGGCGCCGACTTCACCTGGGTGGTCGGCGAGTGGCTGAGTAACCCACGCAAGCCGGCCGGCATCACGGTGCTGGAGCGTCGCGAGTGGGGCAACTTCTACGGCAATCTGGTCAACGTCAAGGAAAGCGGCCAGGTGGTCGCCGAGGGTGATGCGGCCTGGGCTGCACTGCAGGAGCGCCTGGATCGCGTCGACGACCTGCACGCACAGCTGGTGCGTCTGGAGAAGAAGGATATCGGCCGTATCAACCATGGCCTGGAGCGCATCCGGCTGGAAGGCCGCAAGCTGCAGTTGCAAGGCAAGCTGGACGATACAGCGCAAGCCGACATGGACGCTCGCCGCGATGCCCTGAATGCCGAGTACAAGGTGCTCGAAGAGCGCATGGTGGCACTGACCCAGCAGATCAACCGTGACAGTGTGACCCTGAGCGCCAGCGATGGTCGTCAGAC
>CAZIZA010000190.1:1469-3034 GCA_964543555.1 uncultured Pseudomonas sp.
GGTGAGGTGGCGCCGCTGATGCTGGTGGGTGTGGTGAAACTGGCACCGACCCTGCCGCTCAACGGCAACTACCCGTACCTGCACCTGGATCAGAAGATCATGCACCTGGGCTTCCACATCTACGACGTCGGCTTCCAGAGCCCCAACGTCGAGGCCGCGCGCCCGCTGGTTTATGCCACGGCGCTGCTGCTGGTGATCGTGATCGCCCTGCTCAACCTGACCGCGGTCTATATCCGTAACCACCTGCGCGAGAAGTACAAGGCGCTGGATCACTAACGCAGCTACGAGTCGCGCGCCGCCGGCGCGCAGCTTGCAGCTTGTAGCTACGAACGGAGTGAGTTTATGCAACACGAAACCCATACCCACGGTATCGATCTGGCCGCCCTCGGCCGTGACAAGCAGAGCCTGAGCCTGGCCAACGAGACCACGGCCATCGCCGTACCGGGCCTGAACCTGTACTACGGCCAGAAGCAGGCGCTGTTCGACGTCAAGATGGATATCCCCAAGCAGCGTGTGACCGCCTTCATCGGCCCGTCCGGCTGCGGCAAGTCGACCCTGCTGCGTACCTTCAACCGTATGAACGATCTGGTCGACGGTTGCCGCGTGGAAGGTGAGATCAACATCGACGGGCGCAACATCTACCGCAAGGGCGAAGACGTAGCCGAGCTGCGTCGCCGCGTCGGCATGGTGTTCCAGAAGCCCAACCCCTTTCCCAAGAGCATCTACGAAAACGTCGTATATGGCCTGCGTATCCAGGGCATCAACAGCAAGCGTGTGCTCGACGAGGCCGTGGAGTGGGCGCTGAAGAGCGCGGCGCTGTGGGATGAGGTCAAGGACCGTCTGCATGACTCGGCCCTCGGCCTGTCCGGCGGTCAGCAGCAGCGTCTGGTCATCGCCCGTACCGTGGCCGTGCAGCCGGAAGTGCTGCTGCTCGACGAACCGTGCTCGGCGCTCGACCCGATCTCCACCCTCAAGGTCGAAGAGCTGATCTACGAGCTCAAGAGCAAGTACACCATCGTCATCGTCACCCACAACATGCAGCAGGCGGCGCGCGTTTCCGACTACACCGCGTTCATGTACATGGGCAAGCTGATCGAGTTCGGCGACACCGATACGCTGTTCACCAACCCGGCCAAGAAGCAGACAGAAGACTACATCACCGGTCGCTATGGCTAAGGCCGTGGCAAATACTCCCTGGCTTTGTCGGGCGCCGTACTGTCAGCGCGCGCCCTTCGCACCAGAGAGCATTTTCCAAGGGCCTTAGTGCTGAAACTCAACGTGTGGGGTGCGCCATGCGCACCATGGTCACCCAAGCTGGCAGCTTTCGCGGAGCGAAACATGATCAACAAAGACAACCTTACCCAGCACATCTCCCAGCAGTTCAACGCCGAGCTGGAAGAGGTGCGCAGCCACCTGCTGGCCATGGGCGGCCTGGTGGAAAAACAGGTCAACGATGCCGTTACCGCGCTGATCGAGGCCGACTCCGGTCTGGCCCAGCAGGTGCGCGAGATCGATGACCAGATCAACCAGATGGAGCGCAACATCGACGAGGAGTGCATCCGCAT
>CAZIZA010000190.1:3134-7471 GCA_964543555.1 uncultured Pseudomonas sp.
TCGATGACCAGATCAACCAGATGGAGCGCAACATCGACGAGGAGTGCATCCGCATTCTCGCCCGTCGCCAGCCTGCGGCCTCCGATCTGCGTCTGATCATCAGCATTTCCAAGTCGGTGATTGACCTGGAGCGCATCGGTGACGAGTCGACCAAGATCGCCAAGCGCGCCATCCTCCTCAGCGAGGAAGGCGAGGCGCCCAAGGGTTACGTCGAGATCCGCCACATCGGCGACCAGGTGCGCAAGATGGTGCAGGACGCTCTTGACGCGTTCGCCCGCTTCGACGCCGACCTGGCTCTGGCCGTGGCCCAGCACGACAAGACCGTCGACCGCGAATACAAGACGGCGCTGCGCGAACTGGTCACCTACATGATGGAAGATCCGCGTTCGATCTCCCGCGTCCTCAACGTGATCTGGGCGCTGCGCTCGCTGGAGCGTATCGGCGATCACGCGCGCAACATCGCCGAACTGGTGATTTACCTGGTGCGAGGCACCGATGTACGTCATATCGGTCTGACCCGCATGCGTGAAGAGGTCGAGGGCAAGTCCAACGACTGACGCCAGCGTCGTGCCGACGGCCCGGGGCTCCCCGGGCCGTTTCGTTTGCACGATTTGTTGGGTATCCGGTGTTTTTCCGTTGGCCTAAGGCCACTGGCCATGACTATGCTTATCGCCATTCGTACAGGAGTAGACGATGAGCAAAGTCAGTGTGCTGGTGGTGGATGACGCGACCTTTATCCGTGATCTGGTCAAGAAAGGGCTGCGTGATAATTTCCCCGGCGTACAGATCGAGGAAGCGATCAATGGCCGCAAGGCCCAGCAAATGCTGAGCCGTCAGGGAGTCGATCTGATCCTCTGCGATTGGGAAATGCCGGAGATGTCCGGTCTTGAACTGCTGACCTGGTGCCGCGAGCAGGACAGCCTGAAAACCACCCCCTTCATCATGGTCACCAGCCGCGGTGACAAGGAGAACGTGGTGCAGGCGATCCAGGCGGGTGTCTCCGACTACATCGGCAAGCCCTTCTCCAACGAGCAACTGGTGACCAAGGTAAAGAAGGCGCTGAGTCGCTCTGGCAAGCTGCAGGCCCTGGCCGCCAGCGCTCCGCCGAAGATGCTCAGCACTGGCGGCTTTGCCAACGATTCGCTGGCCGCGCTCACCGGTGGCAAGGCCGAGGTGGTCAAGCCCGCACCGTCAGCCGCCGCTCCTGCTGCAGCCAGCACCGCGCCTGCCACGGCGGCAGCCGCTGCCGCCAGTAAGCCGCCGGCCGGTCGTGGTCAGGGGCAGTTGCGTCTACCGAACGGCAGCATGGCCTGCGTGATCAAGGCACTGAGCCTCAAGGAGGCGCTGTTGGTGGTCAAGCGTACCGAGCAGTTGCCGCAGGTGCTGGAGAGTGCGGTGCTCGACCTGGAGCAGGGCGAGGCAGCGGAAACTGCACGCCTCAACGGCTACATGCACGCAGTAGCGGCATTCGAGCCCAAGCCCGATAGCGAATGGCTGCAACTGACTTTCCGCTTCGTCGACCGCGACCCGCAGAAGCTCGACTATCTGTCACGGCTAATCGCCCGCGGCACTGCACAGAAGCACTTCGTTCCCGGCGCGTAGCCCGGATGCAATCCGGGGAAACACGACCCGCACCGGGTCGTGCCAACCCATCGCGGTGAGCCGGTTCACAGCCTGACGGCCGGTAGCTCGCATGTGCCGTGCCGCGCTGCTAGTCTTCATAGCCCGGATGTCAAAAAGCCATAAGATCCGAGTCGTTATGTTAGGGCGTCTGATCATATTCTGCAGTCTGCTGGTCTTCTGCGGCCAGGCCGCTGCGCTGACCGTCTACAAGTACGTCGACGAAAACGGCGTGGTCACCTATAGCGACCAGGCCGCACCTGGCGCGCAGGTGTTCGTGTTCAACGATCGTATGGTCGAGCGTCTGGACAATCAGGTGAAGCTGGAAACCAAGAAGCACGAAGCCGGTGAAACCCTGCTGATTCGTAATGATCTGTTCGCCCCGGTGGAAATCGAACTGAAGCTGGAGCAGGTACAGAACGCCATCGGCGTGCCGGACAAACCGATTCGCTGGGTATTGCCGCCACGCAGCAATATCCGCCTCGCCACCCTCACCGCGCAGGACCCCGCCAAGCCACTGCGCTATACACCCAGGTTGCGCTACGCCCTGGGTGATCCACGTCTGCAGCCGAGCATCCATCGTTATCCGCTGCCCTGGCGTGGCGGCCCGTTCCGTCAGACCCAGGGCGCCAACGGCACCTACAGTCACTTCACCGCCAAGGGCCGTTACGCGGTCGATATCGCCATGCCCGAGGGTACGCCCATCGTCGCCGCGCGGGGTGGCGTGGTGGTGAAGACCGAGAACCAGCAGAGCGGGCGAGGCAACAACCCGGCCGGCAACTTCGTGCGCATCCTGCACGACGACGGCACCATGGGCGTCTACCTGCACCTGATGAAGGGCTCGGTCAGCGTGCGTGAGGGCCAGCGAGTGGAAACCGGCAGCCTGCTGGCACGCTCTGGCAACACCGGTAACAGCACGGGGCCGCACCTGCACTTCGTGGTGCAGCGCAACGTCGGTCTGGCCGTCGAGTCCATCCCCTTCACCTTCCGTCAGCCGGTCAACAGCTTGCCCAACTTCGCTGTCGGCGGCGAGTAAGCGGCAGGTATCGGAAGGTTTTAGCTGCGCTTGCCCAGGTCGCGGCTGAAGCCCCTCCCGCGGTTCGATGCGGTTTCCCCTGCCCCCCGATTCTGTAGGAGCGGATTTATCCGCGATCAGGGTTTGCGGTGTTGTCCGCCGTATCGCGGCTGAAGCCGCTCCTACAGATCGCGGTTGCAGCTCCTCCCGCAATGCCTTCCTGCGCCCCGCGGCATCTCTCTGCTCAGGCCATTGCTGACTGCTTTCCCGCATTTCCCTTAAGTCAGGGCGCCGCCATGTCGCCTGTGTAAGACGCACGTCCGCCTTTCTGTGCGACGCAGGCGGAAGCAGGCCTTCCGTTCGTCGTTCGTTGCCCGGTGAGCGGAAAGAACTTTTCACCTGGCGGTTGGCTTAAGGCCTTTCATATCAATGGCTTAGGTTGTTGGCACCGCTATTGCTACTACTCAGGAAAACGGGTGTCCGACTATGGCTATCGATTCAGATTACGTTCAAAGCATGGCGACCCAGCTGGCCCAGTACGAAGTGCAGGGCCAGCTGGCCAAGGCCAACCGCAACCAGACCGCCTACAAGGCGCAGCTCAATGCCCTGACCAGCCTCGATAGCGCACTGAAAACCTTCAAGAGTGCTGCAAGTGGCCTCAAGACGGCCGGCAGCAGCATGCTGGTCAATAGCGCCAGCTTCAGTCAGGAGGGTTATGCCAGCGCGACCGTTGGCACCAAGGCTGTGGCCGGCAGTTACGATTTCTTCGTGCAGCAACTGGCCAGTAAAAGCCAGGTTGCCCTGCAAGGGCTGCAGGACGGTAATCTGGGCAGTGGCAGCCTGACCATCGGCCAGGGCAGCGCCTCGTTCGGCATCGATCTGGCCTCTGTGACCACGCTCGACGAACTGGCCAAGGCCATCAATGAGGCCGCCGACAACGAGGGTGTGAAGGCAACCCTGGTACGCAGCAATGGCCAGGTCAACCTGGTGCTGACCAGCGAGAAGACGGGGGCCGACCAGGCCATCAGCCTGAGTGCCAGCGGCAACACCGCCTTCGAGGGCGCCGTAGCCGCTCGTCAGGAGCTGTCGGTCGCCAAGGATGCCATCGTGCGTCTGGGCGGCGAGAGCGGTATCGAGCTGACCAGCGCCAGCAACACCTTCGATAACGTCATCGACGGTGTCAGCCTGACCTTCACCAAGGCCCACAAGAGCGGCGATACGCCACTGACCATGGATGTGGGCCAGGATCAGAAAGCCACCAAGGAAAAGGCCCAGAGCTTCGTCACCGCCTTCAATGCGCTGATGACCAGCTTCGATTCGCTTACCGCCAGCGGCGGCGAGAACGGCAGCCGTGCAGCCCTGGCTGGTGATGCCAGCGTGCGGTCCATCGAGACCATGCTCAACCAGTTGATCCGCACCTCCTTCGGTGGCGTGAGCCTGACTGACTTTGGTATCGCCGCTGACCGTAATGGCAAGCTGACCATCGACAACGCCCGCTTCGAGAAAGCCATCGCGGCCAACCCTGAAGGCTTCGAAAAACTGTTCACCGACAAGGGCAACCTGCTCGACACCCTGGACAAGAACCTGGCGGCCTATACCAGCAGTGCCGGTGGCCTGCTGACCAACCGCAAGGACAATCTCAATATGCAGCTGCGCCGTGTCGATCAGCAGTTCGACACCATCCAGAAGCAGTATGACTCCT
>CAZIZA010000191.1:0-7436 GCA_964543555.1 uncultured Pseudomonas sp.
GCCGGTGCGCTGGCCAGTGATGCGCCGGCACTGATGATTGCCTGTGGTCTGGCGATGAGGAGTTTCGACTGATGGCGCGGATTAACCTACTTCCCTGGCGTGAGCAGTTACGTGAGGAGCGTAAGCAGCGGTTTTTGGTTACCTTGGTCGGCGTGCTCGTCGTGGCAGCCGGTTTTGTTTTTCTGGGCGATCAACTCCTCAATGGTGCTATCGAGCAGCAAACTGCGCGTAACGAGTTCATAAAAAGAGAAATTGCAGTGCTGGATGCGCGTATTAAAGAAATCAGCGAGTTGAAAGCGCGCCGTCAGCAATTGCTGGAGCGGATGAAGATTATTCAGGATCTTCAGGGTAACCGGCCCATTATCGGTCGAGTGTTTGACCAATTGGTTCGAACCCTGCCTGACGGTGTGTACTTCTCCAGTGTGAAGATGGTCGGCAAGAAGATCGATATTCTGGGGGCTGCAGAGTCGAATAATCGTGTTTCCAACCTCATGCGCAACTTGGATGCTTCTGAATGGCTGAGTGCACCTAACCTGACCCAGGTAAAAGCCACTACCGCGGGCGCACTGGATCAGGCCAATGTCTTTCAGTTGAGCGTTCAGCAGACTCAGCCTGCCGCAGAAGCCGTTGAGGGTAATAAGAAATGAGCCTGGCCGAATCCATTGAAAGTCTGCGCAAGTTCGATCTGAATGATCTTGATTTTAATAATGTGGGCGCTTGGCCCGGGGCAGTGAAGGGCATTGTATTCGCCCTGTTTTTTGTGGCTGTACTGGGCGCAGGTTATTACTTTCATCTGAGTGATCTTCAGTCCGACCTCGAGCGAGTTACGCTGGAAGAGGACAGTTTGAAGCAGCAGTTCTCGATCAAGGCTTCTCAGGCGGCCAACCTTGAAGCCTACAAAGAGCAAATGAAGGAAATGGAAGTTTCGTTTGGTGCGCTGTTGAGGCAGTTGCCGAGTGATACAGAAGTGCCAGGTTTGCTCGAGGACATCACGCGCACCGGGCTCGGCAGCGGCCTGGAGTTCGAAGAGATCAAGTTGCTTCCTGAGGTGACGCAGCAGTTTTATATCGAGTTGCCGATACAGATGGCCGTGGTGGGTGGCTATCACGATCTGGCTACTTTTGTCAGTGGTGTTGCAAGTTTGCCGCGTATTGTCACGCTGCATGACTTTGATATTAAACCGATCGAAAAAGACGGTGCGTCCTCATCACTGCGAATGACGGTTCTGGCAAAAACTTATCGTTACAACGATAAGGGGCTTGAAAAATGAAAGCATCTAAGCTGTTGTTCTTGATTCTCTTCTCCGTTGGGCTGGCAGGTTGTGGTAGCGGTGATTTTTCGGACCTGCAAGCCTTTATGGATGAGGTTCGTGCCAGGCCCAAGGGGGCAATCGAGCCACTGCCAAAGGTTCCGGCTTATGAAGCGTTTACCTACAGCGCGGCTTCTTTGCGTAGCCCGTTTCAGCCGCCGGTCAAGGTGGATACGGTGAGTCGTGCCAAAGGCGCTCCCGAGATTCGCCCAGATGAAACAAGGGTTAAGCAGTTTCTCGAAGGTTTCAATATCGAAGTGTTCGAAATGGTGGGCAGCCTTTCAAATGATAGTGGCTTTTTTGCGCTTGTAAGTGGTGCCGGAGGGGTTCACCGGATAAAGGTGGGTGACTATTTAGGGCGAAATCACGGGCGGGTAGTTGCTGTGGATGAGGCCAAGATCGATGTGGTCGAAATAGTACCGGACGGTGATCAAGGTTGGCTCGAGAGGCCGCGAAGCCTAACGCTCAAAGAGCGCTCTTAACTGGCGGGAAGATCTATGAAAAATAATTCTCAGTCTGCACAACGGAAATATGTAATGAACCATTCGCTCTCGCGGCTCAGCCTTTCTGTTGCGGCTCTTTTCATGTCACCCGTGCTGCTGGCCGCAAACCTCAATAGTGTAGATGTTGCCGCCTTGCCAGGTGACCGGGTCGAATTGAAGTTGACCTTTGATGAGCCGGTTTCTGCACCCCGTGGTTACACCATCGAGCAGCCTGCTCGCATCGCCCTTGATTTGCCGGGCGTATCCAATCGTCTGGGGAGTAAAAACCGCGAAATAGGAATGGGTAATGCGCGCAGCCTTACGGTTGTCGAAGCAAAAGACCGGACGCGCTTGATTGTCAATCTGACCAATCTTGCGCCCTACACCACCCGTGTCGATGGCAATAACCTGTTTGTCGTCGTGGGTGACGGGCCCGCATCTTCTGTTTCGACTTCGGCTGCTGCGAGCCCGGTTGCGGTAGCACCTGCGCCTGTTGCTCGTACCGTTGCAGGTGTTCGCTCGGTTAGCGATATCGACTTCCAGCGCGGGGAGCAGGGCGAAGGTAACATTGTAATTTCCTTGTCCGACCCCAAGATCAGCCCTGATGTTCAGGAGCAGGGCGGCAGGATTCGTATTGATTTTCCCAAGACTCAATTGCCGGAGTCGCTACGTGTTCGTCTGGATGTGAAGGATTTCGCGACCCCCGTACAGTTCGTTAACGCCAGTGCTTCAGCGGATCGTGCCAGTATTG
Source organism: uncultured Pseudomonas sp. (assembly GCA_964543555.1). Lineage (GTDB taxonomy): Bacteria > Pseudomonadota > Gammaproteobacteria > Pseudomonadales > Pseudomonadaceae > Aquipseudomonas. Next base: position 2,543 of record CAZIZA010000191.1, read on the forward strand.
TCGTCGAACCAACGGGTCTCTATGACTACCTGGTGTTTCAGGCTGACAATAAGCTCACTATTAGTGTCAAACCTCTTACGGAAGAGGATGCTGTTCGGCGTAACGCAGACCGTTTTACCTATACGGGTGAAAAACTGTCTCTGAACTTTCAGGACATCGATGTTCGCTCCGTTCTGCAACTGATCGCCGACTTTACTGACCTTAATCTGGTTGCCAGCGATACGGTTCGGGGCAACATCACCTTGCGCCTGCAAAATGTGCCTTGGGATCAGGCGCTGGATCTGGTGCTCAAGACCAAGGGGCTCGATCAGCGCAAGGTTGGCAATGTTCTGATGGTGGCTCCTGCTGATGAAATTGCCGCTCGCGAGCAGCAGGAGTTGGCCGTGCAGAAGCAGGTTGCCGAACTGGCACCGTTGCGCAAGGACATCATCCAGCTGAACTATGCCAAGGCATCCGATATTGCCAAGCTCTACGAGGAGGGTTCCTCGGGGACGTTGAAGGATGATATGCGTGGTTCGGTTATTTTCGATGACCGCACCAACAGTCTGATCGTCACCCTGACTCAGGAGCGTATCGACGAGTTGCGTCGTATTGTCACCCAACTGGATATCCCGGTTCGTCAGGTCATGATCGAGGCTCGCATCGTCGAAGCGAACGTTGATTATGACAAGTCGCTGGGTGTTCGCTGGGGTGGAAACTTCAGTGCTGGGAATTGGAATGCCTGGGGTAAGAACGGCAATCTCGAACTCGGCGAAGAAACCGAAGGCACTCAGCAGATAGATGTTCCCTTCAATACGCCCTTCGTTGATCTTGGGGCCAGTGGAAGCACCTCTGGTATCGGTATCGGGTTCATCACCAACAATACCGTGCTCGATTTGCAGCTCAGTGCCATGGAGAAATCCGGCTCTGGCGAGGTTGTGTCTCAGCCCAAGGTCGTAACTTCCGATAAGGAAACGGCAAAGATCCTCAAGGGTACCGAAGTGCCTTATCAGGAGGCGAGCTCCAGTGGTGCAACCAGCACCTCTTTCAAGGAGGCCGCGTTGTCGCTGGAGGTGACGCCGCAGATCACGCCTGACAACCGCGTACTGATGGAGGTTAAGGTCACCAAGGATGCGCCTGACTTTTCTGTTGCTTCCTCCACGGGTGGTATCCCCGCCATTAGCAAGAACGAGGTCAACGCCAAGGTTCTTGTGGCGGATGGCGAAACCATCGTGATCGGTGGCGTGTATTCCAATACCCAGTCCAAGTCGGTTGACAAGGTGCCTTTCCTGGGTGATCTGCCTTTTATCGGTCGGGTATTCAAGCGTGATCTGGTTCAGGATAGAAAGGCGGAATTGCTTGTCTTCCTGACTCCGCGCATCATGAACAACCAAGCCATTGCCGTGAACCGATGACCTAAGTGCGGAATGTAATCCTCGTGGGCCCGATGGGGGCTGGAAAGAGCACCATCGGGCGTTTGCTTGCCAAAGAGTTGCGCCTGCCTTTCAAAGATTCCGATAAGGAGATCGAGCAGCGCACCGGTGCTGATATCCCCTGGATCTTCGATGTCGAGGGCGAACAGGGTTTTCGTGAGCGAGAGCAGGCCGTTATTGCCGATCTCTCGCAGCAGGAGGGCCTTGTGTTGGCCACTGGTGGCGGGGCTGTCATGCGTCCGGAAAATCGTCAGGCTTTGCATGCCGGTGGGCGAGTCGTCTATCTGCACGCCTCCGTCGAGCAGCAGATTGACCGTACCTCGCGTGATCGTAATCGTCCGTTGTTACGTACGGCCAATCCCGCCCAGGTGCTCAGGGATCTGATGGCCATGCGCGATCCTCTCTATCGTGAGGTTGCCGATATCATCATCGAGACGGATGAGCGTCCGCCGCGTATGGTGGTCCAGGAAATTCTCTCGCGTCTTGAAGCCTTGTCGCCCCGTTAAAGCGCGGGGCGATCTGCGCTATTCTAGTGGCCTTTCTATTCTGGGGGCCTCATGCAGACTCTTCACGTTGAACTTGGCGAGCGCAGTTATCCCATCTACATCGGTGCGGGGCTCTTGGCGCAAGCTGAATTGCTTACGCGACACATCGCCGGGCGGCAGGTGGCAGTGGTAACCAATGAGACCGTGGCGCCTCTGTATCTCGAAACGCTGATGCGTTCCCTTGAGGGTTTCATGGCCGTTTCGGTCGTGCTGCCTGATGGTGAAGCGTTCAAAAACTGGGAAACCCTGCAACTGATATTCGATGGCTTGCTGACGGCCAGGCATGATCGTCGCACGACTGTTATTGCCCTTGGCGGCGGTGTGATTGGTGATATGGCCGGTTTTGCTGCGGCCTGTTATCAGCGTGGCGTAGACTTCATTCAGGTGCCGACGACGCTGTTGTCTCAGGTGGACTCCTCCGTGGGTGGCAAGACCGGGATCAATCATCCGCTGGGCAAGAACATGGTGGGGGCTTTCTATCAGCCCAAGGCTGTGCTGATCGATACGGCCAGCCTGCACACCTTGCCAGAGCGCGAACTGTCCGCTGGATTGGCTGAGGTCATCAAGTACGGATTGATTTGCGATGAGCCTTTCCTTGTCTGGCTGGAGGAGAACATGGCCGCCCTGCGCGCGCTCGATGGCGAAGCGCTCACTTATGCCATCGAACACTCCTGTGCAGCAAAAGCGCGCGTGGTGGGTGCTGATGAGCGTGAATCTGGCGTGCGTGCCACGCTTAACCTTGGCCATACCTTTGGACACGCCATCGAGACCGAACAAGGCTATGGTGTTTGGTTGCACGGTGAAGCCGTTGCCGCGGGGACTGTGATGGCGCTGGAAATGTCTCACCGTCTGGGTTGGTTGTCTGTGGCAGAGCGAAATCGTGGTGTGCGCCTGCTTCAGGCCGCAGGCTTGCCGGTGGTGCCGCCGCAGGACATGACGCCTGCGCAGTTCCTCGAGCATATGGCAGTGGATAAGAAGGTGCTCGATGGTCAGCTGCGTCTCGTGTTGCTCAAGCGTTTGGGGGAGGCTGTAGTGACGGCTGATTACCCACGTGAAATTCTCGACGCCACGCTGCGGAGCGATTACGCCGCGCTGGCTTTGTCGTCCAACTCTTGAAGAGTGATTCATGACCAGTTTGCATGCTGACGAAGCTTTCCTGGCGCATTACCAGTTTAGTCACGACCCCTTTGCACCGCGCGTGCCTGGCTTCAAGTTCTTCCCGGCGCAGCGCAAGCCAGTGCTGGGGCAATTGCATCACCTTGCACGCTACAGCCAACTGTTGCTCGCCGTGGTCGGCCCCGAGGGGAGTGGCAAGACGCTGCTGCGTCAGGCCTTGGTGGCCAGTACCAACAAGCAGGCGGTGCATAGCATCGTTTTGACTCCGGGGGCGACGACAAGTGATGCGCTGCTGCGTCAGGTCGCTCAGGGTTTGTCGAGCACTCAGGCAGACGTGCGCTCGGTATTGGCGCAGGTTGCACAATTGGCGCTGACAGGGCAGGAGGTTTATCTGCTCGTCGATGATGCTGATCAGCTGGATGATGCAGCATTGAAGTGCGTCCTGGAGCTTGCTGCCGGAAATGCCGATGGGCGCCCGCATATTTTCCTGTTTGCTGAACAGGCTCTTCTGGCTCGCCTGGAGTCGCTGGCGGATGGTGAGGAGTGCTATCACGCTATCGAGTTGCAGCCTTATACCGAAGATGAAACGCGTGATTATCTGGCGCAGCGGCTCGAGGGCGCTGGTCAGGGAATTGACCTGTTGAGTGACGAGCAGGTGGAAGACATTCATGTGCGTGCTCAGGGATGGCCTGGTGCGATCAATCAGGAAGCACGTGAACTGTTGGTGGAGCAGATGCTGGCGCAGCGTGCTGTCGGGCGCGGTACGGTTGGTGGTTTTGCCTTGCCGAAGAAGCATCTGTTGGCGTTGATTGTCATTCTTGTAGGGGTTGCGGCTGCCTGGCTGATGCAGGGCCGTGAGTCTTCCCAGGCTGTGCCGGTGGCCAGTAGCTCGTCGTTACCCTTGCAGCCCTCCGCTCCTGCAGCGCAGGTCCGCGAGTCTGCGCAGGTCTCGGCGCCTGAGGTGCGAGCGCCAGCTATCGAGTTCGCCGGTACCAGTCAGCCACTGCCTCTGCCTTTGGTGGGAGAGGCGCAAACCGTAATTCGTCAGCCTCTGGCCGAGGCTGCTGGGGAGGAGTTGGATAACTTCGAGCCGCCGGCTGCGCCCGAGGTCTCGACAGTGGCTCCGCCACCGCCTCCAATGACTGCTGCACCTGCACCTGCACCTGCACCTGCACCTGCACCAGTAAGGCAGCCCGAACCTGTTTCGCCGAAACCGGCTGTGCCTGCACCTGCTCCCAAGCCGGCGCCCACGCCAGTTGTTGCCTCCGCTAGGACAGCAACCAACTGGTATGCACAGCAACCAGCTTCCCGCTATGCCTTGCAGGTGGTTGGGTCGCGTTCTGAGGCCAATATCCAGGCTTTGGTGCGCGAGGGTGGCAGCGAATACCGTTACTTCAAGAAGGTCCATCAGGGGCAGCCACTGTATGTGCTGACCTATGGTAGTTTCTCTTCTCGCGACGCCGCCCAGGCGGCAGTGAAGTCCCTGCCTGCCAAGCTACAGGCCGGTAAGCCTTGGCCTCGTACGCTGGGTAGCATTCAACAGGAAATGAGCCGCTAAGCCTCCAGCCATGCGATGACTGCCGGGTCGATAGCACGACCTCGCGGTCTTATCCTTCGCTTTTGCGACATAAATATTCACCTCTTCGCCACGAAAATTTGTGGCGTCATGGGTGGATATGTACAATGACTGCCCTTTGCCCATGCAAAGCACGCCCGTGCCTGTTATCTGGGTTTAAGTAATTGAATTAGAAAGTAATTTGCCTGAAGTCTAGGCAGCCTGGTGAGAGTTTCCCCTATGAAAGCAGGTTTGTACCGTCCTGA
>CAZIZA010000192.1:0-7407 GCA_964543555.1 uncultured Pseudomonas sp.
CCACTCCCGGCGTCGCCTTGAGGCGTTCGACCAGTCCGACATCGGCCAGTGCCGCAGCATTCAGCGGCAGGCGCAAACTGGTGACATACGGCGGTTCATGCATAGTAACAGCAATAGCCAGCCAAATTGCACAGAGCACGGCGCAGCCGATGAACACAGCGTTCAGGCCAACGTGCTGGTACAACCAGCCCCCCAGAATGCCCCCCAGCGCTGCGCCGAGGAACTGACTGGTGGAATAGACGCCCATCGCCGTGCCCTTGCCACCTGCCGGCGCGACCTTGCTGACCAGCGATGGCAGAGAGGCTTCGAGCAGGTTAAAGGCCGTGAAGAACACCACAATGCCCAGCACCAGTGCTCGCAGGCCGTTGCCGAACAAAACGAAGTAGAGCTCGCAGACCAGCAGGACACTAACGGCGCCGAGCAGCACACGTTTCATCTGGCGCTTCTTCTCACCGTAGATGATGAACGGCACCATGCCGAAGAAGCCGATCAACAGCGCGGTCAGATAGACCCACCAGTGCTCTTCCTTGACCAGCCCGCCCTGCTCCACCAGCGCCAGCGGCAGGGCGACGAAACTGGCCATCAGCACCGCATGCAGAGCCAGGATGGCGAAGTCCAGACGCAGCAAATCAGCGTGCTTGAGGGTCGGCCATAGGGCTTGCGCCGCCACGCCGGACTCTCGATGTTGCAGCGGGCCGGCATCCTTCGGCACGATACCCGCGACGATCAGGATGCCAATCAACGCCATCGCGCCCGTCGCCGAGAACAGCCCAGACAGGCCGAAGGCGCGCGTCAGCAGCGGACCAACCACCATCGCGACGGCGAACGACAGGCCGATGCTCATACCGATCATGGCCATGGCTTTGGTGCGATGCTGTTCGCGGGTCAGATCCGACAACAGGGCCATGACCGCTGCGGAAATCGCCCCTGCGCCCTGCAGCACACGCCCGGCGATCACGCCCCAGATTGAATCAGCATTGGCCGCCAGCACGCTGCCGGCGGCAAAAATCAGCAGACCGGCGTAAATAACGGGCCGGCGGCCGATACGGTCACTGATGATGCCGAAAGGAATCTGCAGCACTGCCTGGGTCAGGCCGTATGCACCAATGGCCAGGCCGATCAATGCCGGCGTACTGCCAGCCAAGTCCATCCCGTAGGTGGCCAGCACGGGCAGCACCATGAACATGCCCAGCATACGAAACGCGAACACCATGGCCAGGCCGCCGGCCGCTCGGGCCTCACCACTGCTCATGCGCTCGCTGTGCGGATCGTGCATCGAATACATCCCGAGATAATCAGCCGGCGATTCTAGCAGCCGCCATCGTTTCGGCACAGGCACACACTTTGCCGCAGGGCAGTGCCTGGCCCTATACTCGACCGTTTTCCGCCCGCCCAGCGAGGCCCGTTGTAAGTGGACAAAATCCTGATTCGTGGGGCCCGTACCCACAACCTCAAGAACATCGACCTGACCCTGCCGCGCGACAAGCTGATTGTGATCACCGGCCTGTCCGGCTCCGGTAAATCCTCCCTGGCCTTCGACACGCTGTATGCCGAAGGTCAGCGTCGTTACGTCGAGTCACTGTCGGCTTACGCCCGGCAGTTCCTGTCGATGATGGAAAAGCCTGACGTCGACACCATCGAAGGCCTGTCGCCGGCCATTTCCATCGAGCAGAAATCCACCTCGCACAACCCACGCTCGACCGTCGGCACCATCACCGAAATCTACGATTACCTGCGTCTGCTGTATGCCCGCGCCGGTATTCCGCGCTGCCCGGATCATGACGTGCCGCTCGAAGCGCAGACCGTCAGTCAGATGGTCGACCAGGTGCTGGCCCTGCCGGAAGGCCGCAAGCTGATGCTGCTGGCGCCGGTGATCCGCGAACGCAAGGGCGAACATCTGTCGGTGTTCGAGGAGCTGCGCGCCCAGGGCTTCGTCCGCGCCCGGGTCAACGGCAAGCTGCATGAGCTGGACGAGCTGCCCAAGCTGGACAAGCAGAAGAAACACTCCATCGACGTGGTGGTGGACCGCTTCAAGGTCCGTGAAGATCTGCAGCAGCGCCTGGCCGAGTCGTTCGAGACCGCCCTCGGCCTGGCCGACGGTATCGCCCTGATCGCGCCCATGGATGATGAGCCGGGCGAAGAGATCATCTTCTCCGCGCGCTTCGCCTGCCCGCATTGCGGCCACTCGATCAGCGAGCTGGAACCCAAGCTGTTCTCCTTCAACAACCCGGCCGGCGCGTGCCCGACCTGTGACGGCCTGGGCGTGAAGCAGTTCTTCGACGTCAAGCGCCTGGTCAATGGCGAACTGACCCTGGCCGAAGGCGCCATACGCGGCTGGGACCGGCGCAACGTCTACTACTTCCAGATGCTCGGTTCGCTGGCAGCACACTATGGCTTCAGCCTCGAAAAGCCCTTCGACGACCTGGCCGCCGAACACCAGAAAGTCATTCTGTTCGGCAGCGGTACGCAGAACGTCGACTTCAAATACCTCAACGACCGTGGCGACATCGTCAAACGTTCGCACCCCTTTGAGGGCATCATTCCCAACCTCGAACGCCGCTACCGCGAGACCGAGTCGACCAGCGTGCGCGAGGAGCTGGCCAAGTTCCTCAGCACCCAGCCCTGCCCCGATTGCCGGGGCACGCGCCTGCGCCGCGAAGCGAGACATGTCTGGGTCGGTGAGAAGACGCTGCCGGCAGTGACCGGCCTGCCGGTCGGCGACGCCTGCGATTACGTGGCCAACCTGCACCTGACCGGGCGGCGTGGCGAGATCGCCGAGAAGATCCTCAAGGAAATCCGCGAGCGCCTGCAGTTTCTGGTCAACGTAGGCCTCGATTATCTGACCCTGGACCGTAGCGCCGACACGCTGTCCGGTGGCGAAGCCCAGCGCATCCGCCTGGCCAGCCAGATCGGCGCCGGCCTGGTGGGCGTCATGTACATCCTCGACGAGCCCTCCATCGGCCTGCACCAGCGTGACAACGAGCGCCTGCTGGGCACCCTCAACCACCTGCGCAACCTGGGCAATACGGTGATCGTGGTCGAGCATGACGAAGACGCCATCCGCATGGCTGATTACGTGGTCGATATCGGCCCGGGCGCTGGCGTGCATGGTGGTCGTATCGTCGCCGAAGGCACGCCGGACGAAGTGATGAATCACCCCGACTCGCTGACCGGCAAGTACCTGTCCGGCCGCGAGAAGATCCGCTACCCGGCGACCCGCACCCCACGCGACAAGAAGAAGCTGCTCAAGCTCAAGGGTGCGCGCGGCAACAACCTGCGCAATGTCGATCTGGAAATTCCGGTGGGCCTGCTCACCTGCGTCACTGGCGTGTCCGGTTCGGGCAAGTCGACGCTGATCAATAACACCCTGTTCCCGCTCACTGCCACGGCACTGAACGGTGCCACCACCCTGGAAGCGGCGCCGCACGATTCCTTCGACGGCCTGCAGCACCTGGACAAGGTGGTCGACATCGACCAGAGCCCGATCGGTCGCACGCCACGCTCCAACCCGGCCACCTACACCGGTCTGTTCACGCCGATTCGCGAGCTGTTCGCCGGCGTGCCGGAATCACGCTCACGCGGTTATGGCCCCGGTCGCTTCAGCTTCAACGTCAAGGGCGGGCGCTGCGAGGCATGCCAGGGCGACGGTGTGATCAAGGTGGAAATGCACTTTCTGCCGGACATCTACGTGCCATGCGACGTGTGCAAGGGCAAGCGCTACAACCGCGAAACCCTGGAGGTGAAGTACAAGGGCAAGAGCATCACCGAAGTGCTGGACATGACCATCGAAGAAGCACGCATCTTCTTCGACGCCGTACCGGCCATCGCCCGCAAACTGCAGACGCTGATGGACGTGGGCCTGTCCTATATCAAGCTGGGCCAGAGCGCGACCACCCTGTCCGGCGGTGAGGCACAACGGGTCAAGCTGAGTCGCGAACTGAGCAAACGCGATACCGGCAAGACCTTGTACATCCTCGATGAACCGACCACTGGCCTGCACTTCGCCGATATCCAGCAACTGCTGGACGTGCTGCACCGCCTGCGCGACCACGGCAACACCGTGGTGGTGATCGAGCACAACCTGGACGTGATCAAGACTGCCGACTGGCTGGTGGATCTCGGCCCGGAAGGCGGCTCCAAGGGCGGCATGATCATCGCCACCGGCACGCCGGAAGACGTTGCCGACAACCCAGCCTCGCATACCGGGCACTTCCTCAAGCCGCTGCTGGAACGCGACCGCGCCTGAAACGAAAGAGCCCCGCAGATGCGGGGCTCTTTTTCGGCAAATCAGCTTACATCTGGCTTTGCAGGTACTTCTCCAGCCCCAGCTTGTCGATCAGTTGCAACTGAATCTCCAGCCAGTAGGCATGGTCTTCCTCGGTGTCCTTGAGCTGGGCCAGGAGGATGTCGCGGGTCTGATAGTCCTGGTGCTTCTCGCACAGCTCGATGCCCTTGCTCAGGGCCGCACGCACTTCGTACTCAAGATCAAGATCGAGCTTCAGTGCCTCGGGCACGGTCTGGCCGAACTTGAAGGCATTGGGCGCCATGTCCGGCACACCCTCAAGGAAGATGATGCGCTTGAGCAGGGCATCAGCGTGCTGGGTTTCCTCTTCCATCTCGTGATTGATGCGCTCATAGAGCTTGCTGAAGCCCCAATCCTCATAAAGACGCGAATGGATGAAGTACTGATCGCGCGCAGCCAGTTCGCCTTTAAGCAGATATTTGAGGTAATCGATGACGTCGGTATGGCCTTTCATGCCGGCAATCCTTGTTGCATTCGTGAGCAATGTTGCAATGCTCCGCCTCAGGACAGAATCGGTCAAGCAAAAGCACAACGCCTCCACGAGGGAGGCGCTGCGGTGTAAACGCACACTACAGGTGTACGGATCGGACTCAGGCCAGATCGAAGCGATCCAGGTTCATCACCTTGGTCCAGGCGGCGACAAAGTCCTCGGCAAGCTTTTGCCGACCATCGGCACTGGCGTAAACCTCGGCATAAGCTCGCAGCACCGAGTTGGAACCGAACACCAGATCGTTACGCGTGGCGCTGTACTTCACGACCCCACTGCTACGATCACGCCCCTCGAACACTTCGCTCGAGCTGTCCACGGCCTTCCATTCGATCCCCATGTCCAGCAGGTTGACAAAGAAGTCGTTGGACAGTGTGCCCACCTTGTCAGTGAATACACCGTGCTCGCTGCCATCATGGTTGGCACCCAGTACACGCAGGCCACCGACCAGAGCGGTGAGCTCGGGCGCCGTCAGGGTGAGCAACTGAGCCTTGTCGATCAACATGGCCTCGGTCGGCACCCCCAGATTGCCTTTGCTGTAATTACGGAAACCATCGGCAGCCGGCTCCAGCACATCGAAGGAGTCGACATCAGTCTGATCCTGACGTGCGTCGACGCGGCCGGGGGCGAACGGAACATCGACCGTCACGCCTGCGGCCTTGACCGCCAGCTCGACCCCGACATTGCCTGCCAGCACGATCACATCGGCCAGGGAGGCCTTGCCCGATGCCTGCTGAATGGCCTGCAGTTTTGGCAACACCTTGATCGCCCGCTGGTTGACCGCCCAATCCTTCTGCGGCGCCAAAGCCAGGCGTGCGCCGTTGGCACCGCCACGCTTGTCACCACCACGGAAGGTCGAGGCCGAAGCCCAGGCCACTGAAACCAGATCACCCACCGACAAGCCAGATGCAGCAATCTTCGCCTTCAGATCGGCGATGTCAGCGGCAGTCGGGCTGTGCGTGGCTGCGGGTAGCGGGTCTTGCCAAAGCAAATCTTCTTTCGGCACTTCCGGGCCGAGGTAACGTGCTTTCGGCCCCATGTCACGGTGAGTCAGCTTGTACCAGGCGCGGGCGAATGCATCGGCGAAGGCCTGCGGATCATCAAGGAAGCGCTTGGAGATCTTGCCGAACTCCGGATCGAAACGCATGGTCAGGTCAGTGGTGAGCATGGTCGGCTTGTGGAACTTACCTGGAACATGGGCATCCGGGATGATTTCCGGCGCATCTTTAGCGACCCATTGCTTGGCGCCGGCGGGGGACTTGGTCAACTCCCATTCGAAACCGAAGAGATTTTCGAAAAAGTTGTTGCTCCACTGCGCTGGCGTCTTGGTCCAGGTCACTTCCAGGCCACTGGAAACCGTGTCCTTGCCATGTCCCGAGCCATAATCGCTGTGCCAGCCGAGCCCTTGCGCTTCGATCGGCGCCGCCTCAGGCTCCGGCCCCTTGTGCGACTCTGGTGCAGCACCGTGTGCCTTACCAAAGGTGTGACCACCGGCAATCAGGGCGACAATCTCTTCATCGTCCATGGCCATGCGGTAGAAGGTCGCGCGGATGTCCTTGGCTGCAGCCAGGTAATCGCCGCTGGCGTTGGGCCCCTCAGGGTTCACGTAGATCAGGCCCATGTGTGTGGCGCCAAATGGCTCAGCCAGCTCGCGCTCGTCATTGACGCGCTTGGGATCAACGCCCAACCAGGCGATCTCAGCCCCCCAGTTGACGTCCTGATCCGGCTCCCAGACGTCTTCACGACCGGCGCCGAAACCGAAGGTACGGAAGCCCATGGACTCGAGCGCGACGTTACCGGCGAGGATGTACAGATCGGCCCAGGAAATGGACTGACCATACTTCTGCTTGATCGGCCACAGCAGGCGACGCGACTTGTCGATGTTGACGTTGTCGGGCCAGGAGTTGAGGGGCGCGAAACGCTGCTGGCCACGGCCACCACCGCCACGACCATCAGTGGTGCGGTAGGTGCCAGCCGAGTGCCAGGCCATACGAATGAATTGCGGCCCATAGTGACCAAAGTCGGCTGGCCACCAATCCTGACTGTCGGTCATCAACTTGACCAGATCGGCCTTCAGCGCCTTGTAGTCAAGCTTCTTGAAGGCTTCCGCGTAGTTGAATGCTTCCCCCAGCGGGTTGGAGCGATTCGAATGCTGGTTCAGCAAATCCACACGTAGCTGGTTCGGCCACCAATCTTTGTTGGTCGTGCCACCACCAGCGACGTGGTTGAACGGACATTTACCTTGGTTCGACATGGTTCTCTCCTTCTCCTCATCGGGTCGGTTACAGCCTGTGCAACCAACGATGGAACAAGACTAGACCCGCATTGCCATACAAACCAATTCATCAAGCGTAACAGTGCGATAGTTATTTTCTTTCACGTGCCGCAGGCAGGCTAAATCGCCAGTTGACGCGAAACGATGGAATGATGATTTATGCCAGGCAACAAAAAACCGGGCACTAGGCCCGGTTTTCTGTAGATCCAGCAACTTACTCGGCGTCTACAGCTGCACCGGCGACCGGACGGTCAACCAGTTCAACGTAAGCCATCGGAGCGTTGTCGCCAGCGCGGAAACCGCACTTGAGGATGCGCAGGTAGCCGCCGTTACGGGTGGCGT
>CAZIZA010000193.1:0-7363 GCA_964543555.1 uncultured Pseudomonas sp.
GAAAGACCTCCCTGGCACTGGCCGTAGCCGCCAGCACCCTGGGCCTGAGCCAAGTGGCCGTAGCCGATTTCATCGGTGACAGCAAGGCTAGCCTGACCATGCGCAACTTCTACTTCGATCAGAACACCAAGAACACCACCAACAACAATGGTGAGGCCAGCGAGTGGGGCCAGGGTTTCATTCTCAACTATCAGTCTGGTTTCACTGAAGGCACCGTGGGCTTCGGCGTTGATGCAGTTGGCATGCTCGGTGTGCGTCTGGACGGCGGTGGTCGTGCCACCAAAGCTGGTCGTGACCGTACTCCGGGCGCGCTGTTTCCGCTGGAAAGCAACGGCAGTGCTGTGGATGATTTCAGCAAAGGTGGCCTGACCGGTAAGGTGCGTTTTTCCAAGACTGAGGCCCGCGTTGGCACTCTGATGCCGAAGCTGCCGATTCTCACTTCCAATGATGGTCGTCTGCTGCCACAGATGTTCGAAGGTGGCATGATCACCTCGAACGAAATTGAAAATCTGACTCTGAACGCAGGTCAGATCGAGCACGCTGTAGGCCGTGCATCGAGTAACGGCACTGGTCTGGGTGTGGACGGTGGTCGTCAGGCTTCCAATAAGTTCTACTTCGGCGGTGGTGACTGGAAGATCAACAGCGATCTGACTGCTCAGTATTACTATGCAAACCTCGAAGATTATTACAAGCAGCACTTTGCCGGCCTGGGTCACAACTTGGCATTGGGCGAGGGCAGTCTGAAGACTGATCTGCGTTACTTCCGTACTACTTCCGATGGCAAGAATGGTAACGCTGCCGGTCGTGCTGATGGTTATTCAGCCAATACCACTTTTGGTGACGGCACTGGCGAGATCGACAATAACACTTGGAGCGCGGCCTTCACTTACACCCTGAAAAGCCATGCAATCATGTTGGGCTATCAGCGTGTTTCTGAGGACAGCAACTTCGTTCAGTTGAACCAAGGTAGCCTGGTTAATGACAGTCTGGCTAACGAAGGTGCTGGTGGTTCCAGCGTATACCTGTTGACCGACCGTCTGGCTCACAGCTTTACCCGCGCTGGCGAGCGCACTACTTTCGGTCAGTACACCTACGACTTCGCTGGTCTGGGTGTGCCTGGTTTGAAGGCATCCGTAGCCTATCTGAAGGGCACCAATGTCCAGTTGTCCAACGGTACTCAAGCAAAAGAGTGGGAGCGTGATATCGCTGTCGATTACGTCTTCCAAGACGGCGCCGTCAAGGGGCTGGGCCTGGGCTGGCGTTACGGCGTGCTGCGTGGCAATGCCGCTACTGACGTTGACCAAAACCGTCTGATCGTCAGCTACACCCTGCCGCTGATGTAAGAACTGCGCTCTTCGGAGTTATGGCCCAGGTCTGAGGCTCTGAAACGCGACGAAAAGCCCGCATCGAAAGATGCGGGCTTTTTTCATTGTGCAGGTGTGGCACTATCGCCCGTGTTCGCCGACGCCGCAAGAATCGCACTGGCCAGTGCCATGTCGTCGGCGTTCTGCAGTTGCGGGTTGGTGCTGCGCAGTTGCTGCATCGCAGCCTCCAGGTGCGGGCCACGGATTTCGCCATTGCTGGCAACGAAGCTGCTGGCATCCTCTTCGGCCGCTGCAACCAGCTTGCGATCCTTGAAGGTCAGGTAGGTCGAGGCGGTGGTGGCGCCAGAAGAGAGGAGATCGCGCAGCAGGCCATCGGCTGCTGCGGTCTGGGCAAACAGGCATGCACTGAAGGCCAGTGCGGCATGGCTTGTTACACGCATGATGAAACTCCATTGTGGGTGGTGCTGATTCTAGGAGTCATGCGGGGTATCGATGGTTCCATGTTGGCGATGACTGGTAGCTTGTTTCGGCTTGGCTTAGCGGGCTGACCTGCGCTGATGGCGTCGCCACAGCACGGCCGACAGCATCCCCAGTGCGCCAAACAGCATGAATTGCCAGGCCCAGTGCAGTTCGGGCACAAGGAAGGTCAGTGCGCCTACACCGACAGCTATCAGACCGACCCAGAGCAGGTAGCCTCCGGCACCAAACACCTCGAATATAAGTAGTAGGGTAGCCAGGGCCAACCAGTGCCCGAACGACAGGCTGTGCAGGTAGGTGATCATGAGTGTACCGGGCTACCTATGCTCAGGCAGTGCGTTGAGCGTCCATCTACAGGCATTGCATAGACTCCGTTGTTTGACCGGATAAGCTAAGCACAGCCATCCGGACTCTGCCGCCGACCCCTTCGCAAGGTGGGCAGGTCGCTGCTCGTCTATGGGAAGCCGAGCAGGTCATGCGCCAGATCGAGCATGTTTTGGCTGAGCGTACTGTTGCTGCCAGGGCAAGGACGTCATGGCTGAGGCGTTGCTTGAAGCGTTACCGCGTGCTGCGCCGCAGCTACAGCGGCCGGCATGGTCATTCACTGCGCCTAGATGGTCTGGAGCCGGGTCTCCATGACCACATATGCGCACATGCGCTGGTGATCCATGGCGCTGCTTGCGTGGCGCCACAGTGGATGGAGAAATACGGCCGCCTGGGTTGCAGCCTGGTTTTTCCGGCAGTACAGCAGGGGGAAATGGGGGCGTTGGTAGATCAGCCAAAGGAGGGCCAGTCTCTGTTCGTCTGGCACCCGCAGATAAGCCAGGAGTGCTATCGCGATTGTGGCAGCATCAGCGTTGCTCGCTCTGGGGGGTGACGCGCAGCACTTCCTCCATGGTGGTCAGCCCCGCTGCAACCTTCTGCGCGCCGGACAGGCGCAGGCTGCGCATACCGTCCTTGAAGGCGGCGCGGCGTAACGCGGTGATATCGGTGTCAGCGTTGATCAACGGTTTGATGGCGTCGTTGATCAGCATGATTTCATACACCCCCGCGCGGCCACGGTAGCCGGTTTCGCGGCACTCCAGGCAGCCAACGGCGTGATGTGCCTGAGTCGGCAGGGGGGAGCTCCAGGGGCGGGTCAGGCCGTTCCAGGCGTCTTCGTCCAGCTGCACCGGCGCCTTGCAATGGGGGCACAGGGTACGCACCAGGCGCTGGGCCATGACGCCGAGGATGGTGGCTTTGAGCAGGTAGTGCGGTACACCCAGTTCCAGCAGGCGGGTGATTGCACTGGGCGCATCGTTGGTGTGCAGGGTGGACAGTACCAGGTGGCCGGTCAGCGCGGCCTGAATGGCCATTTCCGCGGTTTCCAGGTCGCGTATCTCACCGACCATGATGATGTCCGGGTCCTGACGCATCAGCGCACGCACGCCGCTGGCGAAGTTCAGGTCGATGTTGTGCTGCACCTGCATCTGGTTGAAGGCGCCCTCGATCATCTCGATGGGGTCTTCGATGGTGCAGACGTTCACCTCCTCGGTGGCAAGCTGTTTGAGTGTGGTGTAGAGCGTCGTGGTCTTGCCCGAACCGGTGGGGCCGGTGACCAGGATGATGCCGTTGGGCTGACAGGTCATGCTTTCCCAGCGACGCAGGTCATCTGGGGAAAAGCCCAACTGATCGGGGCTTTTCAGCAGTACATCGGGGTCGAAGATGCGCATTACCATCTTCTCGCCAAAGGCGGTAGGCAGCGTTGACAGGCGCAACTCGACCTCGTTGCCGTCGGGGGTCTTGGTCTTGACCCGGCCATCCTGGGGTTTGCGCTTTTCGGCGATGTTCATCCGGCCGAGGTTCTTCAGGCGGCTGACCACCGCCATGGTGACCTGCGCCGGGAACTGGTAGACGGTGTGCAGCACGCCGTCGATGCGAAAGCGCACCGAGCCCTGCTCGCGGCGCGGCTCGATGTGGATATCACTGGCGCGTTGCTGGAAAGCGTACTGGAATAGCCAGTCGACGATGTTGACGATGTGTGCGTCATTGGCGTCCGGCTCCTGATCCTGGGCGCCGAGGCTGAGTAACTGTTCGAAGTTGCCCACGCCGCTGATTTTCTGGTCGTTGGCGTTGGCGCCGCTGACCGAGCGAGCCAGGCGATAGAACTCGGTGGTGAAGCGCTGGATGTCGCTGGGGTTTGCCACCACGCGCCGGATCGGGCGCTTGAGTACATGCATCAGGTTGGCTTCCCAGCTTCGAACCAACGGCTGACTGCTGGCGATGGTGACGCTTTCGCTGTCCACCGCCACAGCGAGGATCTTGTGGCGCTGGGCAAAGGCGTAGGACATCAGCGGGGTGATGGCCGTTACGTCGATCTTCAGTGGATCGATGCGCAGGTAAGGCTGGCCAGCGAAGTCAGCCAGCCAAACCGTTAGGGTTTCCAGATCGAGTTTCTTGCCGGGGCGCGAGAGGTCGTCGACCTGTTGCGCCGCGAGAAACTCCAACGGATGTTGGGTGTTGTTCAGCGAGCTGCGACGAATGGCCAGGCACTGCTCGGCCACATCCTGATCGACCCGGCCCTGGGCCACCAGCTCACGCAGCAGGTCGCCAAGATCCAGTACACGGTCGGGGGCGGTAGCGGTGAAGGCGGACATGCGGGCTCCTCTGGGTCGGCCTGAACAAGGGTAGCAGGTCGCGCTGCAGCGACCTTTCAGCCTGGTTAGGATGCCCGAAAAGCAGCGGCAGAGCTAAGCCCCATGCGTGACCGAGTCGCTGCTTCAGGCCACCTCTGTCACCAGGCTGTGATCCAACTGTTGCCAGCTTACCGCCCACACGCACACCAGGCTGCGCAGTTTCTGTGCCAGCACTCCGGCGCGATGCAGCGACAAGCCGGACAGGCACAGGTTGATATGCAGGTCGTCCTGCCGGCGCTGCACATGCAGGTCTTCCGGTAGAAGCTGCAATTGCGCGAACAGGCCCAGCAAACGACACAGCACATCGGCCTCGGCATCGGTGCGCAACTGATATTCGATGCGGGTTTCGGCGCGATCCAGCCAGGGATCGCGACGGTTATGTGCGGCGGCAAGCAGTGTGGTGTCAGGCATGGCGGTAGCTCAGGCAGATTTTGCATAAGTTTCCGCCTTGTTTAGGCAAAAGTTCTGCCTGGTTTCTGGGTGATTCCGGGATTAATGGATAAAGTTATCCCCATTAATGCATTTTGAGGGTTTATTTATGTCCATAGTGCTGGACGCTTATGATCAACGCATTCTTGATTTGCTGCAGGAGGATGCTGGGCTTTCCACCGCTGAGATCGCCGAGCGCATTGGACTGTCCCAGTCGCCCTGCTGGCGGCGTATCCAGCGACTCAAGGAGGAGGGGGTGATTCGCAAGCAGGTGACGCTGCTCGACCGCAAGCGCATCGGCCTGCATACGCAGGTGTTCGCTCAGGTCAAGCTCAACGCCCATGGTCGCTCCAACCTGACCGAGTTTGCCGAAGCCATGCGCGAGTTTCCCGAGGTGCTGGAGTGCCACGTGCTGATGGGGGCGGTGGACTTCATGCTGCGCATCGTCACCCGTGATATCGAGGCTTATGAACGCTTCTTTTTCGAAAAGCTCTCGCTGGTGCCGGGGATCCAGGAGGTGAACTCCATCGTCGCGCTGTCGGAGATCAAGTCCACCACTCGCTTGCCGCTTGCCTAAGGCTTGATCACCACGGGAGGTGCCGGCTCGACGGTGCGCTTGCCGGGTGGTGTGAGCCCCATGGATACATAGATGCTGGTCAGCTGATCCACCCCCATGTCAGCGGGACGTATCCATTCCTCTGGCATGTAGATCAGGCCACCCCCAATTGGAATCGGCGCAGTGGGAATGAGAATGGCGCAGTAGGTGCGGCCTTCCAGTTCCACCGTTGCCGAGCTTGGGCGCAGGGCGAGCACGGCCGCGCCATCACCGCCGAAGAAGCACCAGACCGGTGCCATGGTGGTGATATCCGGGTTCTTGCTCCTGTCCAGCAAGCCAACGAAGCGGTCAGCCAGGTTATAGAAGTTGCCGATCAGTGGCGTGCGCCGCAGGGTGCGATCCAGCAGCCAGGACAGCGGGCGGCGCAAACCCATCTGCACGGCGAGGCCAAGTGGGTAAAGGCTGGCCAGCAACACCAGGCTACCCAACAGATATGCCATGTAGCCATTGCTGGAGAACGGCTGACCAAGTGCGGCAAATAATTGGCCGATCAGTGTCGAAGGGCCGACCAGGCGGTTGAGCAGGCTGAATATCCAGGCCAGCAGCGCCAGGGTCAGTACCAATGGCAACAGCGCCAGCAGGCCGGTCAGCCAGGTGGTTACGATGGGTTTCAGGCTGCTTCTGATCATGCCTCGGTTCCTGTGGTTAACGATGCTGCGCACTGTACCTGCGAGCGTATGCTCCTGAGTGCCGAGATGTGCAGCGTGAGTCGGAAAAACGCTACAGCGCTTTTCTCAGAGCCTACCGCGTTTTATGGCACGCAAAAAAAGCCCGGCACTGAGGCCGGGCGGAGTGGGTACACGGAGTACCGAATAGCGTTGGTTTGCCCGTTTACATACCGAGCATGTTTGGTAGCGCCATGGACACGGCCGGGATATAGGTGATCACCATCAGGAAGCTGATCAACAGCATCAGCCATGGCATGGCGGCGCGGATCACGGCCGTCAGTGGCATGCCCGTTACCGCCGAAGTGACGAACAGGTTCAGCCCCACCGGTGGTGTGATCAGGCCGATTTCCATATTCACCACCATGATGATGCCCAGGTGGATCGGGTCGATACCCAGTTGCATGGCGATCGGGAACAGGATCGGCGCCAGGATCAGGATGATCGCCGACGGCTCCATGAAGGCACCGGCCACCAGCAGCACGATGTTCACCACCAGCAGGAACTGCCACGGCTGCAAGCCCAGCTCCACCACCCAGGCGGTGATGGTCTGCGGAATCTGCTCAGTGGTCAGCACGTGGGCGAAGAGCATGGCGTTGGCGATGATGAACATCAGCATGATGGTCAGCTTGCCGGATTCCAGCAGCACCTTCGGGCACTCACGGATCTTCAGATCCTTGTACACGAACAGGGCGACGAAGCCGGCGTAGACCGCCGCCACTGCCGCTGCCTCGGTCGGGGTGAACATGCCGGTATAGATACCGCCGAGGATGATCACCATCAGCAGCAGGCCCCAGAACGCCTCGCGGGCGGCACGCAGCCACTCGCGGAAGCTGGCGCGCGGCAGGGCCGGCAGCTTCTTGATGCGTGCGACGATGTAGATCGCCACCATCAATATGACGCCAAGCATGATGCCCGGGATGACGCCGGCCATGAACAGCTTGCCCACCGACTGCTCGGTAGCAGCGGCGTACACCACCATCACGATCGATGGCGGAATCAGGATGCCCAGGGTACCGGCGTTACACACGATACCGGCGCCGAAGGCCTGCGGGTAACCGGAACGCACCATACCGGCGATGGCGATGGAGCCGACTGCGGCCACGGTGGCCGGCGACGATCCGGACAGCGCGGCGAACAGCATGCACGCCAGTACCGCACCGATGGCCAGGCCGC
>CAZIZA010000194.1:0-7298 GCA_964543555.1 uncultured Pseudomonas sp.
TTTCGCTACCGCATGGGCCTGCTGTACCTCGACCTGAGCGAGCAGGCGCAGTTGTTCGCGCTCTCCAAACTTGCCGGCGCCGGCCGCTGGGCACCCTTCGCCTTCCGCGAATGCGACTACCTGCCCGAGTTCACCCGCCAGGGCATCGCCCTGCATGAGGCCGTGCGCAATCGTGTGGCAGAAGCCCTGGGCACACGTCCACTGGGTCGCATCTGCGTGCTGACGCAGCCACGCAGCTGGGGGCTGGCGTTTAACCCGGTGAGCATTTTTTACTGCCATGACGCAGACCAGCAGTTGATGGCCATTCTCTGCGAAGTGAGCAATACACCGTGGCGCGAGCGTTATCACTACGTACTGCCGGCCAGTGGTGAGGGGCGTCACCAGGTCAGTGTGGACAAGGCCTTCCACGTTTCCCCCTTCCTGCCGCGCGAGCTGGAATACCGCATGAGTTTCAGCGCCGTAGGCGAACGCCTCGGCGTGCACATGGCCGACTGGCAAGGCGAAACCAAGATGTTCGACGCCAGCCTCAGCCTGCAGCGCACAGCGCTCGACCGCGCCAGCCTGCACCGCTATCTGCTCAGTTTCCCCTGGATGACCGGCAAGACCCTCGCCGCTATCTACTGGCAGGCGCTGCGCCTGTTGTTCAAACGCATCCCGATTTTCGACCACAAGCCTGCACAAGGCAGCTTTCGAATTGCCCGCCCGCACGTCAAGGACATGCCCCATGAAGAGCTCTAGCCTGACCTCCACCAGAAGCCTGGTACGCAGTGGCAACGGCATTGGTGCCGGCCTGTTACGGCGTGCCGTGATGCGCCAGTTGCAGAACCTGCATCACGGCCTGCTGGTCATTCACGAAGCGGGTGACAGCCTGCACTTCGGTAACCCACAGGCCCATCTGCGTGCCGAAATTACCGTTCACGATCCCGCTGTCTGGGGCCTGGTCGCCGGCAACGGCTCGATTGGCTCGGGGGAGGCTTACATCCACGGCTACTGGAGCACGCCCGACCTGACGGCCGTGATCCGCATCTTCGTCGCCAACCTCGACGTGCTGGACGCCATGGAAGGCGGTCTGGCACGCCTGGGCCGGCCGTTGATCCAGGGTCTGCACTGGCTCAATCGCAACACCCGGCAAGGCTCGCGACGCAACATCGCGGCCCACTATGACCTGGGTAACGACCTGTTCGAGCAGTTCCTCGACCCGACCATGATGTACTCGGCCGCCATGTTCCTCCGCGAGGACGACAGCCTCGAGCAGGCGCAGCTCAACAAACTCGAGCGCATCTGCCAGAAACTGGCCTTGAAACCCAGCGACCATCTGCTGGAAATCGGCACCGGCTGGGGCAGCATGGCCATCTATGCCGCCACGCACTACGGTTGCCGCGTGACCACCACCACCCTGTCCCGCGAACAGCACGCACACACGGCACAACGCATTCGCGAGCTGGGCCTGGAGAATCGCGTCACCCTGTTGCTGGAGGACTATCGCGACCTCGAGGGGCAGTACGACAAACTGGTCTCCATCGAAATGATCGAAGCCGTTGGTCATCGCTTCCTGCCCACCTACTTCGAGCAATGCGCACACCTGCTCAAGGACGACGGGCTGATGCTCCTGCAGGCCATCACCATTCGTGATCAACGTTACGAGCAGGCCTGTAGATCGGTGGACTTCATCCAGCGCTACATTTTCCCCGGCGGCGCTCTGCCCTCGATGAACAAGATGCTCGACGTCATCACCCGGCACACCGACTTCAACCTGTACCACATGGAAGACTTCGGCCTGCATTACGCACGTACCCTGCGCCTGTGGCACGACAACCTGGGTCATGCCAGGCAACGCCTGGAGCAACTGGGCTACGACGATTACTTCTATCGTCTCTGGGAGTTCTACCTCTGCTATTGCGAAGGCGGCTTCCTCGAACGCACCATTGGCACTGCGCAACTGCTGCTGGCCAAACCGGCTGCTCGCCCTGCGCCTCTGTTGGGAAACTTCGATGCCTAAGCTGATCGCCAATGCCCTCCTGTTCCAGCTCGGCTGGCTGATCTGCGTCTTCGCAGGCGACAGCCTCTGGCTGCTTGCCGTGGCGGTGATCATGGCCGTGCACCTGTTGTGGGTCAGCAGTTGGGCGGCAGAAGGCAAACTGCTGCTCAGCGTGTTTTTCGCGGGCAGTGCGCTGGACAGCTTCCTGCTCAACCTCGGTGTGTTCGATTTCGGTGAAGAGCGCCAGCTGATTCCCCTGTGGCTGGCCCTGCTCTGGCTGCTGCTGGCCAGCACCCTCAATCACTGCATGGCCTGGACCGCTCAGCCCTGGTGGCGAGGCAGCCTACTCGGGGCGATAGCCGCACCGCTGTCGTACTACGGCGGTGCCAGGATCGCAGGCGTCGAATTGCCGCTGGGCACCTGGCCTACCCTGGCGATCATTGCCGGCGTATGGGCGGTGGTGATGCCGGTGCTGCATGGCTTCGCCAAACTGTACCGCGGGCAATACGAACAAAGCCTGCGCAGCCGCCAATCGGCCTGACGGATCGCCCCTGAAGAAACCGCGTCCTTACCGCGAACAGGGGCCGCGCAGTTTCATCTGCACATGGCGTACACTGCCACGCATGAGCCAGACCATCCCCCACACCCAACTCCCCAGCGACGCCGAGATCAGCTGCAGCACCTGCGCAGCCTGCTGCTGCCAACTGGAGGTGATGCTGTTCGGCGACGATAACGTGCCCTCACGTTTTGTCGATACGGATCAATGGGGCAGCGAAGTGATGCGCCGCCTGGATGACAACTGGTGTGCTGCCCTGGATCGCGACAGCATGCGTTGCACCATCTACGCCGTGCGCCCCATGATCTGCCGGGAATTCGAACTGGGCGCAAGCGAATGCCTCGAGGAGCGCCGGGGTATCGCTCAGGCGTATCGCTGAGACGGGGCAACGCTGCAGACCTGTAGCTGCGCCCTCAGCGCGCCGTGGCAATGCGCACTTGAAACGCATCGCCCGGGGCAGAACACCTGCGAAAACGTCGTTGGCGACCTTATCCGATTGGCATCGGGATGCTTGGCCGTTTTTTCTTCAGAAGCTCATGCGGTAGTGCACGGTATAGGCTTCAGTACCGTCGTTTGGCTGCTTGATACCCGCGTTGGAATAGTGGATCGCGCGCAGGCCGATTTCCTGGCCGGCGAAGCGCAGGCCGACGCCAATGCGGTCTTCGAATTGAAACGACGAGCCCAGGTCGTTGCTCTCCAGCTCAGTGCTGGAGAAAGCGGCAACACCGATACCGGCTTCAATGTAGGGACGCACGTTCTGCCCGGCAAACTCGTATACGAAGACCGGCGCGAAGGAAACGCTGTGGTTGCTCGCCGTTTCGTCACCGTCCCAGTAGGTGTAACCCAGGTCCCAGTAGCCCGTCAGACGTCCGTAGCTGCTTTGCAGCCAGCTATGGTTCCAGTCCCATTGAGCGCCCAGGCGATACACCATGGTGGAATCACCACTCTGACCAATGGCTGCAGTCACGTCCGCAGCCTGCACAGTCGCTATGGTTGCAAACGTCACTGCTGTGGCTGCTGCAAAGGCATACAACTTCTTCATGAGTCATTCCTTTTTCTAGTGAGAAGTGTTCATCAGGCTCATTGCCAACTATAGAGGCATCAGCCCTGTAGAGAACGCCTGAGCCGAAAAAAATTCACTAGAGCGGAAGAACTTCGGCCTCTTCATGCAGCAAAATCGGCAAAACTCGGCCAAGTTGGGCGGCATCACCGCTGCTCCAATAGCGAGTGACCTGCGCAGGCCCGCTTGCCAGCAAATCGTGCTGAGCGAGCAAGCGTTGCAA
Source organism: uncultured Pseudomonas sp. (assembly GCA_964543555.1). Classification (GTDB taxonomy): domain Bacteria; phylum Pseudomonadota; class Gammaproteobacteria; order Pseudomonadales; family Pseudomonadaceae; genus Aquipseudomonas. The sequence continues at coordinate 3,818 of CAZIZA010000194.1, forward strand.
TTGCCGTGCGACTGCGGCGCCGGTATCGATCAAGATCACCGAGGCCGGCACCAGCTCACCCAACAGCGGGCGCAGGAAGGGGTAGTGCGTGCAGCCGAGGATCAACGTATCGCAGCCTTCGGCCAGCAGCGGTGCCACATAGCCCTGCAGCAGCCCACGCGTCGCCGGCGCCCGCAGCTCACCGGCCTCGATGCATTCCACCAGCCCCGGGCAGGGCTGGGTAACCACGCGCACATCATTGGCGAAACGGTCGAGCAGCGCAGCGAATCGCGCACTCTTCAGCGTACCGGTGGTCGCCAGCACACCCACCACACCACTGCGCGTGGCGGCCGCAGCCGGCTTGACCGCAGGCTCCATACCGACGATGGGCAAATCGGCATAACGTTCGCGCAGTTCGGCAGCCGCAGCCGCCGTGGCGGTGTTGCAGGCCAGCACCAGCGCCTTGGCGCCCTGCGCCAGCAAATGCTCGGTGATCCGCACGCAACGCTCGCGAATGTATTCCGGGCTTTTCTCGCCGTAGGGCACATGCCCACTGTCGGCAACATAGAGCAGTGACTCGTTGGGCAGCAACTGGCGAATCTCGCGCAGCACCGAGAGGCCACCGACGCCAGAGTCGAACACCCCAACCGGCGCGTTACTGGGCATCGCCGCACACACCGCAGGCCGGATCACGCTTGACCCGCAACTCACGGAAACGGCTGCCCAGCGCATCGATCAACAGCAGGCGGCCCACCAGCGGCTCACCAAACCCTGCCAGCAGTTTCAGCGCCTCCAGCGCCTGCAGGCTGCCGACCAGCCCCACCAAAGGGCCGACCACGCCGGCCTCGCTGCAGGTCAGCTCGGCCTCGCTGCCGTGGCCGTACAGGCAGTGGTAGCAGGGGCTGGCATCGTCACGCGGGTCGAACACCGAGAGCTGACCTTCCAGGCGGATTGCCGCGCCGGACACCAGCGGCTTGCCGGCGTTGACACACGCCGCGTTGACCACCTCGCGGGTGGTGAAGTTGTCCGAACAATCCAACACCAGATCGACAGCATCCACCGCAGCGGCCAGCGAATCGGCATCCAGAGCCTGACGATGCGGCACCAGGCTGATCTGCGGGTTGATCGCCGCCAGACGCGCCATGGCCGAATCCACCTTGGCCTGGCCGATGCTGGCCGTATCGTGGGCGATCTGCCGCTGCAGGTTGGTCAAATCGACCGTATCGAAGTCGGCCAGGTGCAGTTCGCCGACACCGGCAGCGGCGAGGTACAACGCCACGGGCGAGCCCAGGCCGCCGAGGCCGACGATCAGCACGCGCGCCTGCTTCAGGCGCAACTGCCCTTCGACATCGATCTGTTTCAGCAGGATCTGCCGGCTGTAACGCAGCAGTTCGTCATCGCTCAACATCGCTTTACTCCTGCTCGAAACGTCCCAGGCTGATCCGTTCATGGCCGCCCAGGTCACGCCGGCTGTGCACCTCGACGAAACCACCGGCGACCAACAATTCGCGCACCGCCTCGGCCTGGTCGAAGCCGTGCTCCAGCAGCAGCCAGCCGCCAGGCAGCAAATGCGCTGGCGCAGCCTGAATGATCACGCGGATATCGTCCAGCCCATCACGGCCGGCCACCAGCGCACTGCTTGGCTCGAAGCGCACATCGCCCTGATCGAGGTGCTGGTCATCCGCGCGAATATAGGGCGGATTGCTCAGGATCAGGCCGTAGCGCTGCTCGGCCAGGGCGGAGAACCAGTGGCTGAGCAGAAAACGGGCGTTGCCCAGTTGCAGGCGCTGGCGATTGCGCTCGGCCAGGGCCACAGCGTCCTCGACGCGATCCACCCCGGTCACCTGCCAGGCCGGTCGCTCGCTGGCCAGGGCCAGGGCGATCGCGCCGGTACCAGTACCCAGATCCAGCACGCTCAGCGGTGTGGCGGGCAACAGCTCCAGCGCGGTTTCCACCAACAATTCGGTGTCCGGGCGCGGGATCAGGGTATGCGGCGCCACTTCCAGGTCCAGGCTCCAGAAGCCTTGATGGCCAAGGATATAGGCCACCGGCTCACCCTGGCGACGGCGTTGCAGGTTGCTCTCAAACAGGGCCAGTTGCTCGCCCTCCAGCTCGCGCTCCGGCCAGGTGCGCAGGTAGCTGCGCGGCTTGTTCAGCGCGGCGGCCAGCAGCAGCTCGGCATCCAGTCGCGGCGTGGGCGAGTCGGGCAGGTCAGCGGTGTCGAGCAGGGTTTCGAGGGTGGCCATGTCGTTCTCGTAGCCCGGATGCAATCCGGGAAATCGGTCCCCGGATTGCATCCGGGCTACGGTTCTTGAGCTTCGTGGATCACGCTTCATTGATCCACCGAACAGGACGGTGGATGAAAAAGCGTCATCCACCCTACGATTCAATCAATCGCCCAGTGCCGCCAACTGGTCGGCCTGGTATTCGGCCAGCAGCGGCTCGATCACCGCCTCGACGCCACCGGCGATCACTTCGTTCAGCGAATACAGGGTCAGGTTGATGCGGTGGTCGGTTACCCGACCCTGCGGGAAGTTGTAGGTGCGGATGCGCTCGGAGCGGTCCCCGGAGCCCACCAGCAGCTTGCGCGTCTCGGAGATTTCCTTGTGCGCGGCAGCTTCCTGCTGATCCTGCAGCTTGGCCGCCAGCCAGGCCATGGCCTTGGCGCGGTTCTTGTGCTGCGAGCGTTCTTCCTGGCACTCAACCACCGTGCCGGTGGGAATGTGGGTGATGCGGATCGCCGAATCCGTGGTGTTGACGTGCTGACCACCGGCGCCGGAGCTGCGGTAAGTGTCGACGCGCAAATCAGCCGGATTGATCTCGATCGCCATCTGCTCGTCCGGCTCCGGCAACACCGCCACGGTGCAAGCCGAGGTGTGGATACGCCCCTGGGACTCGGTCTCCGGCACGCGCTGCACGCGATGGGCGCCGGACTCGAACTTGAGCTTGGCGTAGACGTTGTCGCCCTCGACGCGGGCGATCACCTCCTTGAAGCCGCCATGCTCGCCCTCGTTGGCCGACAGCACCTCGACGCGCCAGCCCTGCTTCTCGGCATAACGCGAATACATGCGGAACAGGTCGCCGGAGAAGATCGCCGCCTCGTCGCCACCGGTGCCGGCGCGGATTTCCAGGTAGACGTTGCGCCCGTCATTGGGATCCTTGGGCAGCAGCATGCGCTGCAGCTTGTCCTCCAGGCCGACCAGCGCCTCCTTGGCCTGATCCACTTCCAGTTCGGCCATCTCGCGCAGATCCGGGTCGCTGTCCTTGAGCAGCGCCTGCGCGCCTTCCAGGTCACCCTGCACCTTGCGCAGCTCGCGGAAGGTGGCGATCACCGGCTCGATCTCGGCGTATTCCCTGGAATAGGCGCGAAACTGGCTCTGCTTGGCAATCACCTCGGCATCGCCGAGCAGCGCCGTGAGTTCCTCGAAGCGGTCGCTGAGGTTGTCCAGCTTGTTCAACAGTGAAGCTTTCATTGCAGACCTTTGTCCTGCGGCGCGCTCTC
>CAZIZA010000195.1:0-7249 GCA_964543555.1 uncultured Pseudomonas sp.
GGGGCGGCTTCAGCCTGACCAGCAAGGGCGAGCTGTTTCACCAGGAAACCCTGCGTCTGCTCGGCGAGCTGGAAGGCTTCGAGCGTTATTCGGCGGCGCTCAAGGGCGAGTTGCGCGGCACCCTCAACCTCGGTGTGCTGGACTCCACGGTCAGCGATCCGGCCCTGCCATTGGCCGAGGTGATCGGCGCCTACAGCCAGGAGCACCCTGGCGTGCATCTGCACCTGTCGGTGATGAGCCCTTATGAGCTGCAACTGGCGGTGCTGGACAATCGTCTGGATCTGGCCATCGGTGCTTTCTCCACGCGCATGAACGGCCTCGTATACCAGCCGCTGTACCGTGAGCAGCACTGGTTGTATTGCAGTGAGCGACACGCGCTGTTTACGCAGCGACGTATTCCGGCAGAGCTGATCACCCAGCAACGCATGGTGGGCCGTGGCTACTGGAGCCAGGCCGAACTGGCACGCCATGGTTTCAAGCACAGTGCGGCGACGGTGGAGTCGATGGAGGCGCAGCTGATCTTGGTGCTTTCCGGTGCCTACATCGGCTATTTGCCAGAGCACTATGCTCAACCCTGGGTCGACCAAGGCAAGCTGCGTGTGCTGTTGCCTGCTACCTTCGGCTACCAGGCGCCGTTTTCGCTGATTCTGCGCCGTGGGCGTACCCGTGAGCCTCTTATCCAGACCTTTCGCGACCTGCTCAAGGCTCAGCTCAATCCCGATTCCCGCTAAAGTCCTCACAGCTCCAGTCGAAAGCCTGTAGGGCACGGTTCATAAGGCTTTACGACTAATCGCCGATTAGCGCTCCTCTGGTGCTGTGCTACTACTTAAACGGTAGTACCTCCTACCCACCGAGACACCTCGAATGCGCCAAAACTTGCCCGTGACCCAACGTGAACGCACGTTTCCTGCGGACGAACGCCTTATTTCCACGACCGACATGGATAGCCGTATCACTTATTGCAACGATGCGTTTGTCGAGATAAGCGGTTTTAGTCGTGAGGAGCTGATTGGCCAACCCCACAATCTGGTAAGGCATCCGGATATGCCACCCGCTGTATTCGGCCACATGTGGGACACCATCCGGCAAGGCAGACCCTGGATGGGGATCGTCAAGAATCGGGCCAAGAATGGCGATTTCTACTGGGTCAGCGCTTACGTGACGCCCGTGTATGAAGGTGGGCGCATGGTTGGCTACGAGTCGGTGCGCTCACTCCCAACCCAGGCGCAGAAGCAGCGCGCAGAGCGGCTTTATGCCCGTCTGCGGGAAGGCAAGCCAGCGGTACCGGCAGTTGAGCGCTGGACCTACAGCCTGGTGCGTTCCTGGCCGCTGATCCTGGTAGCCGCGATCATCCTGACGGCTGAGCATTTCATGGCCGGCACTTTGCTGGTCGGCTTTACCTGTGCGCTCATGATTGCTTTGGGGCTTTTTCAGTTGCACCGTACCCGTGCGTTGATCATGCGTACCCTCGTCGAGCATCCCAAGGCCTTCACCAGTGAACTGGTGGCACTGACCTACAGCGATAACCGAGGTGCGCAGGCACTGCTCGACATGGCCATGATCAGCGAGGAGGCGCGTTTGCAGACGGCCTTGACGCGCCTGGAAGATGCGGGAGAAAACGTCAGGCGGCGTGCTGCACAAGCCTCGGAATTGGCCAGTGCAAGTGCCGAGTTGCTCGATCAGCAGCGGGCCGAGACGGATCAGTCGGCGACTGCCATCAACGAAATGGCCGCCACCATTCAAGAGGTGTCGCACAACGTACAAAACACCTCGCATGCCGCCGAGGAAGCTGACCGACTGGCGCGTGAGGGGCGTGATCTGGCCGTGGGCAGTCTCGACTCCATGCGGCAGATGGCCAAGGCCGTCACTGATATCGGTCAGGCGGTCAATGAGCTGGCCGACTCCACTCAATCCATCGGCAGCGTGGCCGATGTGATCACCTCGATTGCCGAACAGACCAACCTGCTGGCGCTGAATGCGGCCATCGAGGCTGCGCGGGCGGGCGAGCAGGGGCGTGGTTTCGCGGTGGTGGCCGATGAGGTGCGCTCGCTGGCTTCGCGCACTCGCCAATCCACCGAGCAGATTCACCAGATCATCGCGGCCCTGCGGGCAGGCGCCGAGCGGGCCGTGATCACGGCGGGCAAGGGCGAGGAAATTTCTCGTGGCAGCATGCAGAGTGTCGAGTCGGTGCGTGATGCACTGGAGGGCATCAGTTCTGCCGTGACACGCATCACCGGCATGAGTCAGCAGATGGCGGCAGCGTCTGAGGAGCAAAGTCACGTCGCCGATGACATCAGCCGGCAGATCACCCGGATTGCCCAGCTTTCCGACCACAGTGCCGGCCAGGCACACCAGGGCGCTGCCATCAGTCGCGAGTTGGAACAGATGGCCGATTACCTGCACAGTCTGGCTGAGCGTTTCAATCGCTGAGCCCGCCGTCCGCATGTAATCCGGCGCTCCCGGATGACATGCGGGCTACGCGGCGCAGTGGCGTTCTGGCACACTGCGCGGCATGTCGCGTCCAATCTGTTCACGTTGCCAGCGTCCACTGAGCCATTGTCTCTGTGCGCTGATACCCGATCTTGAAAGTCGTACCCGGGTGCTGATTCTGCAGCATCCGAGCGAGGTCGGCCATGCACTCAATACTGCTCGTCTGGCTGCGCTTGGGTTGCGTAACGCTGAGCTGCACGTCGGTGAGGTATTCGAGGATTTGCCGCAATTGCTCGCGCAGCCTGAGCATCGCCCCTGCCTGCTGTTTCCCGGTGAAGGGGCCGTTGCCCTGAGCACTTATGCGCCTGACGAGAAACCCTTGTTGTTGGTGGTTCCCGATGGCACCTGGCGCAAGGCGCGCAAGCTGCTGCACCTCAATCCGCTACTGGCGGCATTGCCGCGCGTGAGCCTGGGTGCAGTAGCGCCGTCACGTTACCGCTTGCGCAAGGCGCCCGGAGAAGGCGCGTTGTCGACCATCGAGGCAATCGTCAGTGCGCTGGATGTGCTGGAGGCGCCGCAGTGTCACGCCGCGTTGCTGCGGCCGTTTGATGCGATGATCGAAGGCCAGATCGCGGCGATGGGGCAGGACGTGTACATGCGCAATCATCAGCGCTGATGCGGTGCGCATGGCGCACCCTAGGGTATCGCTTGGGCCTGTAGCCCGGATGCAATCCGGGGAGGTTCTGCGTCTCGACTATCAATCCCGGATTTCATCCGGGCTACGCAGCTGCGGTGTCGCGTCAGCCGCGTAGCCAGATGATTGGCATGGGCTCGGCACGGTCTCAGCGCTCGCGCATGGCTTCGGAGCGTGCCTTGAGTACGGGTTTGAGCAGGTAGTCCAGCACACTTTTCTCGCCCGTGATGATGTCCACGGTCGCGACCATGCCGGGGATGATCAGCAGGGGATGTTCCGGGTTGCCGAGATGGCTTTTTTCGGTACGTACCTGGATCAGGTAGAAACTGTTGCCTTCCTCGTCGGTGATGGTATCGGCGCTGATCAGTTCCAGATTGGCCTTGAGACCGCCATAGATGGTGTAGTCATAGGCGGTGAACTTGACCATGGCCTTCTGACCCGGATGCAGAAAAGCCACATCCTGCGGGCGTACCTTGGCTTCGATCAGCAGGCTGTCGCCCAGCGGTACGATTTCCAGCATGTCGCTGCCCGGCTGCACCACACCGCCGATGGTGTTGATCTTCAGTTGCTTGATCACGCCGCGTACGGGCGAGGTGACGGTGGTCCGGGTCACCTTGTCTTCGATGGCCACACGGGTGGCGGTGATCTTCTGCAGTTCGGTACGCAGTTCGTTGAGTTCCTTGAAGGCGTCGGCACGAAAGGCCAGTTCGGACTCCTCCATCTTGCTCCTGATTTCGCTCATTGCCGCTTCGGCACGCGGGATGGCCAGGTTGGTGGCCTCCAGGGAGCCACGCACTTCCACCAGGCTGCGGCGCAGGCGAAGGACCTCGACCTGGGAAATCGCGCCTGAAGCCACCAGTGGCTGTGACATGTTCAGCTCCTGTTGCAGCAGGCCGAGGCTGGAACGGTATTGCTGGGCCTTGGAGCGGAATTCGGCTAGCTCCTGCTCCTTCTGGCGCAGTTGCTCACCGAGGGTACGCTGCTCGCTGCGCAGGCGCTCCTGCCGTGAGCGGTAGAGGGCCAATTGGTCTTCGGCCAGTTGTGGCGCGTCGCGGGTGATTTCCTCGGGTAGCCGTGGTTCGCGACCTTCTGCTTCTGCTCCGAGGCGTTCGAGGCGGGCGATCAGGGCGAGCCGGTCTGCTTCGGTTTCGCCCCGATTGGAGAGAAAGCGCGTGTCATCGAGCCTCAGCAGGGTGTCGCCCTTGTCCACCACCTGGCCCTCGCGCACGAATATCTCGCTGACGATGCCGCCTTCGAGATTCTGGATCACCTGCACTTTGCTCGAGGGTATGGCCTTTCCCTCGCCGGTGGTGACCTCCTCAAGCACGGCAAAATGTGCCCATATCAACGCCGTGAGCAGGCAGGCGCTGACTGCCCACACCGTGATGCGACTCAACCAGGGCGAATCCTCGAGGATGGCGCCTTCCACTTCCGGCATGAATTCGGTGTCCCGGCGTTTCTCGCGCAGGCTGTCAAGGTAACTGCCGAGGCTCTGAGTGGCTTGCATGGCAGGGCGCTCCTACAGGCTGGCCGGGCCGACACGGCCCTTGCGCAAGGCTTCGATGACGGCATCCTTCGGCCCGTCCGCCACTACATGACCGTTGTCCAGCACGGCCAGGCGGTCGACCAGGCTGAGCATGGAGGCACGATGGGTAATGAGGATCAGGGTCTTGCCCTGGACCCAGCTGTGCAGCCGCTGGCGCAAAAGGTCTTCGCTGGTGTTGTCCATGGCACTGGTGGGCTCGTCGAGCACCAGAATCGGAGGATCGAGCAACAGCGCGCGAGCCAGCAGCACGGCCTGGCGTTGGCCCCCGGAGAGCAGTTGGCCACGCTCACCCACCGGGCGGTCGAAGCCTTGCGGATGTTGACGCGCCAGGTCGACCACGCCAGTCAGCTCGGCGACTTCGAGCATCCGTGTATCGCTGATGTAGCGCGCACCCAGGGTCAGGTTGTCGCGCAGGCTGCCGGCCAGCAGTGGCAGGTCGTGGGCGACGTAGCCGATCTGATGGCGCAGGTCGGCGACATCGAGCTGACGCAGATCGAGATTGTCCAGCAGGATCTGGCCTTCATCGGGGCTGTAGAAAGCCATCAGCAAACGCGCCAGGGTGCTCTTGCCCGAGCCGCTGCGACCGATGATGCCGAGGCGTTCGCCAGCCCCCAGTCGCAGGCTGACATTGTTCAGTGCCGGTGCGCTCTGACCGGGATAGGTGAAGCTGATCTGGCGAACGTCCAGCGCCCCCTTGAGCTGGGTGCGATCCAGCGGACGCTGTTTGTCCTGGCGCTCCTGCGGCAGGGCCATCAGCGCGTCGGTGCTGGTCATGGTCAGGCGTGCCTGCTGGTAGCGGGTGATCAGCCCGGCGATCTGTCCGAGCGGCGCTAGAATCCGGCTGCCGAGCATGTAGCAGGCCACCAGCGCGCCGACGCTGAGGTTGCCGGCGATGATCAGGTAGACCCCTGAGATAATGGTGGCCATGCCGGCGAACTGCTGCAGGAACAGGGTGCCGTTGGTGGCCAGCGAGGCAAGGAACTTGGCATGACCGTCCAGGCGGGTGAGGGCGCCATGGGTCTGTTCCCAATGGTGCTGACGTTCACTCTCGGCGCCACACACCTTGAGCATCTCCAGCCCGCCGAGCGTTTCAATCAGCAGGGCCTGGCGCTGCGCGCCGAGTTGCAGGCTTTTCTGCACCGTATCGCGCAGGCGCACCTGGATGATCCAGGCGAACAGAATGGTGATGGGGAAGGCCAGTACCGGAATGACCACCAGCGGCCCGCCGATCAGGCCGATTACCAACAGCATCAGCAGGGAGAAGGGCAGGTCGATCAGGCTGGTCAGGGTCACTGCGGTGAGGAAATCCCGCAGTCCCTGGAAATCATGGATGCTTTGGGCGAAGCCGCCGATGGTCGCCGGCCGCGCTTTCATCGACATACCGGTGATGCGCTCGAACAGCGTGGCGGAAAGCACCACATCGGTCTTCTTGCCGGCGGTATCCAGCAGGTGCGCGCGCAGCACCTTCAGCAGCAGCTCAAAACCCGTGCCGATCAGCAGACCGATGGCCAGCACCCAGAGCGTCGAGGTGGCCTGGTTGGGCACCACGCGGTCGTAGGTCTGCATGACGAACAGCGGCACCATCAGTCCCAGCAGGTTGATCAGCAGGCTGGCGAGTACGGCATCGGTATACAGCCAGCGCGATAGCTTGAGGGTGTCGCGAAACCAGGCTTCGATGCGTGGCACCAGCGGTGTGCGGGCTTCCTCCAGTTCATGCCGTGGACGCGCGAAGAAGGCCTGGCCGCTGTACTCGGCGGCCAGTTGCTCGCGGCTGACCCACTGCTCGCCGCCATCGGTCTCGCAGGGCAGTATCTGTGCCTGCTGCTTCGGTCCCCATTGGCGCAGCACTGCGCTGCGGCCATCCTTGAGCAGCAGCAGGACGGGCAGGTTGAGCGGCGAAATGCTGGCGAGATCACGCTGCAGCAGGCGCCCCTGCAGCCCGGCCCGTGCGGCTGCGCGGGCCAGCAGGTCAGGGCTGAGGCGCTGGGCCGGCAATGGCAAGCCGGCGCTCAGGCTGCCACGACTGACGCTGCAGCCGTGCAGCCGACAGAGGATCAACAAACCATCCAACAGCGGATCGTCGTGACTGAGCCGTGGATCACTGGCTGGCCCTGGCCGTTCCATGGTGGTCAATTTCTACTACTCCTCAGAGCCTGTGCCAGGTTTGCTGCGCATCGGCCATGCTGTGTTGAAATCGGACTCGGAAAGCTGTTGTAGCTAACGCGCTTCAGCGCGGCCCGAAGGGCGAGCGAAGCGAGTAATGCTCATTTACCGCACCTAAACTCGAATGCGAGCCTTGTTCGTTCTTCGCCCAATTTCACCTTGCCTGGCTCTAGGGATATCCTGAAAAAGTCAGCTATCGTCACTGCCACGCAGGCGGGAGCCCAGACAATTCACTGGTTCTGGATGCCCGCCTGCGCGGGCATGACAACTTTTTCAGTGTTCCACTAGCTCCAGTAACCTGGCTGTGCAATGTCTGCTGCGCGTCGGCCCAAGTACATTCGCGTGGGCCATCGAGCCGCGGCTACTTCATTTCCGGCAAGCGTGCTTCGCTCTTCACTTCGGTGAGGGCTACAGCT
>CAZIZA010000196.1:0-7231 GCA_964543555.1 uncultured Pseudomonas sp.
AAGACGGTTACCTGCGCATCGTCGACCGCAAGAAGGACATGATTCTGGTGTCCGGTTTCAACGTCTACCCGAACGAGCTGGAAGACGTCATGGCCACCCTGCCGGGCGTCCTGCAATGCGCTGCCATCGGCATCCCGGACGAGAAATCCGGCGAGGCGATCAAGGTGTTCATCGTCGTCAAGCCGGGCGAAAGCCTGACCAAGGAACAGGTGATGGAGCACATGCGCGCCAACCTCACCGGTTACAAGGTACCCAAGGCCGTCGAGTTCCGCGATGTGCTGCCGACCACCAACGTCGGCAAGATCCTGCGCCGCGAACTGCGCGACGAAGAGCTGAAGAAGCTGGGCAAGAAGTGATTCGACCTTGCTGATGAAAAACGCCACCTTCGGGTGGCGTTTTTCATTGTGTGACCTTACCCGTGGGGGCGACGATTCGTGCGCGAGGCACAAACCCAATGGAGTGTTGAGTTACCGGGCTTGGCGTGGTCAGGCGGACTATTGTCTGGGGAGGCTTCCCGTCGCCGGGAAGATGAGAGGAGCGTCATCTGCGCATATGCCCACGTGACGCGTGAGAGTCATCGGGTATGGATTTTTACAGGGCAGCCTGGAGATGAAAGCTGTCAGAAAGCTTCCAAGCCTATGTTCCTGTCCACGGCAGGCGCAGACCTGCCATAGCGTCGTGACCGCCATGGCGGCCGACCATTACCAACAAGAACAAAACGGTATACATCCATGCCCCTGACAGGCCTCGCGTTCCCTCTCTCCGTTCGTTCGTTGCGTAACACTCGCTGATCGTCTCCAAGCCCCAACCGAATTCCGTCCGGAGAATCTCCATGCTCACATTCCTTGGCTTCGCCATGGTCTCGACTTTTATGTACCTGATCATGAGCAAGCGCCTGTCGGCGCTGATCGCCCTGATCATCATTCCCATTCTGTTCGCGTTGATTGGTGGCTTCGCCAACCAGATCGGCCCGATGATGCTCGAAGGCATCAGCAAGCTCGCGCCCACTGGCGTGATGTTGATGTTTGCCATCCTCTACTTCGCCATCATGATCGACTCCGGGCTGTTCGATCCGCCCGTACGGCTGATCCTCAAACTGGTCAAGGGCGACCCGCTGAAGGTTGCGGTCGGCACTGTGGCCCTGGCGTTGATCGTCTCCCTCGATGGCGATGGTTCGACCACTTACATGATCTGCGTCGGCGCCATGCTGCCGCTTTACAGCCGGCTGAAGATGAGCCCGACCATCATGGCCGGCCTGATCATCATGGCCGGCGGCATCATGAACATGACCCCCTGGGGCGGTCCGACCGCACGTGCTGCCAGTGCCCTGCACGTCGACCCATCGGACGTCTTCGTGCCGATGATTCCGGGTATGATTGTCGGCGCCCTGGCGCTGTTCGGTGTGGCTTATCTCTACGGCCTGCGCGAGCGCAAACGCCTGGGCGTGCTGCAACTGCCGGACGACCACGTCACCCAAGACGACATCAGCGTGTCGCAGTTTCCCGAGGCGCGTCGGCCGAAACTCTTGTGGATCAACGCCATCCTCACCATGGTGCTGATGACCGCCCTGGTCGCCGGCCTGCTGCCGATGCCGGTGCTGTTCATGATCGCCTTCAGCATCGCCATGATCATCAACTACCCCTGCCTGCAGCAGCAGAAGGAGCGCATCGCCGCCCATGCCGGCAACGTACTGGCGGTAGTCGGGCTGATCTTCGCGGCCGGTATCTTCACCGGCATCCTCAGCGGCACCGGCATGGTCGAGGCCATGTCCAAGAGCCTGCTGGCGGTCATCCCTGACGCGTTCGGCCCCTACCTGGCAGTGATCACGGCCTTGGTGAGCATGCCGTTCACCTTCTTCATGTCCAACGATGCTTTTTACTACGGCATCCTGCCGGTGCTGAACCAGGCCGCGTCCAGCTACGGCATCAGTGCCGTGGAAATGGCGCGTGCCTCGATCGTCGGGCAGCCGGTGCACCTGCTCAGCCCGCTAGTTCCCTCGACATACCTGCTGATCGGCCTGGCCAAGATCGAATTTGGCGACCTGCAACGCTTTACCCTCAAATGGGCGGTGATGGTGTGCATGGTCATCCTGGCGGCGGCCTTGCTGCTGGGCGTGTTCCCCCTGATCAGCCGCTGACGGGGCGCGGCTGTCTGCCTGAACATGAACGCCCGCCTATGCGGGCGTGCGTGTTCAGGCGAGTGGGCCGTGCACCTGATTACGGCCATTGGACTTTGCCTGGTACATGGCTGCATCGGCTTGAGTTAGCAGGGCCGTGGCGTCGGGGCAGGCCGCATCCGCTTCGGCAACCCCGATACTGATGGTCACATTCAGCGTGCTGTCGTTGAACGGCAGCACGACGGCCTGTATGGCCAGACGCAGCTTTTCAGCGATCGCCCTTGCTTCATGCCGTTGCGCGTCGGCAAGCAGCACTGCAAACTCCTCGCCGCCCAGTCGGCCGCAGAGGTCGGCTTCGCGCAAGGTTTCCTTCAGTCGTGTCGCCACCGCGTGCAGCACCCGATCCCCCGCAGCGTGACCGTGGGTGTCGTTGATCTGTTTGAAGTGGTCGATGTCGAGCATGAGCGCGCAGAGCGGTAAGCCGTGGCGGCGGGTGTAGGCGAACATCGCATCGGCCTGTTCCTTGAAGGCGCGCAGGTTGTTCAGCCCGGTCAGCTCGTCGGTGCGCGCGGCATTGCTGGCGATGCGGTGCTGGATCTCCAGTTCGCGGCGCAGCCGCAGTAGAGAGCCGAGTGCATCGGACAGTTCGCGGGTGGCGCGCATGACGAAGATGGAAAAGGCCAGGGTGGTCACGGCCAGCAACCGTTGTTCGTCGCCCGGTTCGGTAAGCAGCCACAGCGTTGTGGGCAGCAGCACCAGCCCCACGGCGGCCAGGGTCATGGAGCGATAAGCCGAATAGGCCGAAATGGCGCTGCCGGCCATGCCGATCGCAAAAAAGAGGGTCATGACCTGTGACAATAGACTGTCGCGGGACATCAGCAGAAAAGCGCCGATGCCCCAGATTGCGGACGTGATTACCAGCGTCACCCAATACACGCCTTCCCAGCGGGCAGGCGTGCGGTTGTGCGGTGCGCTGCGGTAGTAAGCCCAGAACAGACTGAGCCGAACCATGCCGGCCAGGCACAGGGCAATGAGCCAGGGGGCGATAACGGCGCGATTGCCCAGATCATGCTGCAACCAGGACAACACCGTTGCTCCCCCCACACTGCCAAATGTGGCGAGGAAAGACTGGCGAAACAGTAGTTGTAGCCGGTCGGTGCGCACCTGCAGGGCAACCGAACCGCTGGCGGGAGACTCAGGCGAGGGAGGCGGGAGAGGCATGAGCCACCTAGGGTCTGGGTAAAGGGCAGGCTTCAGTCGGCCCCCGTGAGCGAAACAAAAGACCTGCATGAGATATTAGGCTGCCCGGCCAGACGCCGGAAGTGAAACCTGAAAAAGCACATAGCCACGTTCCTCCAGACCCTGGAAATACCGTGAGCGTTATAACGCGTGCAGGACTGACCGAATCGCACCTCTGTCCCATCCAGGCTTCAATGGAAGGCCTGAAACAGTCCGGTTACGGCCGAAATCCGCCGTGCCATTACGCCTTAACCTCACGCTCTTGCTCCATGGTATAGCCTGCCCGCCATGAGCCGTAATCTGCGACAATCCCGTCTTTACCCTGATTGCCCCGATCCAGATGACTGACCTCGCCACGCTGCAGAATAACCTCGACCACGTCATGATCGCCGAGCGCCATCGCTTGCGTCGGCAGTTGCATGAGCTGCAGAAGCAGCCCGATGAGGCCAAGCTGGCGCAGTGGCTGGAGCGTTTTCAAGCGGCCAGCGACAAGGTGGCGGCGCGGCGCAGCAGCATCCCGACCATGCGCTACGACGATGCGCTGCCGATTGCCGCCAAGCGCGACGAGATCAAGGCCGCGCTGGAGAAGAGCCAGGTGGTGGTGATCGCCGGTGAGACCGGTTCGGGCAAGACCACGCAGTTGCCGAAGATCTGCCTGGAAATCGGTCGGGGCGTGCATGGGCTGATCGGCCATACCCAGCCACGCCGGCTGGCGGCGCGCAGTGTGGCGACTCGGGTGGCCGAGGAAATCGGTACGCCGCTGGGCGAGCTGGTCGGCTATCAGGTGCGCTTCGAGGATCAGAGCAAGGACGGCACGCTGATCAAGCTGATGACCGACGGCATCCTGCTCGCCGAAACCCAGCACGACCGCTTTCTGGAAAAGTACGACACGATCATCGTCGACGAGGCGCACGAGCGCAGCCTCAATATCGACTTCCTGCTCGGCTACCTGAAGACCCTGCTGCCGCGTCGCCCCGATCTGAAGTTGATCATCACCTCGGCGACCATCGATCTGGAGCGGTTCAGCAAACATTTCAACGACGCGCCGATCATCGAGGTGTCCGGGCGCACCTACCCGGTGGAAACCTGGTATCGCCCGCTGGCGGCGGAGGTGGACGAGGAGGGCGAGCGTCTGCTCGATGACCTGTCTATCGACCAGGGCATTCTCGCTGCGCTGGACGAGATCGCCGAGCACGAGCGCAGTGTGGGCAAGCGCCCCGGCGACGTGCTGGTGTTCCTGCCCGGCGAGCGTGAGATTCGCGAGGCGGCGGAGGTGCTGCGCAAGGCCAATCTGCGTTTTACCGAGGTGCTGCCGCTGTATGCGCGGCTGACGCCAGCCGAGCAGCAGAAGATTTTCGCCCCAATGCCGGGGCGCAAGATCGTGCTGGCCACCAACGTCGCGGAAACCTCGCTGACCGTGCCGGGCATCCGCTACGTGATCGACAGCGGCACCGCACGCATCAGCCGCTACAGCTACCGCGCCAAGGTGCAGCGCCTGCCCATCGAGCCGGTGTCGCAGGCCAGCGCCAACCAGCGCAAGGGCCGTTGCGGGCGGGTCGAGCCGGGCATCTGCATTCGCCTGTACAGCGAGGAGGATTTTCTCGGGCGCCCGGAATTTACCGACCCGGAGATTCTGCGCACCAACCTGGCGGCGGTGATCCTGCAGATGCTGCACCTGCGCCTGGGCAGCATCGAGGACTTCCCCTTTATCGAGCCGCCAGACGGCAAGGCCATCAGCGACGGCTTCAACCTGTTGCAGGAGCTGTCGGCGGTCAACCGCGAAAGCCAGCTCACGCCCATCGGCCGGCAACTGGCGCGCCTGCCCATAGACCCGCGTCTGGGGCGCATGGTGCTGGAGGGCGCCAAGCAGGGCAGTCTGGAGGAAATCCTTATCGTTGCCGCCGCACTGTCGGTGCAAGACCCGCGCGAGCGACCGATGGATCGCCAGCAGGCCGCCGACCAGGCGCACGCGCAGTGGAAGGATGTGGACTCGGACTTCGCCGCGCTGATCAACCTGTGGCGCGGCTTCGAGGAAAAACGTCAGGAGCTGGGCAGCAACCCGCTGCGTACCTGGTGCAAGAAGAACTTCCTCAACTACATGCGCCTGCGCGAATGGCGCGATGCGCACCGGCAACTGGTGCTGATCGCCCGTGATCTGCAGTTGAGCGGCAATGCTTCCCGTAGGAGCCCGCTTGCGGGCGATCAACAGGTCGAGAAGGATCGCCGGCAAGCCGGCTCCTACAAAGAGCCGGTTGCGCCGACCAAGGACACCCGCGTCAACGCCATCGCCCGCCAGCAGGCCGAGGCCAGCGAGGCAGCGGTGCGGGCGAAGAACTACGCCGCCGTGCACAAGGCGATTCTCGCCGGCCTGCTCAGCCAGATCGGCCAGAAGACCGAGGAGGGCGACTACCTGGGCGCGCGCCAGCGACGTTTCTGGATTCACCCGTCCAGCGTGATCGGGCGCAAGAAGCCCAACTGGATCATGGCCGCCGAGCTGGTGGAAACCACCAAGCTGTTCGCCCGCATGGTGGCGAAGATCGAGCCGGACTGGATCGAGCCGTTGGCCGCGCATCTGGTGAAGAAGAACCATCTGGAACCGCACTGGGAGAAGAAGCGCGGCCAGGTGGTGGCGTACGAGCAGGTCACCCTGTACGGCATGATCATCGTCGGCCGCCGCCCGGTGCATTACGGCCCCATCGACCCGCCGGTTTCCCGTGAGATGTTCATTCGCGAGGGCCTGGTGCGTGGCGAGATCAACAGCCGCGTACGCTGCCTGACCGCCAACCGCCAGTTGCTCGAACGCCTCGACGAGCTGGAGGCCAAATCGCGCCGCCGCGATATTCTCGCCGACGAGGAAACCCTGTTCGGCTACTACGAGGCGCGCATCCCGCAGGACATCTACCAGGCCGCGAGTTTCGAGAGCTGGTACAAGAAGGGCAGCGCCGCTGACAGCCAACTGCTGATCATGCGCGAGGAAGACGCCCTGGCCCGCTCGGCCTCCGAAGTCACCGCCGCGCAGTACCCGGACACCTTGCGCATTGGCGAGCTGCAATTGCCGCTTACGTATCACTTCGAGCCCAATCATCCGCGTGACGGCGTGACCCTGCGCGTGCCGGCGCCGCTGTTGCCGCAATTACAAGCAGAGCGTCTGCAGTGGCTGGTGCCGGGCCTGCTGGAGGCCAAGTGCATCGCTCTGGTGCGTGGCCTGCCCAAGGCGCTGCGCAAGAACTTCGTGCCGGTGCCGGATTTCGTCGGCGCCGCGCTGGACAAGCTGGTGTTTGGCCAGGGTTCGTTGCCGCAGGCGCTCGGTTCCGAGCTGCTGCGCATGACCGGCGCACGAGTGTCCGATGAGGCCTGGGCGGAAGCGGCTGACAGCATCGAAAACCACCTGAAGATGAACATCGAGGTGGTGGATGCGCGCGGCAAGTTCCTTGGTGAGGGACGCGACTTGGCTGAGCTGACCGCACGTTTCGCCGAGGCCAGCCAGGCTGCATTGGCCATCCCGCAGCAGAGTGACAAACCGAAAGCGGTGGAGGCCAAGGCCTTTGCCGAGTTGGCCGAGAAGGCCCAGCAAAAGATCGCCGGGCTTTCCATGACGGTTTACCCGGCTCTGGTGGAAGAGGGTGGGGTAGTCAAGGAAGGGCGCTTCCCGACCCAGGCCGAGGCCGACTTCCAGCACCGCCGTGCGCTGCAACGTCTGCTGCTGCAGCAACTGGCCGAGCAGGCCAAGTTCCTGCGCGGCAAGCTGCCCGGGCTGACCGAGTTGGGCCTGCTGTACCGCGAGATCGGCCGCGTCGAGGCGCTGGTCGAGGACATCCTGCTGGCCAGCCTGGATGCCTGCATCCTCGACGGCGAGGCGATGCTGCCGCGCGATGG
>CAZIZA010000197.1:0-7224 GCA_964543555.1 uncultured Pseudomonas sp.
TCATCGACACCGAGTTCAAGGACCTGAAGAACGGCCAGTACAAGATCATCAGCTTCTACGCTAAGAAGGCCCGCGGCCTGATGGCGCGCTACGTGATCAAGGAGCGCCTGACCAACCCTGAAGGCCTGAAGGACTTCAACTATCAGGGCTACCGTTATTCGGCCGAGCACTCCAAGGCCGACAGCCTGGTGTTCCTGCGCGACCAGCCGCAAGACTGACCCCTCCTCCAGCCAAGCCCATGCACCGCTCATCGGTTGCCGCATGGGCTTGCCGCTGCGCTTGCCCTCTTCCGCCTCTCTCTCGCCTACCGCTTCGCTGCAGCACGAGCGTTGCGCTTGCCCGTGCTTCCTGCGACCACAGGCCTGCACCTGAAAACCTGCTTGGCGTCACACTTTCAGCGCCACTGCACTTTCTCACGAACTTATTGCGCCCCTTAGTTATCCGATAGCTTCACGCCTATTAATACACGTTTTGCCATCATGCATTTTGCAAGTTGCCATTATATTGCGATCAACTTACCCGTTCAGCTCTCGTTCAGCTACGGACGAACGGTAGGAACTATCGGAAAAGCCCGCCACTCATACAGCCCGTAACACATTTCAACTCATAACTTTCTTATCAACCGAAACTGCTTGTTTGCAAATAAACATTCGTCAGGCCGCTTCACCCCAACGAAAGTTTTTGCGTTTCACAGGGAGATATGAAAACCCCGAAAGCATCGAGATACACGCCTCAGCCGAGGCGAAAAAGACAATATCAAAGAGCCACGAATTTATATAAGGCTCGCATCTGACGCCACACTTCCGGCGTCATAACTCTCTTTTGCCTGAATGAACTTGCTCATTTAAAAACAGCAAGTTCACGGACTAGTTTTGGCCAAAAGGCCAGTATTTGAAACTGCATCGAACGGACGAGGTGAATACCATGCGAATCAGTATCTTCGGTTTGGGTTATGTAGGTGCCGTTTGTGCCGGCTGTTTGTCGGCACGCGGTCACGACGTGATTGGCGTGGACATCTCCGCGAACAAGATCGACCTGATCAACAGCGGCAAATCGCCCATCGTCGAGCCGGGCCTGGAAGAACTGCTGCAACAGGGCCTGCGTCAGGGCCGCCTGCGCGGCACCACTGACGTCGCCGCTGCCGTTCTGGAGAGCGATGTGTCGTTCATCTGCGTCGGCACGCCGAGCAAGAAGAACGGCGATCTGGAGCTGAACTACATCGAAGGCGTATGCCGCGAAATCGGCATGGCCATGCGCGACAAGAACGAGCGCCACACCGTGGTGGTGCGCAGTACCGTATTGCCAGGCACCGCGAAGAACGTGGTACTGCCGATTCTCGAGGACTGCTCGGGCAAGAAGGCCGGCGTCGATTTCGGCCTGGCGGTGAACCCCGAGTTCCTGCGCGAGAGCACCGCGATCAAGGACTACGACTTCCCGCCGATGACGGTCATCGGTGAGCTGGACACCGCCTCCGGCGACCTGCTGGAAAGCATCTACAGCGAGCTCGACGCGCCGATCATCCGCAAGGACATCGAAGTCGCCGAGATGATCAAGTACACCTGCAACGTCTGGCACGCGGCCAAGGTCACCTTCGCCAACGAGATCGGCAACATCGCCAAGGCCGTCGGCGTCGATGGCCGCGAGGTGATGGACGTGGTCTGCCAGGACCACAAGCTGAACCTCTCCAAGTACTACATGAAACCCGGCTTCGCCTTCGGCGGCTCCTGCCTGCCCAAGGACGTACGCGCGCTGAACTACCGCGCCGGCAGCCTGGACGTGGAAACCCCGCTGATCGGCTCGCTGATGCGCAGCAACGCCGCCCAGGTGCAGAAGGCCTTCGACATCATCGCCAGCCAGGATTCGCGCAAGGTCGCCCTGCTCGGCCTGAGCTTCAAGGCCGGCACCGATGACCTGCGCGAAAGCCCGCAGGTGGAGCTGGCCGAGATGCTCATCGGCAAGGGCTTCGACCTGAGCATCTACGACCGCAACGTCGAGTACGCCCGCGTCCACGGCGCCAACAAGGACTACATCGAGTCGAAGATCCCGCATGTCTCCTCGCTGCTCAACAGCGACCTGGACGACGTCGTGGCCAAGGCCGACATCATCGTGCTGGGCAACAGCGACGAGCGCTTCGCCAAGCTGGCCGAGCAGGCGCCAAGCGGCAAGCGGGTGATCGACCTGGTCGGTTTCATGCCGCACGCCAGCAATGGCGTGGCTGAAGGTATCTGCTGGTAACAGGGCCGCGAGCTGCCGCCTGGTACGCGCCGGGCGGCAGCCGGAGACGCATATGGACAAGCTCAAGAACGGCCTCAACCAAGCCAGCGGCTGGATGCTCTATCTCAGCCTGCTGATGCTCCTGGCGCTGGCACTGCCACGTACGGTGTTCGACCCCGAGTCGCGGCATTTCCTGCTGCTGATCGGCATTGTCGGCATCTGGCGTTATTCCATGGGCGCCATGCACTTCGTACGTGGCTGCCTGTTCCTTTACCTGGTGTACCCCTGGTATCGCCGCAAGGTGCAAAAACTCGGCAAGGACGCCGACCCCTCTCATGTGTATCTGCTGGTCACCAGCTTTCGCATCGAGGCGCTGACCACCGCCATGGTCTACCGCTCGGTGATTCGTGAAGCCATCGACTGCGGCTACCCGAGTACCGTGGTGTGTTCGATCGTCGAGCTCTCCGATGAGCTGCTGATCAAGAACCTCTGGGCTCGGGCCCAACCACCGGCGCACGTCAAGCTGGACATCGTGCGGATTCCCGGCACCGGCAAACGTGACGGCCTGGCCCACGGTTTCCGCGCCATCTCCCGGCAGATGCCGGACCGTGATGCGGTGGTGGCGGTGATCGACGGTGACACCGTGCTCGAAGCCGATGTGGTGAAGAAGACCGTGCCCTGGTTCAAGCTCTTCCCCAACGTCGGCGGGTTGACCACCAACGAGTTCTGCGAGGTACGCGGCAGCTACCTGATGAGCGAGTGGCACAAGCTGCGCTTCGCCCAGCGCCACCTCAACATGTGCTCGATGGCGCTGTCCAAGCGCGTGTTGACCATGACCGGGCGCATGTCGGTGTTCCGCGCCAGCGTGGTGACCGACCCCGAGTTCATCCGCGACGTCGAAGCCGACCACCTGGAGCACTGGCGCCTGGGGCGCTTCCAGTTCCTCACCGGTGACGACAAGTCCAGCTGGTACAGCCTGATGCGCCTGGGTTACGACACCTTCTACGTGCCGGACGCCGCCATCAACACGGTCGAGCACCCGCCGGAGAAAAGCTTCATCAAGGCCAGCCGCAAGCTGATGTTCCGCTGGTACGGCAACAACCTGCGGCAGAACTCGCGCGCCCTGCGCCTGGGCATGGGCCGCCTCGGCGCCTTCACCAGCCTGGTGCTGTTCGATCAGCGCGTGTCGATGTGGACCTGCCTGCTGGGCCTGTGCGTGGCGATCATCGCCAGCCTCAAGTACAGCGTGATGTACCTGCTGATCTACCTGCTGTGGATTGGCAGCACGCGGCTGGTTTTGACATTGCTGCTGATGCTCTCCGGGCACCGCATCGGCCCGGCCTACCCGGCGCTGCTCTATTACAACCAGATCGTCGGCGCGCTGGTGAAGATCTACGTGTTCTTCCGCCTCGACCAACAGTCCTGGACGCGCCAGAACACCAAGCTCAACCGTGGCCTGTCCAGCTTCGCCAACTGGTTCAACAGTTGGTCGTCGCGTGCCATGACTTTTTCTGCTGCCTCCGTCTTCATCGCCGCGCTGCTGGCGCTGGTGTGACCGTACTCGAATAGGAATTAGCCACCATGAACTCCGTCGCCAATCACAACGTCGTCCATGAGTCCGAGGCCCAGCGCCAGCACGCCCGCGTCAAGCTGCCGGGGCGCCTGCGCTACACCAACGCCCAGCGCGAACGCATCGATGCGCGCCTGCAGGATGTTTCCGCCGGCGGCTTCAGCTTCACCAGCAAAAACGCCACGCACAAGGTCGGGGACTTCCACCGCGGCCAGTTGCAGTTCCAACTCGACAGCCTGGTACTGGGCCTGGACATCGAATTCCAGGTCACCTCGGTGCAGCCCGAGCACAACCGCGTCGGCTGCCAGTTCCACGGCCTCGGCGTACGTGAAACCGCGGCCCTGCGCCACCTGATCAGCAGCCACCTGGCCGGTGAGTTGGTCAATGTCGGCGAGGTGCTGCACATCCTCCAGCGCGACAACTTCACCAAGGCACGCAAGAACGGCGCTGGCGGTGGCATGGGCATGTTCGGTCGCCTGCGCGCCGTGACCTTCAGCGCCGCGATCTTCGTGATCGGCCTGGCCGCGTTCGGCTACATCGGCAAGTCGATCTACGGCCTTTACTTCGTCACCCACGCGCAGTCGGCACAGATCAGCCTGCCGGCGCTGCAAGTGACCATGCCGCGTGAAGGCAGCGTACAAGCGCTGGTGCAGCCGGATGGCATGGTGGAAAAAGGCGCGCCGATCGCCACCTTCACCACCAGCATGCTGGAAATGCTCAAGGGCCATCTGGGCGATGACCAGCTCGAACCGAGCCAGATCGAAGCGCTGTTCGCCCGCGAGATGCAGGGCACGCTTACCAGCCCGTGCAACTGCAAGATCGCCCGCCAACTGGTGGCCGACGGCCAGTTCGCCAGCAAGGGCGACGTGATCTTCGAACTGGTCCCGCAGGACGGCGTGGCCACCGTCAGCGCCAGCTTCCCCTACCGTCACCTGGAGCAGGCGCGCCCCGGCACGCCAGTGACCTTCAAGGTGGCCGGGGAAGACGAAGCGCGTCGCGGCGAGATCGTCAGCAGCGCACTGCATGACGGCGGCCTGAGCTCGGACATCCGCGTGGTGATCAAGCCGCAGGACGTGCTGCCAGCCAGCCTCGCCGGGCAGCCGGTGGACGTGGTCATCGACCGTGGTCCGTCGCTGTTTGGCCTGGTCGATCAAGCCGTCGCGGCAGGCCGCTAAGGAGAACGCGCCGTGAGCATGCCCCTTCTTCGCCCTGCCCTGCTCGGCCTCGCCGTCAGCGCCACGCTGGCCGGTTGCGCCGGCCTGCCGGATGAGCGCCTGGCGCGCGAAGCCCTGCAGAGCGGCGATGCGCAGACTGCCGAATGGCATTTCCGTCAGCTCGCCGAAATGGGCTACAGCGACGCGCAGATCGGCCTGGCCGACATCTACGCCGCCAATGGTCAGACCCAGGACCTGAACGAGGCCGAGCGCATCTATCGCCAGGCCCTGGATGGATCGCCCCGTGCCGAAGCGCGCCTGGGCAAGCTGCTGGCGCGCAAGCCCGGCAGCAGCCTGGCCGAGCGCCAGGAGGCCGCCGAACTGCTGGAAAGCGCAGCCCAGGCTCGCGAGCCCAGTGCGCTGCTGCCGCTGACCGAACTCTACCTGTTCTACCCACAGGACTTTCCCGCCATGAACCTCGCGCAACGTATCCAAGACTGGCGTCAGCAGGGCCTGCCCCAGGCAGAACTGGCGCAGATTCTTCTGTATCGCACCGATGGCACCTACGACCAGCATCTGGGTGAGATCGAGCGCATCTGCCAGGCACGCCTGGCCAGCAACGACGCCTGCTACGCCGAGTTGGCCACGGTGTACCAGAAGCAGAACCGCGAAGACGACCGTCAGGCGCTGATTGAGCAACTGCTGGCGGGTTACCGCGCCGGCACTGTCTCGCCCAACCAGGTCGACTCCGTGGCTCAAGTCCTCAGCGACCCTGAGGTCGGCCAACCGCAACCGCAGCAGGCACAGGACCTGCTCGAAGCCATCGCACCGAACTATCCGGCTGCCTGGGTCAGCCTGGCCCGCCTGCTCTACGACTACCCGCAGCTGGGTGATACCGACACCCTGCTCGGCTACCTGGACAAGGGCCGCGAAGCCGCCCTGCCGCGCGCCGAACTGCTGCTCGGACGCCTGTACTACGAAGGCAAGCTGCTGCCGCAGCAGCCGAAGAAGGCCGAGGAGCACCTGCGCAGGGCCGCACCCAGCGAGCCCAGCGCCAATTACTACCTGGGCCAGATCTACCTGCGCGGCTACCTGGGCGAGGTCTATGCCCAGCAGGCGCTCGATCACCTGCTCAGCGCCGCGCGCGCCGGCCAGCTTAGCGCCGACTTCGCCCTGGCGCAGATGTTCAGCCAGGGCCGCGGGGTCAAGCCCAACCCGGTCAACGCCTATGTCTTCAGCCAACTGGCGCTGCCGCGCAACACACCGCCGACCCTCGAACTGGCCACGGCGATCACCCAGAGCCTGACCCCGGCGCAACTGGCCGAAGGCCAACGCCTGCTGCGTGAAGAGCGCGATGCACGCGGCATCGTCCTGCACCAGCAGGCCGCCCTGCAGGTCAGCCAGCCATGAACAAGGATGCACGCATGCAGCTAAACCGTATCGTCAGCCAATTGGGGCTGAGCGCCAGCCTGCTGGCCGCCAGCGCAGCCTGGGCGGCGGATGCGCCGAAGAATTTCGGCCTGGATGTGAAGATCACCGCGCAGTCGGAAGACGACCGCGACCTCGGCACCCGTGAGGGTGGCGACGTCAACGGTCTCGGCCTCGACCTGCGCCCCTGGGTCTACGGCGAACGTGGCGACTGGAGCGCCTTCGCCATGGGCCAGGCGGTCACCGCCACCGACATCGTCGAAACCGACACGCTGCAGAGTGACGACACCAGCGACACGCAGAATGCCGACGCGCGCCAACCGGACAAGAGCTACCTGGCCATGCGCGAGTTCTGGGTCGACTACGCCGGCCTCACCGCCTACCCCGGCGAGCACCTGCGCGTCGGTCGTCAGCGTCTGCGCAGTGACGAAGGCACCTGGTGGGACACCAACATCGAAGCGGTCAACTGGCGCTTCGACACCACCCTGCTGCAAGCCACGGTCGGCGTTGCCGAGCGCTTCTCCGATTACCGCACCGATCTCGACGACCTGGCGCCCGAAGACGAAGATCGCCAGCATTTCTTCGCCGGCCTCGACTATCAGTGGACACCCGGCCACCGCATCGGCGCCAAGCTGCATCACAGCCGCGACGACGGCCGCCTGGCCAATCCCGGTGAACGTGTCGACGAGCTGAGCAAGCGCTACACCGGCGACCTGACCTGGTTCGGCCTGCACGCCGACGGCGGCTTCTTCGAGCGCAATGCGCGCAACCGTCTCAACTACTGGGCGCAGCTGACCTGGTTGCAGGGCGATACCGATCAGTTGCAGCAGGAAGTGGTCGGCAACGACCGCATCGCCA
>CAZIZA010000198.1:0-5351 GCA_964543555.1 uncultured Pseudomonas sp.
GCGCCTTCCTGCAGCATGCTCTGCTCCAGGCGGGCGATAATTTCAGAGTTCATGCTGCGGTGATGGTTGCGTGCTACGTCAGCGATACGCTCACGCATGCCATCAGGCAAGCGAACAACGAATTTGTCAGCCGTGCGGCTGGAATAAGTAGCCTGTTTCATAGGGCGCATTCATTACCGGTTAGTTCAGGGAGCGATACTGGTAAACAGTGTCGATATTGTCACCGGTTTGACAGTGTTTCGCACTAGCCGTTCAACCGGTGTAGCGTGCTGCGTCAATTTGACCCTGCATTGGGTGGGTATTTTTTGACGCCAAATGCATGTCATAGCTTGGGTGGGGTGGAGGCTTTATGCCAGCACCAATTGTCTGAAATGCGTGACACTCGTCATTACTCACCTTCGCGGCATCGCTTGAGCATAAAAGCCTCAAGTTTCGGTCACTCAATTGTCATCCGTGTTTCACGGGGCTGACACAGCTTGCGCCTAACGTGGTCTACACCAGAAGGCGCCCGTCACTGCCTTCACATCACAATGATAGTTGAGGGCCAGTGCATGCGCGCAGCGATTCGAGTCGACCGTCTGAATAAGAGCTTTGGCCGCAAGCAGGCGCTGTTTGATTTGGCGCTGTCTGTACAGCCTGGCGAGATGGTGGCGCTGATCGGTGCCTCCGGCTCGGGCAAGTCGACCCTGTTGCGACACTTGGCCGGTTTGGCGCGTGCTGATGGCGGCAGCATCGAGATGCTTGGGCGTCAGGTGCAGGCCGATGGTCGCCTCAGTGCTGATGTACGTCGGCAGCGTGCCGACATTGGCTACATCTTCCAGCAATTCAATCTCGTAGGTCGCCTGAGCGTGCTGCAGAACGTCCTGCTCGGAGGCCTTGGGCGCATGCCACGCTGGCGTGGCAGTCTCAGTCTGTTCAACACCGAGGAAAAGCAGCGAGCGATGCAGGCGCTGGAGCGCGTCGGTCTGGCCGATTTCGCTGCTCAGCGTGCTTCGACCCTCTCAGGCGGGCAGCAGCAACGCGTGGCCATCGCCCGCGCGTTGTGCCAGCAGGCCGAAGTGATTCTCGCCGATGAACCGATCGCCTCGCTCGACCCGGAGTCGGCGCGCAAGGTGATGGACATTCTGGCCGACATCAATCGCCGCGACGGCAAGACCGTGGTGGTGACCCTGCATCAGGTCGATTACGCGGTGCGCTATTGCCAGCGCGCCGTGGCGCTCAAGGGTGGGCATATCCATTTCGATGGCTCCATCGACGAGCTCAATCCCGAATTCCTCAACGATCTCTATGGCGGCGATCTGGACGTCAGTCTGTTGCTGCCGCAAGGCCATCGCCCGCGTGCAACCGAACGTCCCCTGGCGCTGGCCAAGGCCTGACGCCGTTCATTCTGGTTTCTATCCAACAACACCAATCTGCAACAGGAGTGCTCTGCAATGTTCAAACGCATCGGCCAGGTTCTGGCTGCCTCTGCGCTCGTCACCGGTTCTCTGCTGGGCTCGGCCCAGGCCGCTGAAACGCTCAATTTCGGCATCATCTCCACCGAGTCCTCGCAGAACCTCAAGGAAATGTGGGATCCCTTTCTGGCTGATATGAGCCAGCAGACCGGCATCAAGATCAACGCCTTCTTCGCCCCTGACTATGCCGGCATCATCCAGGGTATGCGCTTCGACAAGGTCGACGTGGCCTGGTACGGCAACAAGGCAGCGATGGAAGCGGTGGACCGCGCCGGTGGCGAGATCTTCGCCCAGACCGTCGCAGCCAATGGTGCACAGGGTTACTACAGCCTGTTGGTGGCGCACAAGGACAGCCCGGTCAACTCGGTCGAGGACATGCTCAAGAACGCCAAGAGCCTGACCTTCGCCAATGGCGATCCCAACTCCACCTCCGGTTATCTGGTGCCGGGCTATTACGTGTTCGCCCAGAACAACGCCGATGCCGGCAAGATCTTCAAGCGCTCGCTTAATGGCAGTCACGAAGTCAATGCCCTGTCGGTGGCCAACAAGCAGGTCGATATCGGCACCTTCAACAGTGAGGGCATGGAGCGTCTGCAAGTGACTGCGCCGGATAAGGCCGCCCAGCTCAAGGTGATCTGGACCTCGCCGCTGATCCCGTCCGACCCGATGGTATGGCGCAAGAGTCTGCCGCAGGAGACCCGCGACAAGCTGCGTGAGTTCTTCATGACCTATGGCGATCAGCCGCAGGAACTGAAAGTGCTGGAAGGCCTGCAGTGGGGCAAATTCCGCGCCTCGAATGACGATCAGCTGCTGCCGATTCGTCAGCTCGAACTGTTCAAGAAACGTACCGAAGTAGCCAACAACGCCACGCTCAAGGACGCCGACAAGCAGGCTCAGCTCAAGGAGCTGGACGCCGAGCTGGCCAAGCTGGAGCAGCGTATGGCCGAGCGTGAGAAGCAGGGTGGCGCCAGCGCCGGCTGACCCCAAGAGCCGCCCTGCGAGAGTGGGGCGGTTCTCGAAAAGCTCGCCGCTGAAGCGCCTCCCACAGGATCGAGAATTACCCATGACCACACTGACCGCCGCCACCCCGGCCACCGAAGCCAAGCGCAGCTGGCTGCAACTGATCGGCTGGGGCCTGTTCTTCGCCGTGCTTGCCTGGTCCTGGCAGGGCGCGGAAATGAATCCGCTTTCCCTGATTCGTGACAGCGGCAACATGGCCACCTTCGCCGCCGACTTCTTCCCGCCGGATTTCAGCAATTGGGAGTTCTATCTCAAGGAAATGGTCGTCACCGTTCAGATTGCCCTGTGGGGCACGGTGTTGGCCATCCTGTGTGCGATTCCGTTGGGCATTCTCTGCTCCGAGAACATCGTGCCGTGGTGGGTGTACCAGCCGGTGCGCCGGGTCATGGATGCCTGCCGTTCGATCAATGAGATGGTCTTCGCCATGCTCTTCGTCGTTGCAGTCGGGCTCGGCCCCTTCGCCGGCGTGCTGGCGCTGTTCATCAGCACCACCGGGGTGCTGGCCAAGCTGTTCGCCGAGGCGGTCGAGGCCATCGATCCGGGCCCGGTTGAAGGCGTGCGTGCCACTGGTGCCAGTGCCCTGCAGGAGGTGATCTTCGGCGTCATCCCGCAGGTGTTGCCACTGTGGATTTCCTTTTCGCTGTACCGCTTCGAGTCCAACGTGCGCTCGGCCACGGTGGTCGGCATGGTCGGTGCCGGTGGTATCGGGGTGATGCTCTGGGAGTCGATTCGCGGCTTCCAGTTCGCCCAGACCTGCGCGCTGCTGATCGTGATCATCCTGGTCGTAAGTGCCATCGACATCCTGTCACAACGCCTGCGCAAACTGTTTATCTGAGAAAGAAGGGAGGGCGCCCACGGGCGCCCTTTTCAGAGTGTGAACATGTCTAGACAAGATCAGCCGCTGTACCTGGAACTGGCCGCCATGCTGCGCGAAGACGTGCAGCGCATGAGCCCGGGCGACTACCTGCCGGGCGAGATGCAACTGGCCGCGCGTTTTGCCGTCAACCGCCACACCCTGCGCCGCGCGGTGGACGAGCTGGTGCTCGAAGGTCGCCTGCTGCGGCGCCAGGGCAAGGGCACTCAGGTGTTGGCCAAGCCGCTGGTGTATCCGATGGAGGCGGGCAGTGCCTTCAGCCAGTCATTGTCGGCGCTTGGCCACCGCGTCGAGGCGCAACTGATCGAGCGTCAGCATCGCACTGGCAGCGGCGAAGAATGCCGTCATCTGCAACTGCCCGATGGCAGTGAGCTGATCGAGCTGACCACCCTGCGTCAGCTAGAGGGCCAGCCGCTGAGTCTGATCCGTCACCGTTTTTGCGCCAGCCTGGCGCCGCTGCTGGCCGACTACCAGGGTGGTTCGCTGCGCCAGTACCTGGCCGAGCGCGATCTGCCGTTGGCGCGCACCTTCAGCCTCATTGGTGCGCGCCTGCCCAGTCGCGAAGAAGCCACGCGCCTGCTGATGCCACGCCATGCGCCGCTGCTCAGCGTACTCACGTTATCCCGCGATCCCGCTGGCCGGGCGGTGGAGTTGGCGCTGTCCAGCAGCCGCGCCGACCGCTTCCAGTACCAGGTAGCGACCTGATGGAGACCCGCATGAACAACCTTGATCCGAACATCGCCGCGCGCCAGCGCTGGATGGGGGTACTGGCCCGTGCCGGTGACGCCCTCGACACCCATGAAGCGGCGCTGAAGGACAGTGCCTACCAGTTGATCCGTGCCCCCGAGGTCGGCATGACCCTGGTGCGCGGGCGCATGGGCGGCACCGGCAGCGCCTTCAACCTCGGCGAGATGACCGTGACCCGCTGCGTGGTGCGCCTGGCCGACGGCCGCACCGGTTACAGCTACCTGGCCGGCCGCGACAAGCGCCGCGCCGAACTGGCCGCCCTGGCCGACGCCCACCTGCAGGGCAGCGACCAGGCGCGCTGGCTGGATGACCTGATCGAACCCCTGGCCCGTCAGCAGCGCGAACAGCGCCTGGCTCGGGCTGCTCGTACTGCCACCACCCAGGTGGAATTTTTTACCCTGGTCAGAGGAGAGGACTGATGACTACGCCGCACAGCTCGCACTGGCTGCAACCGGCTTTCGACGATCCGGTGCTGGACGCCCAGGTCAGCTTCCGGGCCGCCCTCGCTGCCCTGGCCGAACCGGGGCTGCCACGCGCCATGGCGCGCGCACATACCCTGGGGGATCTGGCGCCGGCTACCTATGGCCTGTGTCTGGCCTTCCTCGATAGCGATACGCCGCTTTGGCTGGCGCCACGCTTCGATACGCCATTGATTCGCGCCAATCTGGCCTTCCACTGCGGTTGCCCGATCGTTGCCGAGCGCGAGATCGCCCTGTTCGCCCTGTTGGACGAGAGCGAGTTGAGCGATCTGTCGGACTTCGACAACGGTAGCGAGCGTTACCCGGACCAGTCCTGCACGCTGCTGATTCAACTTGATGATCTGCACACCGGCCCGGCCTTGCGCTGGCGGGGGCCGGGCATCAAGGACGTGCGCAGCGTCAACCTGCCGTTGCCTTCCTCGTTCTGGCGGCAGCGCCAGGCACGCAGCGCCTTTCCCCGTGGCCTGGATTGCTTCTTCGCCGCAGGCAGCGAGATGATCGGCCTGCCGCGCAGCACCCGTGTGCTGATCGAAGCCGAGGAGGCTGCCTGATGTATGTCGCCGTCAAGGGTGGCGAACGCGCCATCGACAATGCCCATCAACTGCTGGCCAGCCGTCGCCGTGGCGACTCCGCCGTCGCCGAACTGGGCGTGCAGCAGGTGCGTCAGCAACTGCCGCTGGCCGTGGCCCGGGTGATGAGCGAAGGCTCGCTGTACGACGAGGAACTGGCCGCGCTGGCCATCAAGCAGGCGGCCGGTGACCTGATGGAAGCCATCTT
>CAZIZA010000198.1:5451-7179 GCA_964543555.1 uncultured Pseudomonas sp.
GCCGCCGGCTTCGTCTCGCACCTCAAGTTGCCGCACTACGTCGACTTCCAGGCCGAACTGGAACTGATCCGCAAGCTGCGCCGCCAGGCGCCGGCAGAGGAGAACCGCTGATGAACCTTTGCACTGCAAGCGGCGCCCGCGAGGCGTCGGCCTACAACTTCGCCTACCTGGATGAGCAGACCAAGCGCATGATCCGTCGCGGCCTGCTCAAGGCGGTGGCGATCCCTGGCTACCAGGTGCCCTTCGGCGGCCGCGAGATGCCGCTACCTTATGGCTGGGGCACCGGCGGCATGCAACTGACCGCCGCCATTCTCGGTGCGGACGACGTGCTCAAGGTGATCGACCAGGGCGCTGACGACACCACCAACGCGGTGTCGATCCGCCGCTTCTTCGCCCGCACCGCCGGCGTTGCCACCACTGAGCGTACAGTGGAAGCCAGCGTAATCCAGACCCGTCACCGCATCCCGGAAACGCCGCTCGCGGCCGGGCAGATCATGGTCTACCAGGTGCCGATTCCCGAGCCTCTGCGCTTTATCGAGCCGAGCGAGCAGGAGACGCGGACCATGCACGCGCTGGAAGACTACGGCGTGATGCACGTGAAGCTGTACGAGGACATCGCCACCTTCGGCCATATCGCCACCGCCTACGCCTACCCGGTGACGGTGGACGAGCGCTACGTGATGGACCCGTCGCCGATTCCCAAATTCGACAACCCCAAGCTGGACATGAGCCCGGCGCTGATGCTGTTTGGCGCGGGGCGTGAGAAGCGCCTGTATGCGGTGCCGCCCTTTACTCGTGTGGTCAGCCTGGACTTCGAGGATCACCCCTTCGCCGTGCAGCAGTGGGACGAGTGCTGCGCCTTCTGCGGCAGCAGCGAGTCCTTCCTCGACGAGCTGATCGTCGACGACGCCGGCAGCAAGCGTTACGTCTGCTCCGACACCGACTACTGCCGTCAGCGCACCGAGCGTCATGAGGAGAACCTGCAATGAGCGCCGCCGGACGTCTGCAACCTGCGCTGGCAATGGCCGAGCCGCTGTTCTCGGCGCGCGATCTGACCCGCCTGTACGGCCCGGAAAAGGGCTGCCAGGGGGTGAGCTTCGACCTCTATCCCGGCGAGGTGTTGGGCATCGTCGGCGAGTCCGGCTCGGGCAAGTCGACCTTGCTCAGCTTGCTCTCCGGGCGCTGCCCGCCGGATCGCGGCAACGTGAGCTATCGCGCGCGCTGTGGTCAGTGGCTCGACCTGTACAGCGCCAGCGAGGCCGAGCGGCGCACGTTGCTGCGCACCGAATGGGGCTTCGTCGAGCAGAACCCGCGTGACGGCCTGCGCATGGCGGTGTCGGCCGGCGCCAATATCGGCGAGCGGCTGATGGCGCAGGGCGTGCGCCACTACGGCGAGCTGCGCGCCGCCGGGCTCGACTGGCTGAGCCAGGTGGAGATCGACCCGGCGCGTATCGACGACCTGCCGCGCACCTTTTCCGGCGGCATGCAGCAGCGCCTGCAGATCGCCCGCAATCTGGTCTCCGCGCCGCGCCTGGTATTTATGGACGAGCCGACTGGAGGGCTGGACGTGTCGGTGCAGGCGCGCCTGCTCGACCTGCTGCGCGGCCTGGTGCGCGAGCTGGACCTGGCGGTGGTGATCGTCACCCACGACCTGGCGGTGGCGCGGCTGCTGGCCGACCGGCTGATGGTGATGCGCCGTTCGCGCGTGGTGGAGGCGGGGCTGACCGA
>CAZIZA010000199.1:0-7150 GCA_964543555.1 uncultured Pseudomonas sp.
CCTGCAGGTACGCGCACGCGATGGCGACTGGATCGATGCGCCGCCGATTGCCGGCAGCTTCGTGGTCAACATCGGCGACATGATGGCGCGCTGGAGCAACGACCGTTACACCTCGACGCCGCACCGGGTGATCAGCCCGCTAGGGGTGGATCGCTACTCCATGCCGTTCTTCGCCGAGCCGCATCCCGATACGCTGATCGACTGCCTGCCGAACTGCTCCAGTGTGGACAACCCGCCCAAATATTCGCCCGTGACCAGCGCCGAGTACCTGCTGTCGCGCTTCGCCGACACCTATGCCTATCGGCGCGAGGAAACGCAGGGCTGATGATGGCTCCCGCGCTCCGGCGTGGGAGACCAGCCAGGGACGCTCTGCGTCCTTCAGACGCAGAGCGTCTGCAAGGGCATTCCCACGCGGAGCGTGGGAACGATCAGTCCACCCTACGCAGCCGGCCAGGTGGCGCAGCACGATCCTGTCC
Organism: uncultured Pseudomonas sp.; assembly: GCA_964543555.1. Lineage (GTDB taxonomy): Bacteria > Pseudomonadota > Gammaproteobacteria > Pseudomonadales > Pseudomonadaceae > Aquipseudomonas. The sequence goes on from CAZIZA010000199.1 coordinate 477, forward strand.
AAGCGGTTAAACTTTGCTGCTACCCAAGCCTGACAACGAGAACCAACCATGCCCGAATGGCTCAATGCCCTGCCCAAGGCCGAACTGCACCTGCACCTGGAGGGTTCGCTGGAGCCCGAACTGCTGTTCGCCCTGGCCGAACGTAACCAGATCGCTCTGCCCTGGGCCGATGTCGACACCCTCCGTGCAGCCTATGCCTTCAACAACCTGCAGGAATTTCTTGACCTGTACTACGCCGGCGCCAACGTGCTGCGCACCGAGCAGGATTTCTACGACCTGACCTGGGCCTACCTGCAACGCTGCAAGGCGCAGAACGTCATCCACGTCGAACCCTTCTTCGACCCGCAGACCCACACCGACCGTGGCATTCCCTTAGAGGTGGTGCTGCGTGGCATCCAGCAGGCGCTGCGTGACGGCGAGCAGCAACTGGGCATCAGCCACGGCCTGATCCTCAGCTTCCTGCGTCACCTGCCCGAAGAAGAGGCGTTCAAGACCCTGGAACAGGCCATGCCATTCCGTGATGCCTTTATCGGCGTCGGCCTCGACAGTTCGGAAAAAGGCTTTCCGCCCCGGCTGTTCGAGCGTGTGTTCGCCAAGGCGCGCAGCGAAGGCCTGCACGCCGTCGCGCATGCCGGTGAAGAAGGCCCGCCCGAATACATCTGGGAAGCGCTGGACCTGCTCAAGATCAAACGCATCGACCACGGCGTACGCGCCATCGAAGACGAGCGGCTGATGCAGCGCATCATCGACGAGCAAATTCCGCTGACCGTCTGCCCACTGTCGAACATCAAGCTGTGCGTATTCGAGCACATGGGCCAGCACAACATCCTCGAGATGCTCGAGCGGGGTGTGAAGGTGACGGTGAACTCGGACGACCCGGCCTACTTCGGCGGCTACGTCGGCGAGAACTTCGCAGCCCTGCACGAACACCTGGGCATGACCGAAGCCCAGGCCAGACGCCTGGCACAGAACAGCCTGGACGCCCGCCTGGTCTGAGGGCTGCGAGGGTCGTCACTGCGGCGCAGTGACGACCTTCTTGCGCTTCCGGGGCGCATGACGAACAGGGCGAGTAGCCGCCTATCCGCTGACACTCATGCGGGCATCACAACAGATGCGGCATGCTACGCGCCAGCAGTGCCTCAACGTCTACGCCACGCGGCAAGGTCCCGTAGACACGACCACGGCCAGCCAGACGGCTGCTGATAAAGGCATCGCTGACCACACTATTACCCGCCTCCAACAGCAACTTGGCCTGCAGTGCGACGGCCATGTCTTCGCTGAGCTGACGGGCGCGGTACTGGATATCGGCGGTATCGGCAAAATCGGCTTTCAGCCGTTGAATATGCGCCTTCAGCCTGGCATCACCGTGGCCATCACCCAGCTCGCTGAACAGCGCATCGAGCACGCCCGGCTCCTTGGACAGCGCCCGCAGCACATCCAGACATTGCACGTTGCCCGAGCCTTCCCAGATCGAGTTGACCGGCGCTTCGCGGTACAGCCGCGGCAGGATGCTGTCTTCGACATAGCCAGCGCCGCCCATGCACTCGCTGGCCTCGTAGATCATTTCCGGTGCGCGCTTGCAGATCCAGTACTTGCCCACGGCGGTCACCAGACGGGCGAACTTGTCTTCCTGCTCGTCATGCTGATGGTCGAGCGCACGGCCCATGCGCATGCACAGCGCCAACGCAGCTTCACTCTCCAGCGCCAGGTCGGCCAGCACGTTTTGCATCAGCGGCTGGTCGGCGAGCAGTTTGCCGCCGACCTGGCGGTGTGCGCAGTGGTGCGCGGCCTGGGTTAGCGCCTGGCGCATCAGGCTGCTGGAGCCGACCATGCAGTCGAAGCGGGTCATGGCCACCATCTCGATGATGGTGGGCACACCACGCCCTTCCTCGCCAAGCATCCAGGCGAAGGCGCCGCGATACTCCACCTCACTGGACGCATTGGCCCAGTTACCCAGCTTGTTCTTCAGGCGCTGGATGTAGAACGCGTTGCGTGTGCCATCCGGGCGGTGACGCGGCAGCAGGAAGCACGACAAGCCCTTGTCGGTGTAGGCCAGGGTCAGGAAAGCGTCGCACATCGGCGCCGAGCAGAACCATTTGTGCCCCACCAGTTCGTAACCCTGCCCCGGCCCGCCCAGGCCGATGGGGTAGGCGCGCGTGGTGTTGGCGCGCACATCGGTGCCCCCCTGCTTCTCGGTCATGGCCATACCGATGGTGACGCCGGCTTTCTGCTCCATCGGCAGGTTGCGTGGGTCGTACTCGCTGGCGAGGATCTTCGGCAGCCACTGCTCGGCCACGTTGGGCTGCAGGCGAATGGCCGGCACGGCGGCGAAGGTCATGGTCAGCGGACAGCCGCTGGCGGCCTCGGCCTGGCTGTGCAAATAGGTGAGGCCGGCGCGGGCGACATGGGCACCGGCACGCGGGTCGGTCCAGGGCAGCGATGGCAGGCCGTGCTCGACCGCCGTACGCATCAGTTCATGGTAGGCCGGGTGGAACTCCACCAGGTCGATACGGTTACCGTAGCGGTCATGGCTCTTGAACGTCGGCTTCTGTTCGTTGGCGATAAAACCGGCCTGCATCAGCGGGCCGCCAGCCAGTGCACCATAGGCACTCAGCCGCGCGTCGGCCCAGGCGCCATCGTAGCGGCGGATCCACTCCTGCAAGGGCAGATCGAGACGATAGAGGTTGGCGCCGTCCAGGCTCGGCACCTGGTTGAACACCTCGTGGGTTTCGGCATACAGACTGGGTTTCATCACGTGCGATCCTCGGCGCCAACGGCGCGCAAGCAGAAGGTGGCAAGGCTGGCACTGACCTGCTCCAACTCCAGAGCAGGGCGCCCCGCTTCACGAGCAGCGCGGGCGGGTGGCGAAAGAGGCCCGACCAGGGCTTCGGCAATGGCTCCGACCAGACAGGCAGCGGTGAGGCTGATCTGTTCGATGCGAAACTCGCCAGCCGCGACGCCCTCCGCCAGAAGATCGATGAACAGTTCGGCATAGGCTTCGCGATAGAGCAGGCGCTGCTCGTCGACCTGCGGGTCGACTGGTTCGGCGATCAGCGCGAAGGCCAGGCGTCGGCTGTGCCAGGCACGCGCGGCGAATTGCTCCAGGCCATTGCGCAGGCGCTCGCAGGCGGTGCCAGGCCCGCGCAAGGCAGCGGCCAGGGCGTCCACTTCACGCTGGCTGGCGCTGGCGAAGACGTCAGCAGATAGTTCGCCCTTGCCGCGAAAGTGCCGGTACAGGCTACCCGTCGCAATCCCAACGTCATCGGCCAGCGCCTGCATGGTCAGGGCAGTGAAACCGCCCTCGGCCACGCGCTGCAGAGCGCAGTCGAGAATGCGCTGGCGTTGTGCCTGGTCGCGGTCGAGACGAGCTTCAGTGGTGCGATAAGCCATGGTCTGAATCCTGATTCATTGGCAAAAATTGAATCAGGATTCAGACCATGGCTACAGAGACGAATCGGCCAAATCAGCCGCCAAATCGGGAATGAGGCATTCCGTTCATCAGGTCTGGCGGCACCGACAGAAACCTAAGCCGTACGACACAGCACCCAGTCATGCAGCAACACGCGCAGTTCCTCGAACTTCACCGGCTTGGCCAGATAATCGCTCATGCCGGCAGCCAGGCAACGCTCGCGATCACCGCTGTGGCTGTGTGCGGTAATCGCCAACACCGGCAACTCACTGCAACAGGGAAGCGCACGAATCGCACGGCAGGTAGCGAAACCATCCATCACCGGCATCTGGCAGTCCATCAGCACGGCATCGACACGTTCGGCGCGCAGCAAATCCAGCGCCTCGGCACCGTTATCCGCCGTGCGCACTCGGTAGCCAAGCTTGAGCAGCATGCCGCGCGTTACCAGCTGGTTGATCGCATTGTCTTCAACGATCAGTACCGTGCATTGCTGCGCCTGGCGTTGCACCACGCCGCCCAGCGCTCGCGGCAGCCTTACGACCGGCGCTGCCTGCTGCTGCGGCAGGGTCAGGGGCACGTTGATACGAAAACGGCTGCCAATACCGGGCTGCGACTCGTGGCTGAGACTGCCACCCAGTAGGTCGACCAGATGTCGACAGATCGCCAGACCAATGCCCAAGCCACCGTACTTGCGGGTCATCGAACCGTCGAGCTGATGGAAGCGCTGATACAGATCCCCCTCATTAACGAAGCCGATACCGCTGTCGCTCACGACCACACTCAGCGGCAGGTTGCTGCCAACGCTGCCGGCACGCCCTATATGCAAGACCACACCACCATCGCTGGTGAACTTGATGGCATTGTCCAACAGGTAACTCAGGGCCTGGGCCAGTTTGGCAGCATCACCCTCGAGGGTATCGGGCAGGTTGTCGTCCAGCTCCAGCACGAAGGCCAGTCCCTTTTCCTCGGCACGCGGCGCGTACTGGGCCCGCAGGCCATCGAACAGGCCGCGCAGGCTGAATACCTCGCGGCGCGGGTAGAGTTTGCCAGCCTGCAATTCGGTCAGGACGAGAATGTCGTTGACCATGCGCATCATGTCGCGGGCCGAGGCGGCGGCAGTCTTCTGGTACTGCTCCAGTTCGATGTCCATCTTCACCGTCTGCATCAGCTCCAACGAGCCGATCACACCATTCATCGGAGTACGCAGCTCATGGGTGACGGTAGCGAGGAACTCGTCCTTGAAGCGGTTGCTGTCGGCCAGCTCCTGGTTCAACGCCTCGAGCTTGCGCCCGGCCTCCTGAAGGATGCGTGTGCGCTCCTCCTTCATCGCGTTGATACGGTCGGCCAACGCCAGCGACAGCAGGCCCACCTCCAGCGCCGAGCCGATCTGACTGGCATACATGGTGAGAAACACGTTGGGCAGATAGCCCAGCACCATCAACGTGTTGACGATGCCGCCAATCAGAAAGGCGCTCCAGGCGAAGATGAAGTAACGCGCAATACGCATCCCGCGCAGCCACGCCAGCACGCCGGCGACGAAGATCGCCACAGTGAACAGCAGCGCGAGATAAGTCGCCAGACGCAGCGCGGTGGCATAGCTGACGCTGAGCGCCAGAACCATCACCACGGCACCGCAGGCCATCAGTAAAAGCAACAGGCGGTCGACCCAGGGGCTGTGCTCGGCTGTATGCAGAAAGCTGCGGGCAAACTGACAGCCAAACAGCGCGGCCGAGCCAATCAGAAAGGGCGTGGCGGCGTTGGCCCACCAGGGGTTGTCAGGCCAGAAATACTCGATACCAGCGCCATTGACCGAGACCTGATACAGCCCGAACGAGCCGATGTAGAGGATGTAATAGAGGTAGCTGGTGTCGCGCACGCTGAGAAAGATGAACAGGTTGTACACCAGCATCACCAGCAGTACGCCGTAGATGATGCCCAGCACATAGATACGCCCTGGCTGTGCCTCCAGATAGGCGTTGGGCGCCCACAGCGTCAGTGGTGCCTGGATCGAGCCCTGGCTTTCCAGGCGCAGGTAGATGCGCTTGCTCTGGTTCGGTTGCAGATTCAACTCGAACAGGTAGTTGTTCTGGCGGATCTGCCGGCTGTCGAAGGGCAGCGCATCCCCCGTTCGCTGCGCCAGGGCGAAACTGCCATCGGTATCCGGGAGATAGAGTTCGAGGTGGTCGAGTGGCGGATAGGCCAGCTCCAGCAGCCAGTTGCGCGGCCCCTCGGCCTGCTGCGGCAGATAGTGCAGATCGAGCCGCAACCAGAACACCGATCGCGAGTAACCGGCATTGAGCACGGGCTTGTCATGCAGGCGAAAACTGCCTTGCACGGCAGGCGAGTCGACATCGTCGATGCTGGCATCGCCACGCACGTCCTCGAAGACATACATCCCCTGCCCCAACGGCAGGGCACGGACATGTTCGTCGAAAGTCACGGCGCCCGCGAGCGAGGAAACAACAAGGCTCAACAACAGCAGGAGCAGCCGGTACATAGATCCCCACAGCCCTGTCGCACGACATCGGGACCCCATATCCCCTGACTGATGTCGTCACGCACGGCAGACTTGAATTCGAATCGTCCTACTCTAGGGGTTGGCGTGCTCCTTTTCCAGATTCATGCAGCAGTTTGAGCCGTCGTGCCGCTTGTCGAGAGTCATGTTCCCCCCACACCATGCAGCGATCCAGGGGTCGTTAGTGATAAGCTCGCGCACCATGAAAACGCCAAACTTCCGCCCCGTAGTGCTGTGCATGTCCGGACACGACCCCAGCGGTGGTGCCGGCCTGCAGGCCGATATCGAAGCCCTGCTGGCTCAAGGCTGCCACGCCGCCCCGACGGTGACCGCCCTGACCGTGCAGGATACCGTCAATGTCTCCGACTTCCGTGTGCTCGACCGCGACTGGGTGCTAGCCCAGGCCCGCGCGGTGATGGCCGATATGCCGGTGGCCGCCGTCAAGCTGGGCATGCTCGGCTCGGTGGACATGGTCGAGACCGTACTTGAGGTGATGAGCCAGTTGCCTGGCGTGCCGCTGGTCTGTGATCCGGTGCTGCGCGCCGGCGGTGGCGGCTCGCTGGGCAAGGACGACGTTGGTTACGCCATGCGCGAGCGCCTGTTCGCCGTGTCCACCATCGCCACGCCGAACCTGCCGGAAGCGCGCATCCTCGCCGAACTGCCGGAAGGCACAGCCGACGAATGCGCCGAGAAACTGCTGCCCTTCATCGAACACCTGCTGATCACCGGCGGCCACGGCGACGAAGCCGA
>CAZIZA010000200.1:0-7123 GCA_964543555.1 uncultured Pseudomonas sp.
CTGGCATAGAACGTGGTGTTGCCTTCCACCGCGTTGAACACCTCGGTGTAGCGGCTGAGAAACTCGGCTGGCCGGGTGTCCTGCGGATACAGCGTGGCGCGCCAGGCCGCTTCGCTCCAGGATGGACAACCGAGGTAATAGGGAAGCGCAGCGCTCATCGATCGGTTTAGCGGGCCTGGCTGAGAGGGTATGAAACGGGGTTACGCGTAGAGATCGAGCCCGAGCACTTCCTGCGCATCGAACTCACTGGCATAGGCGGCAGTGGTGCTGTAACTGGCCAATGCCTGAGCGGCACGGTTGCTCATCGCGGGCTGCTGATAACCCAGATCCTGCGAGCGGGTAGGCAAGCTGTCGGTGTTGGCACTGCTGGCCTGCACCCGACGAATCTGTGGCGCCTGTTCCAACCCCTGACTGCTGGCCGGAGCGGCCGGCTGCTCCCGCTGTACCTCGATCTCTCGCTGCGCCTCACGATAGGGCGTGACCGCAGTCCCCGAACGGGGCCCGCGATCTGGCGAGTAAGAGGGTAGGTAACCGTCGATCCGCATCTAGGACTGCTCGGTGGGCTCGGCTGAACAAGGGACAGTGCTGGCAATGTAGCGGCGGGCATCGTCCTTGGCAAATGCGAAGGGGATTCTGACGCTAGGCATCCGACCAGTTGTCATACCGGCGGCGCTTTCGGCGTGGCGACCTGGTCACGCAGGTACACCGGCTGCGCCTGATCAGCGGGCACCGCCTCGCCACGCGCCCAGGCAAAGCGGGCCAGGCTCAGCAGGTCTTCGGCATGTGGCAGCATGCTGCCATCCATGCTCGTTGGCGTGAGGGCAATACGCGCGGCGAAGGTGCCCCAACCGGTGCCGGCGCCGAACCACTCGCCCTCGCTGCCACGCGGCGCCTCGGCTTGCTCCGGCGGCAACACGGCCTCCTGACCGAGCAGACGCATCTCGCCAGCCTCGGCGCGGTAGCAGCCCCAATAGACTTCGTCCATGCGTGCATCGATGGCGGCTGCGACCTGGGTCGCGCCCTGCTCACGCAGCGCACGCTGAGCCAACACGGCGAGATTGGAGACCGGCAGCACCGGTCGATCCAGTGCAAAGGCCAACCCCTGCACCACGCCGATGGCGATGCGTACACCAGTGAATGCACCCGGGCCACGGCCGAAGGCGATGGCATCCAGCGCCGATGCGGCGATACCCGCCTCCCCCAGCAGTTGCTGAATCATCGGCAACAGGCGCTGCGCGTGCATGCGCGGGGCGACTTCGTAGTGGCTGAGCACGCGACCATCGTGCAGCAGCGCGACGGAGCAGGCTTCGGTAGCGGTATCGAGGGCCAGGAGAGTGGTCATTGCATTCGGACAGCGGAAGAAAAGAGCCGGCATTAGACCGGCTCGACGACATTTTTTCCAGCACCTTGACGGCGCCCGGCTCACGCCGAGCGACCGACGGGCGCACTGAGAAGCGGTTCAAAGTCTCGCGAGCCGGAGCAATACAGGCCCTTGCGAACGCGGCAGGGCCGACGCGCAGCAGACGTTGACAGGCTCTTACCAGGGTTCGACCACCGGCTCGGCTTCCCAACCTTTCAGCGGCGCCTTGGACCAGGTTCCATAGCCAGCATTGGGGAACACGATCCACTCGACGCCCCACTTGCCGGACTCTTCGGCGACGGTCTTGCGCTGCGCATCGAGCGGTGTTTTGCGAAAACGTGCATCGAAATCATGCAGCGTGTCGCCCAGTAGCATGATGATCTGATGATCGGCGCTGACGATGGCGCGACGCTCGACCTTGGGCGGCCCGAGCAGCAGCACGCTCTCCTCCGACACCTGCGGCAGGCCCAGTTTGTTCAACGTGGCCAGGGTGAACGCCTTCTGTTCATCGGAGCGGTCGGAAATGTAGCGAATGGTCACCCCGAGTTTGTTGGCATGCTCGAGAAACTTCTTTGCGCCAGGGATCAGCTCAGGGGTACCGTCACGCTCCCAGGGCAGCCAGGTATCCCAGGCATCGTACTGGTGACAGTTGGCCAGGTCGCGGGCGAGCAAGGCGCTGTTGTCGATCACGGTTTCATCGAGGTCGGTGACGATGGCCAGCTTCGATGGATCCTTTGCCGCCGCGACCGCCTTGTCGAGCTTCTCGGTGGCGATGTTGTAGGCCTGCAACTGCAGCGCCTGGACTTCCGCAGACTGCTGCTGAAAGCGCAGGCCCATGGTGAACTCGGCTACGGCACAGTCAGTCTTGCCCTCGGTGGAGGTGTCGGCAAATGCCAGTGGAGCGCTCAGCAAGGATGCGGCAAAGCCCAGCCAGATACGTTTGTCGGTCATTGGATACCCTCTTCCTGATTGGTTATCGGCATGCTCCGGCGCAAGCCGGGAACTGCATTTTCGATACTAACGCGCCCGCCAGACAGACTCATGCTTCAGAGCGACCAGAACGTATCCGCGTTCCTTGAAACGACAAGACCCCTTTCGGGGCCTTGGTAAAACACACCTGATGCTCTGGATTCAGTCCAGCGCGGCCAGGGTCTTTGCGGTGATTTCTTCGACACTGCCGACGCCGGGGATATGACTGCACTTCGGCGTTCCGGTGGCGGCGGACAGCTTCTGATAGAAGTCTACCAGCGGCTTGGTCTGCGAATGGTAGACAGACAGGCGATGACGCACGGTCTCTTCCTTATCGTCTTCACGCTGAACCAGCTCTTCACCCGTTACATCGTCCTGGCCGGCGACTTTCGGCGGGTTGTATTCGGTGTGATAAACGCGGCCGGAAGCAGGATGTACACGGCGGCCGGACAGACGCTTGACGATCTCTTCGTCATCCACGGCGATTTCCACCACATGGTCGAGCGCCACACCGGCATCGCGCAGGGCCTCGGCCTGAGGAATGGTGCGCGGGAAACCGTCGAACAGGAAGCCGTTGGCGCAATCGGCCTGAGCGATACGCTCCTTGACCAGATTGATGATCAGATCGTCAGAGACCAGACCACCAGCATCCATCACGCTCTTGGCCTTCAGGCCGAGTTCGGTACCCGCCTTGACCGCAGCACGCAGCATGTCGCCAGTGGAGATTTGCGGAATACCGAATTTCTCGGTGATGTAGCGAGCCTGGGTACCTTTGCCGGCACCGGGCGCCCCCAGCAGAATCACGCGCATCGATGTGCTCCTCAAGAGTTATGTAGTAATAGGTCGGACTCGCCTCGTGGGGCCAATCTCTTGAATGTTTGCGGCAGCCGCAGCGGCCAAAAGGCTGCTCAAGATACACAGCGCACTCCGGGCGCACAAGCCGCCAAAAGTCGGATAAAAGACCTCGTTCTGGCGACGCTTGCACGCTTTTTGCCGGCGACAGAACCTCCATCTGTCGCTGCACCCGCTTACCTCAACCGGTGTTACGCAAGCCCGCGGCAATACCCGCGACGCTGACCAGCAGCGCCTGCTCCAGAGGGCTCTCCGGCGCCTGTTCACGTTGCCGACAGCGCGCCAACAGCTCGGCCTGCAGCAGGTGCAGAGGGTCGAGGTAGGTGTTGCGTACGCTGATCGATTCCAGCGTTTCGGGATTGTGCGCCAGCAGCCGCGACTGCCCGGTCAGCTCCAGTACCGCAGTACACGCCTGCGACAATAGGTCGCGCAACTGCGCACCCAGCGGCTGCAGCGTCGATTCGACCAGACGCTCGTCGTAGAGCGCAGCAATGCGGGCGTCGGTCTTGCTCAGAACCATTTCCAGCATGTCGATGCGAGTGCGGAAGAAGGGCCAGTGCTCGCGCATGTGTTTGAGCAGCTCGCCATCGCCCCCCTGCAACGCCTGCCCCAATGCCTGCTCCCAGCCGAGCCAGGCCGGCAGCATCAGACGGGTCTGGGTCCAGGCAAAAATCCATGGGATGGCCCGCAGACTCTCCACACCGCCCTCGCGCCGCTTGGCCGGGCGACTTCCCAACGGCAGACGTCCAAGCTCCTGTTCCGGCGTGGCCTGACGGAAGTAGTCGACGAACTGCGGGTGCTCGCGGACCACGCCTCGATAGGCTTTCACGCCGGCCTCGGCCAGACGGTCCATCATCGCCCGCCAGCTCGGTTCCGGCACCGGCGGCGGCAGCAGCGTAGCCTCCAGTACGGCAGCCAGGTACAGATTTAGGTTCTGTTCGGCGATATCCGGCAGGCCAAACTTGAAGCGAATCATTTCCCCCTGCTCGGTGGTGCGGAAACGCCCGGCCACCGAACCCGGCGGTTGCGACAGAATCGCCGCATGCGCCGGTCCACCGCCACGGCCGACGGTGCCACCACGACCATGGAACAGGAGCAACTCGACCTGATGCTCAGCGCACAGGCGAACCAGTTCTTCCTGAGCGCGATACTGCGCCCAGGCTGCGGCGGTGGTGCCGGCGTCCTTGGCCGAGTCGGAATAACCGATCATCACTTCCTGTGGACCATGCAGGCGTGCACGGTAGCCGGGCAAGCCCAGCAGGCGGTCGATCACCGGCCCGGCATGATCGAGGTCGGCCAGCGTTTCAAACAGTGGCACCACGCGCATCGGCCGGCGCAACCCGGCTTCCTTCAAGAGCAGTTGCACCACCAGCACATCGGAAGCAGCACCAGCCATGGAGATCACATAGGAACCCAACGAGGCAGCGGGAGCAGCTGCTACTTCACGGCAGGTGGCGAGGACTTCGGCGGTTTCGGCAGAGGGGCGATAGTCGCTCGGCAACAGCGGCCGGCGACTGTCCAGCTCACGCTGCAGAAAACTCAGGCGCGTCTCTTCATCCCATTCAACATAGCGACCAAGGCCGAGGTAATCGGTGATTTCCGACATCGCCGCCGCGTGCCGGGTGGAGTCCTGACGCACATCGAGGCGAGCCAGGAACAGCCCGAATGTGGCTGCCCGGCGCAGGCAGTCCAGCAACGGACCATCGGCGATCACCCCCATGCCACAGGCATGCAGCGACCGATAACAGAGCTGCAGCGGCGCCAGAAGGTCGCGGTTGTCCTGCAGCACAGCGGCACTGGCCGGGGTATCGGTCGTCAATGCCTGTTGCGCCCAACGGCGGGTTTCGCGCAGGCGTTCACGCAATTGTTTGAGCAGCGCACGGTAAGGTTCACCACTGTCACCGACCTGCGCGCGCAATTCGTCGCTGGCTTGCTGCATGGACAGCTCGGCGGCCAGGTTGTCGACGTCTCGCAGATACAGATCAGCCGCCATCCATCGCGCCAGCAGCAGCACCTCGCGGGTCACCCTCGCGGTGACATTGGGGTTGCCGTCACGGTCACCGCCCATCCACGAGGCAAAGCGAATCGGCGCGGCCTCCAGCGGCAGACGCAAGCCGGTAGCGGCCTGCAGACTCTGGTCGGCGCGACGCAGGCACTGCGGCACGGCCTGCCACAACGAATGCTCGATGACAGCAAATCCCCACTTGGCCTCGTCCACCGGGCTGGGCCGGCTGCGACGAATTTCCTCGGTATGCCAGGCCTCGGCGATCAGCCGCTGCAGGCGCGCGATGATGCGCTCACGTTCCGCCGGCAAGAGATCACTGTGATCCAGCGCCGTCAGTTGCGCGGCGATGGCATCGTATTTTTGGATCAGGGTGCGCCGCGCCACTTCGGTGGGGTGTGCGGTCAGCACCAGCTCGATGTCCAGGCGTGCCAGCTGGCGCGCCAGTTCATCGCCATCTAGCCCCTCGGCGAGCAGGCGCTCGAGCAACTCGTCCAGCACGCGCAGCTCGAATGGCTCGGGCTCGCCTGCACGGCGGCGACGCACGCGATGTTGCTGCTCGGCGATATTGGCCAAATTGAGAAACTGGTTGAACGCCCGGGCCACGGGTAACAGCTCGTCGTCGCCGAGGTCACCCAGGGTGCTGGTCAACTGCTCGGCACCCGCATCAGAACCGCTGCGACCGGCCTTGGCCGCCTTGCGTATGCGCTCGATCTTGTCGAGAAACTCATCACCCAACTGGGTGCTGATGGTGTGCCCTAGCAGTTCACCCAGCAGGTGCACCTCTTCACGCAGACGCGCATCTATTTCCGCCATGTCGCACTCCTTCTCCTGAGCATGGTCAACAGAGTGCCCAGCGCGCCAACTTCTTACAAGGGTGCGACGTGCACCCAGGCAAGCCTGCGCGCTGGGTCTAGGCTTACTTATAGGCGCAGTGGACCGCCCTCCGGCATCGCCTGCGCCCCCGTGAGGAGCGACGACATGAGAATTCGCGAACTGGCAAAACACTGGGAACAGAATGCCAAGGGTCACCTGACCCCAACCCGCTATCACATTCATCTGGATGTCGAATCGGCCGCTCGCCTGGCGGCGCTCACCGAGATGTACCCCAAGCACCACAGCGAAGAGCTGCTCGGCGAGTTGATCGGCTCGGCACTGGAAGAGCTGGAGGCCAGCCTGCCCTATGTCAAAGGCAACAAGGTGGTGGCACTGGACGAACAGGGCGACCCTCTCTACGAAGACATCGGCCCAACCCCTCGTTTTCTGGCGCTGTCGCGAAAGTACCTGCGCGAGTTGAGCGAGTCGGCCAAGGGCACCAGCCATTGACGCTGTCGACCGCACTCGTTCGATATATCGTTCGAATCCGCGCACTTAGCGCTTAGGGGCCCTGCCCCAGGGAGCCTCTGCGCGACATCGCCCGCGGCCTGCTCGGGGTAACACGAGCACTGGCCGGAGTTGCTCATTGCCTGAACCAAAGCCATCAAAAGCGGCAGTCTCCCATGTAAAAAAGTCTGCCGCCGCGCTTTACAGCCCGCCTTTGAAAAGGCTCGAAAACTCAATTAACTGACCAATCGGTCATCCTGAAAATCATGAGCAGGCTGTCATTTTTTCTGAACCATTCCATAAATGTTCTAGTCCCAACTGCAGGCCCCGTGACTCACCGTCCCCCTTGGCAGAGGGAAAGCACGCGGGCCAGCTGTCACAGATATCGTCATTCATAGGAGTGTTTCAAATGGAGTTAGCCGCCATGAAGACCCATATCGAGAAAGCCCCACGCAGCCGTCTGCACGGGATCAAACTCGCCGCCCTGATACTGGGCAGCAGCCTGGTGCTCGCCGGCTGCGCCGGTAACCCGCCGACCGAGCAGTACGCCGTGACCCAATCGGCCGTGAACTCGGCGATCAGCGCCGGTGGTACCGAGTTTGCTGCCGTAGAAATGA
>CAZIZA010000201.1:0-7123 GCA_964543555.1 uncultured Pseudomonas sp.
CACTAAAACAGGAAGCTTACAGGAAAACCCTTTTTCGGTCCACCCGATAAGACGCTTCAGTCACACATTCGCCTCAACGCAGACTCAATACATCCTGCATGTCGTACAAGGCAGCCGGACGCTCCTGTAACCACAGCGCCGAACGCACGGCGCCCTTGGCAAAAGTCATGCGACTGGAGGCCTTGTGCGTGATCTCAACGCGCTCGCCATCGGCGGCGAACAGCACGGTGTGGTCACCCACCACATCACCGGCACGCACGGTGGCAAAACCGATGGTTTCACGCTCACGCGCACCGGTCTGGCCTTCGCGACCATAGACGGCGACCTTCTGCAGGTCACGCCCCAGTGCATCGGCCACCACTTCGCCCATGCGCAGCGCAGTACCGGACGGCGCATCGACCTTGTGCCGGTGATGGGCTTCGATAATCTCGATGTCCACGTCATCACCCAGAACACGGGCGGCAGTATCGAGCAACTTCAGACACAGATTGACGCCAACACTGAAGTTGGCGGCGAAGACGATGGGAATCTGCTTGGCCGCATCACCCAGTTGCTGCTTCTCTTCAGGCGTGAAGCCCGTGGTGCCAATGACCATGGCCTTGCCTGCCTGACGGCAGATTTCCAGATTCTTCAGGGTCACCGAGGGGTGGGTGAAGTCGATCAGCACGTCGAAGTCATCAACCACCGCGGCCAGATCACCCACCAGGGTCACGCCGACCTTACCCAGGCCGACCAGCTCACCCGCATCGGCACCAATCAGGCTGCTGTCGGCACGGTCGATAGCCGCGCTGAGCCTGGCACCCTCGGCCTGGCTCACGGCCTCGATCAGGGTCTTGCCCATGCGCCCGGCGGCGCCCGTCACTGCAATACGTTGCATAGCATCAGCTCCAAGCTGCAAGCCTCAAGCTGCAAGCCAAGCGCAATCTCTCCTGCTGCGCACGGCTTACCGCTTGATGCTCAGTTAAACGTCACCAAAGAAGCGCTTCACGCCTTCGAACCAGCCACTGGCCTTGGGCGAGTGAGAGTCGTCACCTTGCAGCGACTTGCGGAATTCTTCGAGCAGCTCACGCTGGCGTTTGTTCAGGTTGACCGGCGTTTCCACCGCCACCCGACACATCAGGTCGCCGGCACCACCGCCGCGCACCGGCGCCACACCCTTGCCGCGCAGACGGAAAAGCTTGCCGGTCTGGGTGCCCTCGGGGATCTTCAGTTTGACCCGACCATCGAGGGTCGGCACTTCCAGCTCGCCACCCAGGGCGGCATCGGCGAAGCTGATAGGCACTTCGCAGTACAGGTGCTTGCCATCGCGCTGGAAGATCGCATGCTCGCGCACGTTGACCACTACGTACAGGTCGCCCGCCGGACCACCATGGGAGCCGGCCTCCCCCTCGCCAGACAGGCGAATGCGGTCGCCGGTATCGACGCCCGGCGGCACCTTGACCGACAGCGTCTTGCTCTCTTCCACACGCCCCTGGCCGTGACAGCTGCCACAGGGGTCAGTGATCATCTTGCCACTGCCATGGCAGCGCGGGCAGGTCTGCTGCACGGAGAAAAAGCCCTGCTGCATGCGTACCTGGCCGATACCACCGCAGGTGGTACAGGTCACCGGGCTGGTGCCCTTCTTGGCCCCCGAGCCATCGCACGTTTTACAACCGACCAGGGTCGGCACGCGGATGGTCACGGTGGTGCCACGCACCGCCTCTGCCAGATCCAGCTCCAGGGTGTAGCGCAGATCGCTGCCGCGCTGAGCGCCGCCACGGGAGCCACCGCCACGACCACCACCGAAGAAGTCGCTGAATACGTCACCGAAGATATCGGAGAAGTTGGCACCACCGAAACCGGCACCGCCACCAGCGCCCATCTGCGGATCAACCCCGGCATGACCGTACTGGTCGTAGGCCGAACGCTTGCTGGCATCGGAGAGCACTTCGTAGGCCTCGTTGGCCTCCTTGAATTTCTCTTCGGCGTCCTTGTCATCCGGGTTGCGGTCCGGGTGGTATTTCATCGCCAGACGCCGATAGGCCTTCTTCAGCTCGGCCTCACTGGCGCCGCGCTCGACCCCCAGGATCTCGTAATAATCACGTTTTGCCATAGTTGTGCTGCACTCTCAGATTCGTGAGCTCCAGATACGCCGACGCGGGAGATGGCTCCCGCGTGGCGAATCCTGCCCGTCGCGAGCGACGGTGGAGCGTAAAGAAGAAGCAGCCCGCCGAGCGGGCCGCACCCCTTACTTGTTCTCCTTGACCTCTTCGAACTCAGCGTCGACCACGTCGTCACCGGCATCCTTGGCATCGCCAGCGTCAGCCTGGGCAGCACCGCCTTGCGGCTGCTCGGCGTACATCTTTTGTGCCAGCGGCGTGGTGGCCTCGGACAGTGCGTTCATCTTGGCTTCGATGGCCGCCTTGTCGTCGCCCTTCACAGCCACTTCCAGCTCGCCAATGGCCTTCTCGATGGCCGCCTTCTCGTCGGCAGTGGCCTTGTCGCCCGCCTCGGTGAGCATCTTGCGAGTGGCATGCACCAGCTGGTCACCCTGATTACGTGCAGTGGCCAGCTCTTCGAACTTGCGGTCTTCCTCGGCGTTGGCCTCGGCATCACGCACCATTTGCTCGATCTCTTCCTCGGACAGACCGGAGTTGGCCTTGATCACGATGGACTGCTGCTTGCCGGTGGCCTTGTCCTTGGCGGACACGTGCAAAATACCGTTGGCATCGATATCGAAGGTCACTTCGATCTGCGGCACGCCACGCGGAGCCGGCGGAATCTCGGCCAGGTCGAACTTGCCCAGCGACTTGTTCTGCGCAGCCTGCTTACGCTCACCCTGCAGCACGTGAATGGTCACGGCGCTCTGGTTGTCGTCAGCGGTGGAGAACACCTGCGACTTCTTGGTCGGGATGGTGGTGTTCTTCTCGATCAGCGCGGTCATCACGCCGCCCATGGTTTCGATACCCAGGGTCAGCGGGGAAACGTCGAGCAGCAGTACGTCCTTGACGTCACCGGCCAGCACCGCACCCTGAATGGCGGCGCCCATGGCCACGGCTTCGTCCGGGTTGACGTCCTTGCGCGCTTCCTTGCCGAAGAACTCGGCTACAGCCTTCTGCACCAGCGGCATGCGGGTCTGACCACCCACCAGGATCACGTCGTCGATTTTGCTCGAATCGATGCCGGCATCCTTGAGCGCAATACGGCAGGGCTCGATGGTACGGGCAACCAGGTCTTCGACCAGAGACTCCAGCTTGGCGCGGGAAATCTTCACGTTCAGGTGCTTGGGACCGGTGGCATCGGCCGTGATGTACGGCAGGTTGACGTCGGTCGATTGAGCGGACGACAGCTCAATCTTGGCCTTCTCGGCCGCTTCCTTCAGACGCTGCAGCGCCAGCGGATCGTTCTTCAGGTCCATGCCGGACTCTTTCTTGAACTCGTCGACGAGGTAGTCGATCAGGCGCATGTCGAAGTCTTCACCACCGAGGAAGGTGTCACCGTTGGTGGCCAGCACTTCGAACTGGTGCTCACCGTCAACTTCGGCGATCTCGATCACCGACACGTCGAAAGTACCGCCACCCAGGTCATAGACGATCACGGTATGGTCGCCCTTGGCCTTGTCCATGCCATAGGCCAGTGCAGCGGCGGTCGGCTCGTTGATGATGCGCTTGACTTCCAGACCGGCGATGCGGCCGGCGTCCTTGGTGGCCTGACGCTGGCTGTCGTTGAAGTAGGCCGGCACGGTGATCACCGCCTCGGTCACAGGCTCGCCCAGATAGTCCTCGGCGGTCTTCTTCATCTTCTTCAGCACTTCGGCGCTGATCTGCGGCGGCGCCATTTCCTTACCGGCAGCCTCGACCCAGGCGTCGCCATTGCCTGCCTTGACGATCTTGTAGGGCACCAGCTTGATGTCTTTCTGCACGACATCTTCTTCAAAGCGACGACCGATCAGGCGCTTGACGGCAAACAGGGTGTTGTGGGGGTTGGTCACCGCCTGGCGCTTGGCCGACTGGCCAACCAGGATTTCACCATCGTTGGCGTACGCGATGATCGACGGCGTGGTGCGAGCGCCTTCGGCGTTCTCCAGCACCTTGACGCTGCCGTTTTCCAGAATGGAGACACAGGAGTTGGTGGTCCCCAGGTCGATACCGATGATTTTACCCATGAAAATTCTCCCGAAACTTTGATTATTCCGTCGCCGCCTGTCGCGGGCGCCGGTAGCACTAAAACGCTTGACTCAAAAATGGGGTCGCCCCCGAAAATTTCAAGCCTGCTCGTCGATCGACGGCGGCGGCGTGGTCGGCGCCTTGCTGACCACGACCATGGCCGGGCGCAGCAGGCGACCGTTGAGCAGATAGCCCTTCTGGAACACCTTGAGCACCGAGTTCGGCTCGGCATGGATGCTTTCTTCCATGGCCATGGCCTGGTGATGCTCCGGGTTGAACGGCGCACCGTGCGGCTCGATCGCCTCCAGCTGATGACGCGCCAGGGTGTCGAGGAACAGCTTGAGTGTCAGCTGCATGCCCTCACGCACAGCCTTGATGGCCCCGTCATCCGGGCTGGACAGCTCCAGGCCGCGCTCAAGGCTGTCGACCACCGGCAGCAGATCGTTGGCGAATTTCTCCAGGGCGAACTTGTGCGCCTTCTCTACATCCTGCTCGGCGCGGCGGCGCACGTTCTGCAGCTCGGCCGCTACGCGCAGCGACTGATCCTGCGCAGCAGCCAGCTGCTCTTCCAGGGCCTGTACGCGAGCCGCCAGATCATCGCTCGGCACGGCACTTTCGGCCGCCTGAGGTTCGGGGTTCTGCGTGTCCAGGTTCTGTTCGTCAGCCATGCCTATCTCCTCTCGAATCATTCAGCGCGGCTCCAGCCCGCGCACCTGCCGCCTATATGGAGTCAATTCCACAGGTTTCAAGGGGCGATAGAGGAGGATTGCCAGGAAAAGAAAAAACACTGTATAAATAACCAGACATCAACTCGGGAGCGTTCGCCATGCTGGTGCACCTGTCCATTCACAACTACGCCATCGTCGACCATCTGGATCTCGAACTGGACGCCGGCATGAGCGCCATCAGCGGCGAAACCGGCGCCGGCAAGTCGATCATGCTCGACGCACTGGGCCTGTGTCTGGGTGATCGCGCCGACAGCGGCGTGGTACGCCCCGGCAGTGACAAGGCGGACATCCTTGCCAGCTTCGATCTGGCGGACATTCCCGAAGCCCGCGCCTGGCTCGCCGAACGCGATCTGGACAACGACGGCCCGTGCATCCTGCGCCGGGTGATCACCGCCGAAGGTCGCTCACGCGGCTACATCAACGGTAGCCCCTGCCCGCAGGCCGACCTGAAGGCGCTGGGCGAGCTGATCATCGACATTCATAGCCAGCACGAGCATCAGTCACTGCTCAAAACCGACACCCACCGTCGCCTGCTTGACGAATACGCTGGCAGCCAGGACCTGGCGCGCCAGGTGCAACTCGCCGCACAGCGCTGGAAACAGACGCGCAATGAACTGGAGCGTATTTCCAGCCAGGGCGACGAACAGCGCGCCCGCCATCAACTGCTCAGCTATCAGCTGGAAGAGCTGGAAAATCTGGCGCTGGGCGACAACGAACTGGAACAGCTGGAACAGGAACACAAGGCCCTGAGCAATGCCGAGGCACTCCTCGGCGCCTGCCGCCAGGTGCTCGATCTGTGCAGCGAGAGCGACGCCGGAAACGTGCTGTCAGCACTCACCGCCAGCCTGAACCGCCTCGGCGCATTTGGCGGCCAGGGTGGCGCACTTGGCGAAGCGAGCAACCTGCTGGCCAGCGCGCAGATCCAGATTGAAGAAGCGGTCGGCGAACTGAACCGCTTCGTCGACCACTTCGATGCCGACCCGCAGCGCCAGCAGTTTCTCGAAGAACGCCTGGACACCATTTATACCCTGGCACGCAAGCATCGCATTCAGCCCAGCGAACTGGCAGCCCTGCAGCAGCAACTGTTCGATGAACTGGAAGGCCTGAATGCAGATGATCAGGCCAGTGAGCGCCTGAGCGAGGAGCTGGCTGCCTATGAGCGCCACTATCAGGAAAAGGCCACAGAACTCAGTACGCTGCGCAGCAAGGCAGCAGAACGCCTGGCCGCTGCCGTGGAGCAGGAAATGCAGGCATTGGGCATGCCTGGCGGGCGCTTCAGCATTCAACTGCAAGCACTGAACAGCGAAGAGCCCCACGCCAACGGCCTGGAAAGTGTGGAATTTCTGGTCAGCGCCAACCCCGGCCAGCCGCTACGTGGCCTGGCCAAGGTGGCTTCGGGTGGCGAACTGTCGCGCATCAGCCTGGCCATTCAGGTGATCACCGCACAGACCTCGCGCGTTCCCACACTGGTATTTGACGAGGTGGACGTCGGGATCGGCGGCCCCACAGCGGAGGTGGTCGGCCAACTCCTGCGCCGCCTGGGCGAGCGCGGACAGGTGCTATGCGTCACTCACCTGCCGCAGGTGGCTGCGCAGGGTCACCAACATCTGTTCGTACATAAGCGCCGTGGTGAGGACGCCACCTCCACGGCGGTCAGCAAACTGGACGAGAGCGGCCGCGTCGAAGAAATCGCCCGCATGCTCGGCGGCGTTGACCTGACAGATGAATCCCTGGCCCACGCGCGCAAGATGGTCACCAACGCCCAGGCGGCCTGATCAAGAACAGCCCGGCGTGCATCCGGGCCACTTGAAAGCAAAAAGGCGACCCGAAGGTCGCCTTTTTCATGGCCGCAGAAGCATCAGCTCTTCTTGCGTACGTACAGCACCAGATTGTGGTCAACCAGTTCGAAGCCGTGCTCCTTGACGATTTCCTTCTGGCGCTTCTCGATCTCGGAGTCGAAGAACTCGATTACCTCACCGGAATCAACACAAACCATATGGTCGTGATGGCCGCTGTCAGCAAGCTCGAACACGGCATGGCCGCCATCGAAATTGTGCCGTACCACCAAGCCTGCCGCCTCGAACTGAGTCAACACGCGGTATACGGTGGCCAGACCGACATCCTCGCCAGCCTCCATCAGCGCCTTGTAGACATCCTCGGCACTCATGTGGCGATGTTCGGCGTTATCGAGCATCTGCAGGATTTTGACTCGTGGAAGAGTCACCTTCAGTCCAGCTTTGCGCAGTTCGT
>CAZIZA010000202.1:0-7112 GCA_964543555.1 uncultured Pseudomonas sp.
GCTTCGCCAGTACCTGACCGAGAACGGCAAGATCGTTCCCAGCCGCATCACCGGTACCAAAGCTCGTTATCAGCGTCAGCTGGCTACCGCTATCAAGCGCGCCCGCTTCCTGGCCCTGCTGCCCTACACCGACAGCCACGGCCGCTGAGACCGGACAGTCGACAAGAGTTAAGGAATAGATCGCATGCGCGCCCTGGCTGAATACATCATGCGCGGCCGTATGCAGGCCACCCTCGTGGTGGTGGGATCGGCCATTGTGCCGTTGTTTGCCTGGTTAGGCGCTGCTGCAGGTGCCCTGGTGCTACTGCGCAGAGGCTTGAGTGATGCGCTCGGTATCGTGATCTGGGCAGTGTTGCCCGCCGCTTACTTCTGCTACCTCGGTGATCCGAGTGTGTTGATGGTAGTGCTGGGTACGCTGGCGCTGGCGCAGGTTCTGCGCCGCAGTGCCTCTTGGGTCCGAGTTCTGATGGCGTTGGTGCCAATTGGCGTGGTGTTTGCGCTGGTGGTCAGTGTTGCGCTGGTTGAAAACCTTGAGGCGATGGCCGAAGTGTTTCGACAAGCCTTTGCTGAACTGCCTGCGCAGTCCGCCGGAGGACCCAGTAGCGAGCAGCTTCAGAGCATGCAACAGGTATCGCTTGTACCGCTCCTGAGCGGTCTCATGACGTTCTCGTTGTTGACGATGAGCATCCTGAGTCTGGTTTTGGCGCGTTACTGGCAAGCGTCGTTGTACAACCCGGGTGGTTTTGGTGAGGAATTTCGCCACATCCGCCTACCGGTGCCGTTTGCACTTGCATTGATCGCAGGTGTGTTTTTGGCGCCGTCATTGCTTGGGGATGCAGGGTGGGCGTTTACCCTGGTCTGTATGTTGCCGCTGATGCTGGCTGGTCTAGCGTTAGGGCACGGCCTTATAGCGATGAAGCAACTATCGAGCTTTTGGTCGATAGGGTTGTATGTGGCGTTACTGATGGCCGCGAACCTGATCTGTTTGCTAGCCGTTGTCGACAGTCTGTTTGATTTTCGCGGTCGCCTGGCGCGCAAGAACGGCCCGGGCTCTGCGAACGGTGAAGGTTAAAAGTTAAGAGGTAAGACCCAAATGGAAGTCATCCTGCTGGAAAAAATCGCCAATCTGGGCAACCTGGGCGACAAAGTGAACGTTAAAGCCGGTTACGGCCGTAACTTCCTGCTGCCGCAAGGCAAAGCTACCGCTGCCACCGAAGCCAACGTTGCTGCTTTCGAAGCACGTCGCGCCGAGCTGGAAAAAGCGGCTGCCGAGAAGAAGGCTTCTGCCGAAGCTCGCGCTGCTCAGCTGGCTGAGCTGGAAGTCACCATCACCGCCACCGCTGGCGATGAAGGCAAACTGTTCGGTTCGATCGGTACCCACGATATCGCTGACGCCCTGACCGCCTCCGGCGTTGAAGTGGCCAAGGCTGAGGTTCGTCTGCCTAACGGTACTATCCGTCAGGTCGGCGAATACGACGTCGCTCTGCACCTGCACACCGACGTTGAAGCCACCGTTAAGGTGATCGTGGTCGCCGCCTAAGAGCCCGCCCATGATCTGCTGCGCGTCGGCCCTGCTGCGTTGAAAGTGGGTTCGCAATGCTCATTTACTACTCGTAAACTGCGCTTGCTCACCCACCTTCGCCTTGCAGGGCTCTAGCTCGCGAGGTCATGAACAGACTCTAGCTGGCAGCCGCCAGGCGGGCTTGCGCTCAGGTGCGGGTCTGCTGACAATCGGGCACGGTATCGCTTTGCGATCCGTGCCCTTTGTTTTTTCTATTGCAGCATTTTTGCCCCGAGCCTATGAACGACATCAGTATTCCCGAACAGTACGACCTGCAGACTGCCGCCCTGAAAGTGCCACCGCACTCCATCGAGGCGGAACAGGCGGTGCTGGGCGGTTTGATGCTCGACAACAATGCCTGGGAGCGCGTGCTCGATGGCGTGTCGGATGTCGATTTCTATCGTCATGATCACCGGTTGATCTTTCGTGCCATCTTCAAACTGGCTGAGCGAAACGAACCTTTCGACGTGGTGACCCTGTCCGAGCAGTTGGACAAAGAGGGGCAGTTATCGCAGGTCGGTGGCCTGGCCTATCTCGCCGAGCTGGCGAAGAACACGCCGTCGGTGGCCAACATCAAGGCCTATGCGCAGATCATTCGTGAGCGCGCCACCCTGCGCAAACTGATCAGCATCAGCAACGAGATTGCCGACAGTGCCTACGCACCGGAAGGCCGCACCGGCGAGGAGATTCTCGACGAAGCGGAACGGCTGATTTTCCAGATCGCCGAAGACCGCCCCAAGACCGGTGGGCCGGTGGGCATCAACGACATCCTGGTCAAGGCCATCGACCGTATCGATACGCTGTTCAATAACGGCGACGCGATCACCGGTCTGTCCACCGGTTTTGATGACCTGGATAACCTGACCAGTGGTCTTCAACCGGCCGATATGATTATCGTTGCCGGTCGTCCATCGATGGGTAAGACCACCTTCGCGATGAACCTGGTGGAGAACGCGCTGATGCGCAGCGACAAGGCGATTCTCGTCTATTCGCTGGAGATGCCGTCGGAATCCATCGTGATTCGTATGCTCGCATCCCTGGGGCGCATCGACCAGACCAAGGTGCGTGCCGGTCAGCTCGATGATGACGACTGGCCGCGGCTGACCAGTGCGGTCAACCTGCTCAACGATCGCAAACTGTTCATCGACGACACCGCCGGTATCTCTCCCAGCGAAATGCGTGCGCGTACCCGGCGGCTGGCACGCGAGCATGGCGAGATCGGCCTGATCATGGTCGACTACCTGCAGTTGATGCAGATTCCCGGCTCCAGCGGTGATAGTCGGGTCAACGAGATTTCCGAGATTTCGCGCTCGCTCAAAGGGTTGGCCAAGGAATTCAACTGCCCAGTCATCGCCCTGTCACAGCTTAACCGTGGTCTCGAACAGCGCCCCAACAAGCGCCCGATCAACTCTGACCTGCGCGAATCCGGTGCGATCGAGCAGGATGCCGACATCATCCTGTTCGTCTATCGCGACGAGGTGTATCACCCTGAGACCGAATACAAGGGCGTAGCCGAGATCATCATTGGCAAGCAGCGTAACGGCCCGCTGGGCACTGCCCGGCTGGCCTTCCTCGGTAAGTATTCGCGCTTCGAGAATCTTGCACCGGGTAGCTACCAGTTCGAGGATGAATGAGCTTCACCGTCCGGGCGTCGCGCTAGCACATTCTGTCGCGCGGATGAAATCCGCAACTTTCGGCGCAAAGGCCCCGGGATTACATTCGGGCTACGCGCCAGGTCAATGAAAACGGGCGTCCAGCGGTTAAGATGGGCGCCCGTCTTTTGTTCAGGCCTCTTTCATGCGTCCGCTTGCTGCCATTGTCGATCTCTCCGCCATTGCTCATAACTACACGGTTGCCAAGCGCTGTGCGCCCGGGCGGCAGGCGTTTGCCGTGGTCAAGGCCAATGCCTATGGGCATGGCGTACGCGAGGTGGTGACAGCGTTGCATGACGTTGCCGATGGTTTTGCCGTGGCCTGCCTGGAAGAGGCCGCAGAAGTACGGGCCATGCATGCTGAGGCCCGTATTCTGCTGCTCGAGGGGTGCTTCGAGGCCAGCGAGTACGCCATCGCTGCACAGTTGGGGCTCGATCTGGTGGTGCAGAGCGAGGTGCAGGCCGAAGCGTTGATGGCGAGTGAGCTGGTGCGTCCGCTCAACGTCTGGCTCAAGCTCGATTCGGGCATGCACCGCCTGGGTTTCGATTCCGCCAGTTTGCGCCAGTGGCATGCGCGGCTGGAGGACGCCTCCCAGATCGCCGAGCTCAATCTGCTCAGCCATTTCGCCTGTGCCGATGAGCGTGGTCACCCTTTGACTGAGCAGCAGGTCGAGCACTTTCTTGATCTGCTGGATCTGGATTTCAATCATCGCTCGCTGGCCAACTCGGCGGCCGTGCTGACCATTCCCGCTGCGCATATGGATTGGTTGCGCCCCGGCATCATGCTCTACGGCGCCACGCCGTTCGCGGAGCTGAGCACGCGCGAACTGGGGCTGAAGCCGGCCATGACCCTGGCAGCGCGGGTGATCGCCGTGCGTGAAGTAGCTGTTGGTGAAAGTGTCGGTTATGGCGCGACCTGGGTGGCCGAGCGGCCCTCGCGGATTGCCACGGTGAGCTGCGGTTATGCCGATGGTTATCCGCGCCATGCGCGCAGCGGCACGCCGGTACTGGTCGGAGGGCGGCGTGTCGGGCTGGTGGGCAGGGTGTCGATGGATATGCTGGCAGTGGATATCACTGACCTGCCTGAAGCGGATATCGATTCGCCGGTTGAGCTATGGGGCAGCACGCTGCCCGTGGATGAAGTGGCGGCAGCCTGCGGCACCCTTGGCTATGAATTGCTGACCAGGGTCACTGCCCGGGTTCCGCGGCGTTATATCGGCTAAGCGGGTCTGCGCCAGGGTGAGCCGCCTTGCCATCATCCTCTCGGAGGAGCACTGGTCTGCTTGTTAAACCAGGCCGCTGGGGACTCTCAGGACATCCAGTTGCAGGCACGCCTGATCAGTCAGTTCACCATCATCGCCATGTACGCGTGAGCCTGAGCGTCCCAGCTCCTTCACGCGGTAGAGGGCTGAATCTGCAGCTTTGTAGAGGTCCGTGAAGTGCTTTGCGTGCTGCGGAAAGAGGGCGGCGCCGATACTGATGGTCACGCGCAGGTTTTCGGTACCGTAAAGCACGGGCGCGGCCAGTTCGGCTAGCAGGCGCTCGGCAATTTCTCGGGCCTGACTTTCGGCATCGCTGCCACAAATCAGTGCGGCAAATTCGTCTCCACCCAGTCGTGCCACCGCATCACCGGCGCGTACGTGCTCGCGCAGGCGTTTGGCGATCACCTGCAGCATCAGATCGCCGGCTGCGTGTCCGAAGCGGTCATTGATTGGCTTGAAATGATCCAGATCGATCAGCAGCAGGGCTAAGCTCTCTGTGTGTCGCTCGGCGTGAGCCATCGCTGATTCGCAGCGCTCGACGAGGTAACGACGGTTGGGCAGTTCGGTCAGCGAGTCATGGAAGGCCGCATGTTGCAGTGCCCGCTCGCGTTCACGCAGTTGCTCGTTGGTAGCGGCGAGTTGGGCGGTGCGCAGGGTGACTGCGCTCTGTAGTTCGTCAGCACTGGCCTGCAACTGAGCCAGGCGCGCTGTCTTTTCGCGATCCGCCTGTTGCAATGCGAGCGCTCGCTCCTGCTTGAGTATCTGGATGCGGTACGCCAGGGCGAAGGAGAACAGGATGGATTCGGCAGCCACGGCCAGCGGGAATATATAGGCGTTCCACTCAGCTGGTTGCAGCAGTCCGGTTGTACGGAGCAGAAGAATGGAGATGCTGCCCAGAACCAGGCCGTAACCATAGAGATACAGCTGAGCCGGGAAGAAACCCTGGCGCCAGCGGATCACAGCGCTGCCCAGGGCTGCAGGGATACTGGTCAGCGAGAGCAGGGCAATGGCCCAGGCGGCCATGTGACGTTGATCGAACAGGGTCAGGGCGATGGCGATGAGGTAGATCACGCAGGCCATGTTCAGCAGATGATGCGCCCAGCGTACGTGAACGTGCGTTTGCAGCAGCGTCTGGGTAAATCGGCTGGCGAACAGCCCCCATAGCGAGGGCAGGGTAATGCGATCGAGCCAGGCTGGTACCGCATGGTTCGGCCACAGGTACTGGGCGCCATGGCCTGTCATGCTCATGATGAACAACAAGGCGAAGGCAGTGGTCAGTACGTACCAGAAGTAGGCCTTATCGCGCAGCGAAATGAGGATGAACAGGTTGTACAGCAGCAGTGCGAAGACCACACCATAAATAGCGCCAAGCCCAAGGTTTTCGCGTGCAGCCAGTTGTGTGAGGTCGTCGAGCTGCCAGATACGCAGTGGAAACGAGTTACCGGCCGGATCGAAGGCGCGCAGGTAGAAGGTCGTGGGCTGTTCGCCCAGGGCTGCCAGGTCGAACACCATGCGCCTATAGGGATGGTCACGATTCTCGCTGAAGGCGACGCGCTCGCCGGATTGACGCACCCGCCAGCCACCCCGGCCATCGGGCTGGTAGAGCTGCAGGTCGAGTTGCGTCACCGAGCCCACTTCCAGCACCCAGCGGGCAGGGGCATGCATATCGCGTTGCAGGGTGAGCTTGATCCACCATGGATTGAGGCTCTGGCCGACGCTGGCACGGCCATTGGCCGGTTGAAAGCGTGGCTGCAGCTCAGGGGCGGCGACATCCTCGATGGTCAGCGTGCCCTGGTCGTCTTCCAGCAGTTCGATGTGGGCATTGAGCCGCATGCCGCTGCTGGCGTCGGTAAGGATCACGGATGCCTGTGCCAGGCCTGAGGTCGACAGGCCCAGCATAAGGACGAGCAGTAAGGCATAGCGCTGTAGCATGGTTATCCCGAAAACAGCTGGCCGAATGCCTGAGTATATGCACAGGCGTGTAGGTGGACGAAAACAAATATGGCGTTTGGCTACTGCGAGGGTGTGAGGGCGCTATTTATTGCTGTGCTGGCCAATTCTCGCGGCTGCGGCATGCGTCATTGGCCGGTTACGGCCGAGACGCTTTTGCAGTGCGTACACGCCATAAAACCCAGCGTATTGGTCTGGTTTGGTCAATATTTGTGCTATTATCCGCGCCCTTCGTGATAGCCAATTGATCAAAAAATATGCAAGCCGCCAAGCCGCTGTTCGACTATCCCAAATACTGGGCCGAATGTTTCGGGCCTGCGCCCTTCCTGCCGATGAGCCGGGAAGAGATGGATCAGCTCGGCTGGGACAGTTGCGACATCATCATCGTCACCGGTGATGCCTACGTCGATCATCCTTCGTTCGGTATGGCCATCATCGGTCGTCTGCTCGAAGCGCAGGGCTTCCGTGTTGGCATCATTGCCCAGCCGGATTGGCGCAGCAAAGACGACTTCATGAAGCTCGGCGAGCCGAACCTGTTCTTCGGCGTGGCGGCGGGCAACATGGACTCGATGATCAACCGCTACACTGCGGACAAGAAGATTCGTAGCGACGACGCCTACACTCCGGGCGGCGTGGCCGGCAAGCGCCCGGATCGCGCCAGCCTGGTCTACAGCCAGCGCTGCAAGGA
>CAZIZA010000203.1:0-7063 GCA_964543555.1 uncultured Pseudomonas sp.
GCATCCTGCGCACCCTGCAGGAGCAGATCAAGACGCGTCGAGCAGAACTGCTGGTGCTCGGCAGCCACGGCCGTAGCGCCTTCTCTCAAGCGCTATTGGGCAGCCTGGCGCAGCACTTCCTGCATAAGGCGCCCTGCGACGTGTTCGTAGTGCGCTAGCGGCAGTCGCACAAGAAAAGGCGCCTCCAGGCGCCTTTCCATTCTCAACCGGCGTTGAGCAAGTCATGCAGGTCGACGAATTGCTGAGTCAGCTTGTGCCGTGCATCCAGATGGATCAGCGGCGTGCAGACCTGGTGCGATTCGCGCATCTTCACCGAACTCATCAGGTTCACCGGCAACACCGGCAGCCCTTCTGCAATCAGCTCGCCCAGTAACTGCTGCGGCAAGGTCGCGCGCGGCTGGAACTGGTTGACCACGATTCCCTCTACCTCCAGATCCTCGTTGTGATCCTCCTTCAGCTCTGCGATCTCGGCCAGCAGGCCATACAGGGCGTTGCGCGAAAAACTGTCGCAATCGAAGGGAATCAGCACACGATCAGCCGCGATCAAGGCTGAAACCGTGTAGAAGTTCAGCGCTGGCGGCGTATCCAGGTAGATATGGTCGTAGTCCTCGGCCAGTTCATCGAGCAATTTGCGCAGCTTGTTGATCTTGTGCTTCTGCTCCAGCTTGGGCTGTAGCTCGGCCAGCTCTGCCGTGGCGGTGACCACATGCAGGTTATCGAAGGGCGTTTCGTAGATATCGACCTTGCCCTTCTTGGCGAACGGACCGGAGGCCAGGGTCTGCTTGAAGAAGTCGGCAATACCCATGGGAATCTCCTCGCCGGTCAGCCCGGTGAGGTAATGGGTCGAATTGGCCTGGGCATCCAAATCGATCAACAGGGTGCGATACCCCTGCGCCGCACTGACCGCAGCCAGGTTGCACGCGATACTGGACTTGCCAACGCCGCCCTTCTGGTTGAACACCACACGTCGCATCGCACATCTCCCTGAGCCTGAGTGACCCTGGATTCTATGCAAAGGCTGTGACAAGCGCGAGGCATCAAACGAAACCCACAACGGGTAGCTAAACGCCATCACGCATGATAGTTTGCGCTCGCGCCACCGCGCACATCAGGACATCTATTAAAATCAAGGACATGTAATGCAGTACCTGCGTACACTTTTGATCGGCAGTCTTCTGGTAATCACTACAGGCTGCGCCAGCGGACTGAACTCCGCACAGAAAGCTGAACTCGACTCCTATGAAGCCCGTGGCCTGGCCATTCAGGAGAAGAGCCCAGGCACCGGTGCAGCGCTTGGTCTGTTGCCGGGCGGCGGATCATTCTACGGCCGCGAATACGGCTATGGCGTGGTCAACCTGCTGTTCTGGCCACTGTCCATCCTCTGGGATCCCGTCAGCGGCTATGATGCCTCTCGCGCCATCAATTACAACGTGACCAAAGCCCACGTTGCCAAGCTGCACGAGCGTGACATGCAGGAGCTGGATGATAGGTTAGGCAGTGGTCAGCTCGATATCACTCAGTACACGCTGGAAAAGCGCAAGGTCGATACCAAGTACCGCGCAGGCCTCTAATTAAAAAAGCCCGGCAATGCCGGGCTTTTTTATACATCACTGGTGATACTGCGCCGACAACTCGTGTACGGCCTCGAAGAAAGCGCGCGCGTGAGCCGGGTCGACTTCCGGGGTGATGCCGTGGCCAAGGTTGAACACATGGCCGCTGCCGGCGCCGTAGGCGGCCAGGATGCGCGCCACCTCGGTACGAATCGCCGCCGGCTTGGCGTAGAGCACCGCCGGGTCCATGTTGCCCTGCAGGGCAACCTTGGCACCGACACGGGCGCGGGCGCTGCCGATGTCGCACGTCCAGTCCAGGCCAAGCGCCTCAGCGCCGGTGTCAGCCAGGGATTCGAGCCACAGGCCACCGCCCTTGGTGAACAGGATCACCGGCACACGACGCCCGTCGTGCTCGCGGATCAGGCCATCGACGATCTGCTTCATGTAGGCCAGGGAGAACTCCTGATAGGCTGCAGCCGACAGCGCGCCCCCCCAGGAGTCGAAGATCTGCACCGCCTGCGCACCGGCCAGGATCTGCCCGTTCAGATAAGCGGTGACCGACTGCGCCAGCTTGTCGAGCAACGCGTGCAGGGCTTGCGGGTTGTCGTAGAGCATGGCCTTGGTCTTGCGGAAGTCCTTCGACGAACCGCCTTCGACCATGTAGGTGGCCAGCGTCCACGGGCTGCCGGAGAAGCCGATCAGCGGCACCCGGCCGTTTAGCTCGCGGCGGATGGTACGCACGGCCTCCATCACATAGCCCAAATCCTTCTCGGCATCGGTGATCGGCAGTGCCTCGACATCGGCCAGGTTGCTGATCACCTTCTTGAAACGCGGACCTTCGCCCGTCTCGAAGTACAGGCCCTGGCCCATGGCGTCGGGGATGGTGAGGATGTCGGAGAAGAGGATCGCCGCATCCAGTTGCGGGTAGCGATCCAGCGGCTGGATGGTGACCTCGCAGGCCAGTTCCGGGTTCTTCATCAGGCTCACGAAGTCGCCGGCCTTGGCCCGGGTCGCGCGGTATTCCGGCAGATAGCGACCGGCTTGGCGCATCATCCAGATCGGCGTGACGTCCACGGGTTGCTTGAGCAGGGCACGCAGGAAACGGTCGTTCTTCAGGGCGGTCATGGCAGAGTCCTAGAAAAAAGTGCGGGCATTTTCGCAGAGCGCAAAACAAAAGGCACGGCGGGTGCCGTGCCTTTTATCCATCGCGACGATTTGTCTCGGGCATTTACCTAATTGCTAAGCGTAACGAGCGAAGGTCAGGCAAGGCGCAACGACCAACGGGAGTAACAGCCGAAGGCTGGCCCGAAGGGTGAGCGCCAGCGAATCAAGCAGGCGAGGAACGGTCGGAGTCGCGGGCGACTGTACGAGCTGTACATGAGCATTCCGAGCCTGCTTTCAACGCAGCATGGCCGAGCGCAGTAGCTTAGACGCCCAGGTAGTCGAGGATCCCTTCGGCGGCGTTCCGCCCCTCGAAGATCGCCGTCACCACCAGGTCAGAACCGCGCACCATGTCGCCACCGGCGAAAATCTTCGGGTTGCTGGTCTGGTGCTTGAACTGCGACTGCTCGGGCGCCACGACGCGGCCTTGGCTGTCGGTCTGGATCTCGAACTGCTCGAACCAGGGCGCCGGGCTCGGACGGAAACCGAAGGCGATCAGCACGGCCTCGGCCGGGATGACTTCCTCGGAACCCGGGATCGGCTCGGGGCTGCGGCGGCCACGGGCATCCGGCTCGCCGAGACGGGTCTCGACCACCTTGATGCCTTCCACCTTGCCGTCGCCGACGATGGCGATGGGCTGGCGGTTGAAGAGGAACTTCACGCCCTCTTCCTTGGCGTTTTTCACTTCCTTGCGCGAACCCGGCATGTTCTCTTCGTCACGGCGGTAGGCGCAGGTCACGGCCTTGGCGCCCTGACGGATCGAGGTGCGGTTGCAGTCCATCGCGGTGTCGCCACCACCCAGCACCACGACGCGCTTACCCTTCATGTCGATGAAGTCTTCCGGCGACTTCTCGAAACCGAGGTTGCGGTTGACGTTGGCGATGAGGAAGTCCAGCGCGTCATAGACGCCCGGCAGGTCTTCGCCCGGGAAGCCACCTTTCATGTAGGTGTAGGTGCCCATGCCCATAAATACGGCATCGAATTCGGCGAGCAATTCATCCATGCCGATATCCTTGCCGATCTCGGTATTCAGGCGGAACTCGATGCCCATGCCGGTGAAGACTTCACGGCGGCGGCTGAGCACGGTCTTTTCCAGCTTGAACTCGGGGATGCCGAAGGTCAGCAGGCCACCGATTTCCGGGTTCTTGTCGAACACTACCGGGGTCACGCCGTTGCGCACCAGCACGTCGGCGCAGCCCAGGCCGGCCGGGCCGGCACCGATCACCGCGACACGCTTGCCGGTCGGTTTGACCTTGGACATGTCCGGACGCCAGCCCATGGCAAAGGCGGTGTCGGTGATGTACTTCTCCACCGAGCCGATGGTCACCGCGCCGAAACCGTCATTGAGGGTGCAGGCACCTTCGCAGAGGCGATCCTGCGGGCACACGCGGCCGCAGACTTCCGGCAGGGTGTTGGTCTGGTGCGAAAGCTCGGCGGCAGCCAGGATGTTGCCTTCCGAGACCAGCTTGAGCCAGTTCGGAATGAAGTTGTGTACCGGGCACTTCCACTCGCAATACGGGTTGCCGCAGCCCAGGCAGCGATGCGCCTGGTCGGCAGCTTGCGCCGGCTTGAAGTTGTCGTAGATCTCGACGAATTCCTTCTTGCGCTGACGCAGCAGTTTCTTCTTCGGGTCTTTGCGCCCGACTTCGATGAACTGGAAGTCGTTATTCAGACGTTCAGTCATTGCATTACCTCATAACAGCAGCGGCAAGCATCAAGCTGCAAGCTGCAAGACAATCACGTTGGATCGGCAAGCCCGGAGCTGCTTATGACTTGCAGCCTGGGGCTTGCCGCTTGCGGCTTTACTGTGGGTTGGCACGGGTGCTGGATAGCAGCGACTTCAGGCTGGCCGCTTTCGGTTTCACCAGCCAGAACTTGCGCAGGTAATCGTCCAGATTTTCCAGCAGGTTCTGCCCCCACTCGCTACCGGTTTCCTCGACATACTCGGCCAGCACGCTTTCCAGGTGGCTGCGGTAAGCCTCCATCGCCTCGTTGTTGATGCGTTGGATTTCCACCAGCTCGTGGTTGACGCGGTCGTAGAAGCCGTTGTCCATGTCGAGTACGTAGGCGAAACCACCGGTCATGCCCGAGCCGAAGTTGTAGCCGGTCTTGCCCAGTACGCAGACGAAACCGCCGGTCATGTACTCGCAGCAGTGGTCACCAGTGCCTTCCACGACAGCATGGGCGCCGGAGTTACGCACAGCGAAACGCTCACCCGCAGTGCCGGTGGCGAACAGCTTGCCGCCGGTGGCGCCGTACAGGCAGGTGTTGCCGATGATGGCGCTGTCCTCGGTGGCGAACGGGCTGCCGGCAGGCGGGGTGATGACGATCTTGCCGCCGGTCATGCCCTTGCCGACGTAGTCGTTGGCGTCGCCTTCCAGACGCAGGTGCAGACCACCAGCGTTCCACACGCCGAAGCTCTGCCCGGCAGTGCCCTTGAAGCGGAAGGTGATCGGCGCGTCATTCATGCCCTGGTTGCCATGCACGCGGGCGATCTCACCGGAAACACGCGCACCGATGGAACGGTCGCAGTTGCCGATGTTCAGCTCGAATTCACCGCCGGTCTTGCCAGCGATGGCGTCCTTGGCCATGTCCACCATCTTCTCGGCCAGCAGGCCTTCGTCGAACGGCGGGTTCTTCGGCACCTGGCAGAACTGCGGCTTGTCAGCCGGGATATGGGCGCTGGCCAGCAACGGCGACAGATCCAGGTTGCCCTGCTTGGCGGTTTCGCCCGGCAGCACTTCGAGCAGGTCGGTACGCCCGATCAGCTCTTCCAGGCTACGCACACCCAGCTTGGCCAACCACTCGCGGGTTTCCTCGGCGACGTAGGTGAAGAAGTTCATCACCATCTCGACGGTGCCGATGAAGTGATCCTTACGCAGCTTGTCGTTCTGCGTGGCCACGCCGGTGGCGCAATTGTTCAGGTGGCAGATGCGCAGGTATTTGCAGCCCAGGGCTACCATCGGCGCAGTACCGAAGCCGAAGCTCTCGGCGCCGAGGATGGCTGCCTTGATCACGTCCAGGCCGGTCTTCAGACCACCGTCGGTCTGTACCCGCACCTTGCCGCGCAGGTCGTTGCCGCGCAGGGTCTGATGCGTCTCGGCCAGGCCCAGTTCCCACGGCGCGCCGGCATAGCGGATGGAGGTCAGCGGCGATGCGCCAGTACCGCCGTCGTAACCGGAAATGGTGATCAGGTCAGCGTAGGCCTTGGCCACGCCGGCGGCGATGGTACCGACACCGGCTTCCGCCACCAGCTTGACTGACACCAGCGCCTTCGGGTTGACCTGCTTGAGGTCATAGATCAGTTGCGCCAGGTCTTCGATCGAGTAGATATCGTGGTGCGGCGGCGGCGAAATCAGGGTGACGCCCGGCACCGCGTAGCGCAGCTTGGCGATCAGACCGTTGACCTTGCCGCCCGGCAGTTGGCCGCCCTCACCAGGCTTGGCGCCCTGGGCCACCTTGATCTGCAGTACTTCGGCGTTGACCAGGTATTCCGGGGTCACGCCAAAGCGGCCGGTGGCCACCTGCTTGATCTTCGAGCTCTTGATGGTGCCGTAGCGGGCTGGGTCTTCGCCGCCCTCACCAGAGTTGGAGCGACCACCCAGGCGGTTCATCGCCTCGGCCAGCGCCTCGTGCGCCTCCGGCGACAGCGCGCCGAGGGAGATACCGGCGGCGTCGAAACGCTTGAAGATCGACTGCAGCGGCTCGACTTCGTCGAGGCTGATCGGCGTGGCGGATTCCTTGACCTTGAGCAGGTCGCGGATCATCGATACCGGACGGGTGTCGACCAGCGTCGAGTATGCCTTGTACTTCTCGTAGTTGCCCTGCTGCACAGCTTCCTGCAGCGTGCGCACCACGTCCGGGTTGTAGGCGTGGTATTCGCCGCCGTAGACGAACTTGAGCAGGCCACCCTGCTGGATCGACTTGCGGTTGTTCCAGGCCTCCTGGGACAGCAGCTTCTGCTCGCTTTCGATATCGACGAAACGCGCGCCCTGGATGCGGCTGGCCACACCCCGGAAGCACAGTTCGGTGACTTCATCGGCCAGACCGACGGCCTCGAACAGCTGCGCACCGCGGTAGGACGCGACCGTGGAGATACCCATCTTCGACAGGATCTTCAGCAGGCCTTTGGAGATGCCCTTGCGGTAGTACTTGAAGACTTCGTACAGATCGCCCAGCACTTCACCAGTGCGGATCAGGTCGCCCAGCACTTCGTAAGCCAGGAACGGATACACCGCCGAAGCGCCGAAGCCCAGCAGCACGGCGTAGTGGTGCGGGTCACGCGCGGTGGCGGTTTCCACCAGGATGTTGCAGTCGCAACGCAGGCCTTTCTCGGTCAGGCGGTGATGCAC
>CAZIZA010000204.1:0-7054 GCA_964543555.1 uncultured Pseudomonas sp.
TCTGCTCGGCGTTCTTCTCCAGCTCCGAGACCGGCATGCTCAGCCTCAATCGCTACCGGCTCAAGCATCTGGCCAAGGAAGGACACAGCGGCGCCAGGCGCGTCACCCGCCTGCTGGACCGCCCGGATCGTCTGCTCGGCACCATTCTGGTCGGCAACAATGTGGTCAACATTCTCGCGGCCTCCATCGCCACGGTACTGGCGGTCGACCTGTGGGGTGAAGCCGGCATTGCCATTGCCACAGCCGGCCTGACCATCATCGTGCTGATCTTTGGCGAGATCACACCCAAGACCCTGGCCGCGCTGCGCCCGGAACTGGTGGCCTTTCCCGCCAGCCGCGTACTCAGCCTGCTGCTGCGCCTGCTTTACCCAGTGGTCTGGATGACCGGCGCGATCAGCAATGGCCTGTTGCGCCTGCTCGGTGTCGATCCCGCGCAGCGCGCCAGCGACAGCCTGTCCACCGAAGAGCTGCGCAGCGTGGTGCGTGAATCCGGCTCGGAGTTGCCGGTCAATCGCCAGAATATGTTGCTGGGCATTCTCGACCTGGAACGGGTCACGGTGGATGACATCATGATCCCGCGCAACGAAGTGGCCGGCATCGACCTCGACGATGACCTGGAAACCATAGTCGGCCATTTACGTAGTACGCCGCACACCCGCCTGCCGGTGTTCCGTGGCGACATCAACCAGATCGAGGGCGTGGTGCACATGCGCCAGATTGCCCGCCTGCTCAGCCACAACCAGTTGACCAAGGACGCCCTGCTGGCGGCCTGCAACGAGCCTTACTTCATCCCGGAAAACACGCCACTGGCGACCCAGCTGATCAACTTCCAGAAGCAGAAGCGGCGTATTGGCATCGTCGTCGACGAATATGGCGATGTAATCGGCATCGTCACCCTGGAAGACATCCTTGAAGAGATCGTCGGTGACTTCAGCAACCAGGACAGCCTGCGCAGCCCCGACATCCACCCGCAGGAAGATGGCACGCTGGTCATCGACGGCGCCGCCTACATTCGCGAAGTGAACAAGACCCTGGGCTGGCACCTGCCCAGCGACGGCCCCAAGACCCTCAACGGCCTGATCACCGAAGCGCTGGAAAGCATCCCGGACAGCAGCGTGTGCCTGAAGATCGGCCCCTACCGCCTGGAGATTCTTCAGGCGGCGGAAAATCGGGTGAAAAGCGTGCGCGTGTGGCAGGTGGCCAAGGTCAAAACGGACGAAGCAGCGCCGGAGTGAGGCGCTCGGCCAGGCCGGCAGCCCATTGCCGATAGCCCGCCGCAGACGGGTGATAGCCATCCTCGGCCAGGTAATGAGCCTCGAACGGCAGGTCCAGCACACAATGCAGCGCCCCCAGGTGTAGCGCCAACGCCTGCAGCTCACGATCCAGCAAGCTGGCCCGCCAGCCCAGCAAGTGCCGCAACAACCAGGGCAAGGCACGGAAATGCTGCAACGGCGGTACACCACTGAACGCCACGCGACAGCCCTGCCCCTGCAACGCCTTGGCCATACTGGCAAGCGCCTGCAGCCAACGCTGGCTTGAGGTGAGGTGCGTGGTGTCGTTGACCCCGAACACCAGTAGCGCCAAATCAGCCGGTTCAGCCAACGCCAATGACAGCAAGCGCTCATGCGCCTCTGAGGCGGTGATACCGTTCTCGCCACAGGCGCGCCAGAACACCGGCCGCCCCAGCCGCTCGGCCAAGGCGACTGCCAGACAGGACGCCAGTGACTGGTCGAAGGTGGTAACCCCGACACCCGCCACAGTCGACTCACCGATCAGCAGCAGGCGTAACGGCTCACCCGCCAAATGCGCGGCAGCGGTGCCGCTTGGCTCGCCCTGCGCAACCGGCAGACGCAAGGCCGTACGCCGGGTGTGCAGCGCCATAGGCAGCGCCAGTGGCAGCAATGGCAAGGTTGCCAGCCACCACAGCGCATGCCGACTCACAACTGAACGCGAACCGCTTGTGCGCTGCGCAGCGCCTTGGCACGAGCAGCCTCGATAGACTCGTCACGCGCCAGCGCCACGCCCATGCGGCGCTGGCCTTTGACTTCGGGTTTGCCGAACAAACGCAGCGCCGTGTCTTCCTCGCTCAGCGCAGCGCCGAGGTTGGCGAAGCTGGCCTGCTGCGAATTGCCCTCCACCAGAATCACCGCCGAGGCTGACGGGCCCATCTGGCGAATCACAGGGATTGGCAGGCCGAGAATGGCACGCGCATGCAGGGCGAACTCGGACAGCTCCTGAGAGATCAGCGTCACCAGGCCGGTGTCGTGCGGGCGCGGTGAAACTTCGCTGAACCAGACCTGGTCGCCCTTGACGAACAGCTCGACGCCGAACAGACCGCGCCCGCCCAGCGCTTCGGTCACCGCCAGCGCCACGCGCTCGGACTCGGCCAGCGCCTTCGAACTCATTGGCTGCGGCTGCCAGGACTCCTGATAGTCGCCATTCTCCTGGCGATGACCAATCGGTGCGCAGAAACTGGTGCCACCGACATGACGCACGGTGAGCAGGGTGATTTCGTAGTCGAAGTCAATGAAACCCTCGACGATCACCCGCCCCTTGCCGGCACGGCCGCCTTCCTGAGCGTAGTCCCAGGCGCGCTGCAGGTCGGCGTCGCTCTTGAGCACGCTCTGGCCCTTGCCGGAGGAACTCATGATCGGTTTGACCACACAGGGGTAACCAACAGACTTCACCGCCGCAGCGTAATCCTCGAAGGTGTCGGAGAAATGATACGGCGAGGTCGGCAGGCCCAGCTCTTCAGCCGCCAGGCGACGAATGCCCTCACGATTCATGGTCAACTGAGCCGCACGCGCGGTCGGCACCACGTTGAAGCCCTCGGCCTCCAACTCGACCAGGGTGGCGGTGGCGATGGCCTCGATCTCCGGCACGATGTAGTGCGGCTGTTCTTTTTCGATCACCGCACGCAGGGCAGCGCCATCAAGCATATCGATGACGTGGCTGCGATGCGCCACCTGCATGGCCGGCGCATTGGCGTAGCGATCGACACCGATGACTTCGCAGCCCAGGCGCTGCAGTTCGATCACCACTTCCTTGCCAAGCTCGCCGCAACCACACAGCAATACACGGGTCGCGGAGGACGACAGAGGGGTTCCAATACGGGGCATGAGTATTCCTCGAACAGTGAATCAGGAGGGAGTCATTAAAAGCCCGGCAGCGCGGGCGCGCTCCAGGCAACGTTGCAGCACCTCGCGGCGCTCGGCATTGTCCATGCGGCCCCAACGGGTAATTTCGGCAACCGTGCGCTGACAGCCAATGCAGATATCCTGCTCATCCAGCGCGCACACATGCACGCAGGGCGAACGTACCGGCTTTTCTACATCACTCGTCATCATCAGGCACCAGCTCACGGGAATAGCGCTGCGCATTATGAACGTAATGAGCCGCGCCGGCCTCCAGCATCTTCTTCTGCGCCTCGGTGAGCTCGCGCACCACTTTGCCCGGGCTGCCCATCACCAGACTGCCATCGGGAATCACCTTGCCTTCGGGAATCAGGCTGTTGGCGCCGATGATGCAGTACTTGCCGATCCTGGCACCGTTGAGAATCACCGAATTGATACCGACCAGGCTGTAATCGTCGACGCTACAGCCGTGCATCATCACGTTATGACCGACGGTGACGCCCTTGCCCAGGGTCAGCGGAAAGCCCATGTCGGTGTGCAGGACGCTACCGTCCTGAACGTTGCTGTTCTCGCCGATGTGGATCAGCTCGTTGTCGCCGCGCAGCACGGCGCCGAACCAGACGCTGGCACCGGCCTCCAGGCGAACCTTGCCGATCAGGTCGGCACTGGGCGCAATCCAGCTCTCAGGGTGGGCGTCAACACGCGCATTACCCAGACGGTATTTCATGAGGGTCGATCCTTAACGCAGATGAATGAAGTGTTCCGGTGGCTGGTGCAAGGCGATCTGTGCATCGTCGAATAGCAGATTGACCAACTCCACCACCATGATCGCAGTCAGCCCCCAGATACGGTACTCACCGTAGGTGTAGGACGGTACGTACCAACTCTGCCCGAGGTAGTCGATACGGTGGGTGACTTCGCGCGGATCGCTGCGGAAGAAGGCCAGCGGCACCGAGAACACCGAGGCGATTTCGGCGTCATTAGCCTTGTACTCGACGTAATCAGGCACCAGCCCGACATAGGGGGTGACCTGAATACCATGGCGTGACACCAGGCTGCTGAGTGGCCCAACCACTTCGACCAGACCGGGTGGCAGGCCGATTTCCTCCTCGGCCTCACGTAGCGCAGTCCGCACCAGGTCACGATCTTCCGGATCACGGCGACCACCGGGGAAGGCGACCTCGCCACTGTGGGTCGACAAACCGCTGGCGCGCAGGGTCAACACCAACTCGGGTTCATCGCTGCGGGTAATCGGGACCAGTACCGCCGCTTCGGGAAAGCTGCGTTCGGTCTCCAGAGGACGCGGGCTGTAGCCGCGCACACGATGGAGCAACTCATCCAGCATGGGCATACTCGGAGTCTTGTTTTACCAATCATCATGGCATGAAAGCAGCCGGGCGCCCAACCCTGAAACAAGACAAACTGGCCGTGATAGCAGGCTTGCCGGCCATTGTTCAGACGACCAAGATAGTGGCAAGAGAAGAGGAGCCGACATGAAATTCTGCAGCCAGTGCGGTAACCCCGTTACCCGCATGATCCCGGCAGGTGATAACCGCATGCGCCATGTCTGTGGCCATTGCGACACCGTGCATTATGAAAACCCGCGCATCGTCGCCGGCTGCCTGCCCATCTGGCGCGAACAAGTCCTGCTGTGTCGCCGCGCCATCGAGCCGCGCCGGGGCTACTGGACGCTGCCGGCCGGCTTCATGGAAAACGGCGAGACCATCGAGCAGGCGGCGACTCGCGAAACCCTCGAAGAGGCCTGCGCCCGCGTACGCGACCTGAACCTCTATACCCTGTTCGACCTGCCGCACATCAGCCAGGTGTACATGCTGTTTCGCGCCGAACTGGTCGATCTGGACTTCGCCGTCGGCGAAGAGAGCCTGGAAGTTCGCCTGTTTACCGAGAACGAAATACCCTGGTCAGAGCTGGCTTTCCCGACTATCGGCCGTACCTTAGAATGCTTCTTTGCCGACCGTCGGCAGAATGCCTTCCCGGTACGCAACGAGCCACTTGAGGCGCTGCGTGCTCATTACTCTCCTGGTTGACCCTTGCGGACGTTGCCGATGCGCTGGTTGTTGCCCCTGCTTTGCCTGACCCTCAGCTTGAACGCCGCCGCCACGTCTACGCCTGCGCCAAGCAGCCAGACCGTAGACAAGGTGCTGGTGCTCAAGTCCGAGCGCAAACTGCACCTGCAGCAGCGCGGTGAAACCATCAAGTCCTATCGTATTTCGCTGGGCAAGCAACCCGATGGCGCCAAGCAGCGCGAAGGCGACTTGCGTACGCCGGAAGGCTTCTACTGGATTGACTGGCGCAAACCGAGCGACAAATACCAGCTGTCGCTGCATATCTCCTACCCCAACGCCCGTGATCTGGCCAAGGCCAAGGCAGCCGGCGTGCCGCCGGGTAGCATGATCATGATCCACGGCACACCGCTGGATGAGGAATACCCGGAGTGGTTCTTCCATACCCTCGACTGGACCGAGGGCTGCATCGCCATGAAGAACGACGACATGCGCGAGGTCTGGAGCCTGGTCAAGGATGGGACGCTGATCGAAATCAGGCCCTGAGCCACTGCATTGAAAAAGGCGCCATCGGCGCCTTTTTCATATCGACTCAGAACTGCAGGTCGGACAAGCGCCAGACATCGAAGGCCGGCGTTTCGTAAGGATGACTTTTCTTCAGTGCCTTGACGGCATCGTGGATCAACTCGTCGGCAACGACCATTTCCACCTTCCACTCGGCAACCTGCTCGACGCCGCCGACCTGACCGATAAACGGCTGGCTACCGTCCAAGGCGCGGAACTGACCTTGACCCAACACCTGCCAGCAGCAGTTGTCGTACAGACCGATGCACCCGCCGCCGGCTGCAAACACTGCCTTTTTCACCGGCTCCAGATGGGTTTCCGGCACGTAGAAACACAGTTTGTACATCAAGTTCTCCACACAATGGGAAACTGAACAACAGACAAGCCACGACGCCAACATGATGTCATTTCGCCAGATCGCTGTCTTGAGATCGCCCGCACAAATCCACACGTCGCATCGAAACGATTCAGCGATTTCGACTCAGGCAACGGCTGTGGCGTTCTCAGCCACCACTGAAAAAGCGCCGCCATTTGTCGGCCAGACCGCTGGCCGGCGGGCTATGGCTACCATCGCAATAGGGCAAGCTTGCCGATCGGCCACAGCGGCATAGCAGCAGACGCTGCTCGCGCTTTGGGCGCAGAATCAGAGATTGGGCGCAGTCGGGTGGACAGTCAGGTATCTCGGGGGAATGCCCGCAGCGGCATAGATGATGAGTTTCGCCAGGCCTGACTAGGCGAACTTCGGGGAGGATGGGAAGAGGATCATCGGCCATGGTTGGGCCTGTGTAGCCCGGATGGAATCCGGGTTAGTGGTGTGAGGGAAACTGCCCCGGATTGCATCCGGGCTACGCGCCCTACTCCCCTCTCCCGCTTGAGCGCCCTGAGCTCTGCGAAGGGCTGGGGCGCGGAGCGGGGGCCGGGGGAGAGGGTTCGGCCTTCGCTATACACCAGCGCAAGCTCAAGCTGAATCGGAGCGCGGCCGCTTTTACCCTCTCCCGCCCTTCGGGCACCCTCGGCTTTGGCATCCTGCGTCGCCCTACCTCCTGCATCCATGCAGTCGTCTCCCATGAATGGGAGAGGGTCATCAGAAGGCCGCTACGCGGCCGCTGTTAATCCACCCACACCCGGGCGTTGCGGAACATGCGCATCCAGCCGCCATCTTCCTGCCACTCGTCCGGGCGCCAGGAGTTCTGAACGGCGCGGAACACGCGCTCCGGGTGCGGCATCATGATGGTCACACGGCCGTCGCGACTGGTCAGGCCGGTGATGCCACGCGGCGAACCGTTGGGGTTGGCCGGGTAGGTCTCGGTGACCTTGCCGTGGTTGTCGACG
>CAZIZA010000205.1:0-7047 GCA_964543555.1 uncultured Pseudomonas sp.
GCGATGGTAATTAATGCCCTGCCTGCCATTACTGACAAAGGCACGGACCAAGCCCGATACAGGTGCATCGCCAACTGGCGCGACCACGATCAGAAAGGGGTTGCCGAGCAGCGGAATGAAAGCCTGGCTGCCCAGCGGATGGCGTTCCAGCATGCGGATGGTCAACGGCATCTCGAGCGATTCGGCGCTGAAGATGCTGATGATGGCCTGATCCTCCGGCTGTGCGGTCTGCACCGTGGCCAGCTTGTGATAGCGGCGGGTGGAACCGTTGTTGATCATGAAGAAATCGCTGCCTTCGGTTTCGATCACGTCACCGAAAGGGGCGAAGGCTTCTTTGCTCAGGGGCTCGATGGTCAGGCTACGCATGGCTGTTCTACTTGTTCTGTTCGGGTGGGGAGGCTACAGCGCTTACAGCTGCTGCAGGCGGAAGAGGGCGATCTTGTTGATCTCGGCCAGTGCTGTGGCGAATTCCTGCTCCGGCGTGTTGTGAATACGCTCCTCGAAGGCAGCCAGGATCTGGTGGCGGTTGCTGCCCTTGACGGCCTTGATGAAGGGGAAGCCGAACTTGGCCTTGTAGGCATCGTTGAGTTCGGTGAAGCGAGCGAACTCCTCGGCGGTGCACTCGTGGATGCCGGCGCCGGATTGCTCGGCGGTGCTGGAGGCGGTCAGTTCGCCGCGTACGGCGGCTTTGCCGGCCAAGTCCGGGTGAGCGTTGATCAGCGCCAATTGCGCCTCATGACTGGCGGACAGGAGGATATCGGCCATGCGCTGCTGCAGGCCATCGATGTCGTCTACTGACGCGTCCGGGCCGAGGTCGTAAGCCTTCTCGGCGACCCACGGCGAGTGCTCATAGATGTCGGCGAAGGCGGCGACGAAATCTTCGCGGCTCAGCTGGGAAGGAGTCAGGGTCTGGAAACGGCTCATGGGCGGCTCTCTTGTTCGGTCGCGCTGAAGGGGTGGGCGGCATGCCAGTGCCTGGCGATGTCGACACGGCGGGCGCACCAGACCTTGTCATGGCGCTTCACGTAGTCGATGAAGCGTGCCAGCGAGGCCAGGCGCGCCGGACGACCGAGTAGGCGGCAATGCATGCCGATCGACAGCATCTTCGGTGCACCGGCCTTACCCTCGGCGTAGAGCACGTCGAAGGCATCCTTTAGGTATTCGAAGAAATCGTCGCCCTTGTTGAAACCCTGCACCTGGGTGAAGCGCATGTCGTTGGTGTCCAGGGTGTAGGGGATCACCAGGTGCGGCTTTTCTGCGCTGCTGGCCGGATCCCAGTAGGGCAGGTCGTCGTCGTAAGTGTCGGAGTCGTAGAGGAAACCCCCTTCCTCGCGCACGAGGCGACGGGTGTTCGGGCCCAGGCGACCGGTGTACCAGCCCAGCGGACGTTCGCCGCTCAGCTCGGTGAGGATGCGAATGGCCTCGAGCATGTGCTCGCGCTCGGTGGCTTCGTCGACGTTCTGGTAGTCGATCCAGCGATAGCCATGGCTGCAGATCTCATGACCGGCAGCGACCATTTCGCGTATCACCTCGGGGTGACGCTGGGCGGCCATGGCCACGGCGAAGATGGTCAGCGGAATGTCATGTTGCTTGAACAGGTTGAGCAGGCGCCAGACGCCGGCGCGGCTGCCGTACTCATAGAGCGACTCCATGCACAGGTTGCGCTGGCCCTGCAGCGGCTGAGCGGCAACCATCTCGGAGAGGAAGGCCTCGGACTCCCCGTCCCCGTGAAGAATATTGCGTTCGCCACCTTCCTCGTAGTTGAGCACGAAGGACAGGGCGATGCGGGCATCACCCGGCCAGTGCGGATGAGGAGGGTTGGCGCCGTAGCCGATCAAATCGCGTGGGTAGTCAGCGTTCACTGCGGGCTTCCTGTCTGGAGCATGACGGTCATCCAGAGCCTGTTGGTCTGGGAATGTGAGCGGTTAATTGTATACAAGGCTGTTGTTAGTCTTCATGTAGGCCTTTTACCACGTCTTCGTTTTCAGTAAGCAATAAACTTGCCCGCTTGGTCAGCTATGTGCTCCAGTGTGCCTGTTTTTTCTGAGTATGGCGCTGATTGATGGTGTGTGGCTCAGGTGTTTGGATAAATTCTTTATCAGGCTATTTGTATACATGAATATGTAAATTCCTGTTGTCACTTGCGTGCTATCCTGCCGAGACGTCGCTGCGCCGTGCTGCGATGAGTCGATTTG
This sequence comes from uncultured Pseudomonas sp., assembly GCA_964543555.1. Taxonomy (GTDB): domain Bacteria; phylum Pseudomonadota; class Gammaproteobacteria; order Pseudomonadales; family Pseudomonadaceae; genus Aquipseudomonas. The sequence goes on from CAZIZA010000205.1 coordinate 2,196, forward strand.
AGCAAGGTGTAGAGGAGGTGTGGTGTTCGCAGGGCGAAGATCGCTTCGAACATCCGAGAAGTATGGGACGATTGACTACGCATGTACTGGACGCCGCCCACGGCTGCCCGGGGAGTGACATTCAGGTTGAGCTGTACCGCGTCGAAGGCATGCAGCTAGAGCTGATCAACCGCGTTACCACCAATCATGATGGCCGTTGTGAAGCACCGCTGTTGCAGGGCGATGATTACCGCACGGGCACCTATCAACTGCACTTTCATGCCGGCGACTACTATCGCGCCCGCGGTGTGATACTCCCGGATACGGCATTTCTAGACGTAGTCGTGCTGCGTTTCGGTATCGATGCCCAGCAAGCGCACTACCATGTGCCGTTATTGATCTCCCCCTACAGCTACTCCACCTATCGCGGTAGCTGATTGGGCAGCGCTGTGCCTGCCCGCGCATATGTCTTATGCGGGCTTTGCACCGCTTCAGGCTGGCAGGGTTTCAATGCCGGGCTTGTGTACAATCCTCGCCGACTTTTCTCATGTATTCTTCCTCAGAACCTGTTAGCCAGCGGGTCTAACGCTGTAGAGTCGCCGTGTAGGCGACTCTTATGAACGCGAGCCAGAATGAACGATCAATTGCAGCCACCGAAGAAGCAGCCACGTGCAGGCAAAGGCAGCCGCATCGGGACTCAGGACGATGTCGTCTATGCCCATATTTTCGATGCCATCCTCGAGCAGCGCCTGGCGCCCGGTACCAAGCTGAGCGAAGAGGCGCTGGGTGAGATCTTCGGCGTCAGTCGCACCATCATTCGTCGCGCTCTGTCGCGCCTGGCTCATGAGGGCGTGGTACTGCTCAGACCGAATCGCGGTGCGGTGGTGGCCAGCCCCAGCGTCGAAGAGGCCCGGCAGATTTTCTACGCGCGTCGTCTGGTCGAACGCGCCATAACCGAGTTGGCCGTTCAACATGCGACGGCTCAGCAATTGGCCGAACTGCGGCAAATGGTCCGGGACGAGCAGGACAGCTTCTCCCGTGGCGATCGTGGTGCCGGGATCCGCCTCTCCGGCGAGTTTCACCTGAAATTGGCTGAGGCCGCGCGCAATGCGCCGCTGGTGAGCTTCCAGCGCAGTTTGGTCTCACAGACCTCGTTGATCATCGCCCAGTACGAAAGCGGCAACCGTTCGCATTGCTCCTATGACGAGCACAACCAACTGATCGATGCCATCGAGGCGCGCGATGCAGCCAAAGCGGTGGAGCTGATGATGCATCACATGGATCATATCGACAGCAAGCTCAACCTCGACGAGGACAGTGCCTCGGACGATCTGCACGCGGTGTTCTCGCATCTGCTGCAGGCCAGGAAGAAGCCAGGGCGCAACGGCGCCAATCGCTGATTCGTTGCTCGGCATAAAAAGCCCCGATGTTCGCGCGTCGGGGCTTTTTCGTTGTGGAGACGATGTGGCTGAGGCAGGGCGCGTTTATGTAGGAGCGGCTTCAGCCGCGAAGCTGTCAGGCACGCTTACAGCCTGATCGCGGACAAATCCGCTCCTACGTGGGCGCGCCGATCATTGGCTTTAGTCGCGCTGATGCACCGATACCCCGGCGGCGAAGGTCTCTTTCACGGCGCGGTCATCGCCGAGCATGGTCAGGGCGAACAGCTTTTCATCCAGGCTGCGTGCCTGCTGCATGCGGTAGCTCATCAATGGCGTGGCGTTGTAGTCCAGTACCAGGAAGTCGGCATCCTTGCCGGGCAGGAAGTTGCCCAGCTTGTCGTCCAGGTACAGCGCGTGGGCACCACCGAGAGTGGCCAGGTACAGCGACTTGAATGGGTCGAGCTTCCTGCCCTGCAGCTGCATCACCTTGTACGCCTCGTTCAGCGATTGCAGTTGGCTGAAGCTGGTGCCGGCGCCGACATCAGTGCCCAGGCCGACGCGCACGCCGTGCTGTTCCAGCTTGGTCAGGTCGAACAGGCCGCTACCCAGGAACAGGTTGGAGGTGGGGCAGAAGGCCACCGCCGAGCCGGTCTCGGCCAGGCGCGCGCATTCCTCGTCGCACAGGTGCACGCCATGGGCGAAGACTGCGCGCGGGCCGATCAGCTTGTGGTGGTCGTAGACGTCCAGATAGCCCTTGCGCTCGGGGAACAGCGCCTTGACCCATTCGATCTCCTTACGGTTCTCGGAGAGGTGGGTGTGCATGTACAGGTCCGGGTATTCACCCAGCAGCTTGCCGGCCAGATCCAGTTGCTCCGACGTGCTGGTGGGGGCGAAGCGCGGGGTGACCGCATAGTGCAGGCGGCCCTTGCCGTGCCAGCGCTCGATCAATGCCTTGCTCTGCGCATAGCCGGATTCGGCGGTGTCGGTCAGGTAGTCCGGGGCGTGGCGATCCATCAGCACCTTGCCGGCGATCATGCGTAGGTTGAGCCTGTCGGCCTGCTCGAAGAAGGCATCTACCGACTGCGGGTGCACGCTGCCGAATACCAGGGCGGTGGTGGTGCCGTTACGCAGCAGCTCCTTGAGGAAGATCGCCGCCACGTCGCTGGCGTGCGCCTTGTCTTCGAACTGTTTTTCGGTGGGGAAGGTGTAGGTATTGAGCCAGTCCAGCAGTTGCTCACCGTAGGAGGCGATCATGCCGGTCTGTGGGTAGTGGATGTGGGTGTCGATGAAACCGGGCGTGATCAGCGCGTCGCGGTAGTGCTGGATCTCTACGCCGGCCAGCTTCGGCAGCAGCTCGGCGGCCGCGCCAACCTGGGCGACCTTGCCGTTCTCGATCAGCAGGATGCCGTCCTCGAAATACTGATAGGACTGCTCGACGCCAACCACGGCCGGGTCGGCGAGGCTGTGCAGGATGGCGGCGCGGTAGGCTTGGCGGGTGTTGCTCATGGTTCGAATCTCATGCGTGTGATGCGCTTTGCGCAGCGAAAACAGGGTGTGAATCAGGAACGGCGCGAGACCGGCAGCAGCTTGGCGACGCTGGACTCGCCTTTCTTCACCTCCTGACCAAAGTTGGCGTTGTAGCTGGCGATCACTTCGCCGGCGATGGATACGGCGATCTCCATGGGCAGCTTGCCTTTGACCTCGCTTAGGCCCATGGGGCAGCGCATGCGCGCCAGCACTGCATCGGTGTGGCCGCGTTGGCGCAGGCGATGCTCGAACTTGACACGTTTGGTCTTCGAGCCGATCAGGCCGAAGTAGGCAAAGTCGTCGCGTCTGAGGATCGCTGCGGTCAGCTCCAGATCGAGCTGATGATCGTGGGTCATGACGATGTAGTAACTGCCGGGCGGCATGTTATCGACTTCATCGACCACTTCGTCATTGACGATCTTCTGTGCGCCAGCGGGGATGTGTGCGGGAAATTCGTTTTCCCGCGAGTCGATCCAGCGCACCTTGCACGGCAGACTGGCGAGCAGCGGTACCAGCGCGCGGCCGACATGGCCGGCGCCGAACACGGCGATCTGCGCCTGCGGCTGGCCCATGGGCTCGAACAGCAGCACGGTGGCACCGCCACAGCATTGGCCCAGGCTGGCGCCGAGGGAGAAACGCTCCAGGCGCGTGTCCTGGCTGCGGCTGGCGAGCATCTCGCGGGCCAGCTCCATGGCCTTGTATTCCAGATGGCCGCCGCCGATGGTCTCGAAGATGCGCTCGGCAGTGACCACCATCTTCGAGCCGGCATTGCGCGGCGTCGAGCCACGTTCCTCGATGATGGTCACCAGCACGCAGGCTTCACCTTGTTGCTGCAACTCGGCGAGGGCGTTGATCCAGCTCATTTGCTCAGCCTCCAGGAAGGCGTGGTCTGTCCCGGGCGCGGCAGGCGCCAGTTGCTCGGCGATGGATCGAGAATCGGCTCCGGCGCCGGGCGAGCGGGTGGATTATTCGGTTCGGTGTGTTTTGTCATTGTTGTACACCTCTTGGCTTTGGGTCGTAGCCCGGATGAAATCCGGGGCAGGGTTCCCCGGATTTCATCCGGGCTACGAATCAGGCTGGTTCGACCTGGGCAGCGCTGTCAGCCTTGGCCGTGGCCTTCAACTTGCGCATCTGCTCTACGCCCCAGAGCACGCGCTCAGGCGTGGCCGGGGCGTCGATCTGCGGCTGCACCTTGTAGTCGGCCAGGCTGGCCACGGCGTCCTTCAGGGCGCACCAGGCGGCGATGCCGAGCATGAACGGCGGCTCACCCACGGCCTTGGAGTGATACACGGTGTCTTCCGGGTTCTTGCGGTTCTCCACCAGCTTCACGCGCAGGTCGATGGGCATGTCGGCGATGGCGGGGATCTTGTAGCTGGCCGGGCCGTTGGTCATCAGCTTGCCCTTGGCGTTCCACACCAGTTCCTCGGTGGTCAGCCATCCCATGCCCTGGACGAAGGCACCTTCGACCTGACCTATGTCGATGGCCGGGTTCAGCGAGTCGCCGACGTCATGCAGGAGGTCGGCGCGCAGCATGCGGTATTCGCCGGTCAGGGTGTCCACCAGCACTTCCACGCAGGCCACGCCGTAGGCGTAGTAGTAGAAGGGACGGCCAGCCGCCTTGTCGCGGTCGTAGTAAATCTTCGGGGTGCGATAGAAGCCGGTCGAGGACAGCGAGACCTGACCGACGTAAGCCTTCTGGATCATCTCCTCGAACGACAGGAAGTGGTCGCGCACGCGCACCTGGCCATTGCGGAACTCGACATCCTCCGGAGTGACCTTGTATTCGCGCACCAGGAACTCCACCAGGCGCTGCTTGATGGTTTCGGCCGCGTTCTTCGCCGCCATGCCGTTGAGGTCGGTGCCGCTGCTGGCAGCGGTCGGCGAGGTGTTGGGCACCTTGTCGGTGTTGGTGGCAGTGATCTGGATGCGCTCGATATCGACCTGGAACACCTCGGCGACGATCTGCG
>CAZIZA010000206.1:0-7020 GCA_964543555.1 uncultured Pseudomonas sp.
AGAAAACAAGCTGATTGCCCAGCGCAAGGTAAAGCTTGCTGCCGTCCGTGAGCAGTGCATTGCCTTCCCCCACGATTTGCGCCGTGACAGCCTGTGCGCCGACCTGCAGAAACAGTACGAGGGTAAGAGCAAGGAAGAGCTGGAGGCCGCAGCCATCCCGGTGAAGATCGCCGGGCGCATCATGCTCAACCGTGGCGCCTTCATGGTGCTGCAGGACACCTCCGGTCGCCTGCAGGTCTATGTCGACCGCAAGGGCCTGCCGGCCGAGACCCTGGAAGCGATCAAGACCTGGGATCTGGGCGACATCATCGCCGCCGAAGGTACCCTGGCGCGTTCCGGCAAGGGTGACCTGTACGTCAACATGACCCGCGTGCGCCTGCTGACCAAGTCGCTGCGTCCGCTGCCGGACAAGCACCACGGCCTGACCGACACCGAGCAGCGCTATCGCCAGCGCTATGTCGATCTGATCGTCAACGAGGAAACCCGTCACACCTTCCGCGTGCGCTCGCAGGTGATCGCGCATATCCGTCGTTTCCTCAACGAGCGCGGTTTCCTCGAAGTGGAAACTCCGATGCTGCAGACCATCCCCGGCGGCGCGGCGGCCAAGCCGTTCGAGACCCATCACAACGCGCTGGACATGGCCATGTTCCTGCGTATCGCCCCGGAGCTGTACCTCAAGCGCCTGGTGGTCGGTGGTTTCGAGAAAGTCTTCGAGATCAATCGCAACTTCCGTAACGAAGGCGTCTCGACCCGGCACAACCCCGAGTTCACCATGCTCGAGTTCTACCAGGCCTACGCCGACTACCGCGACAACATGGACCTGACCGAAGAGCTGTTCCGCGAACTGGCCCTGGCTGTGCTGGGTACCACCGACGTGCCGTACGGCGACAAGGTATTCCACTTCGGCGAGCCGTTCGTGCGCCTGTCGGTGTATGACTCGATCCTCAAGTACAACCCGGACATCACCGAGGCTGACCTGAACGACGTCGAGAAAGCCCGCGCCATCGCCAAGAAGGCCGGCGCCAAGGTGCTCGGCCACGAAGGCCTGGGCAAGCTGCAGGTGATGATTTTCGAGGAACTGGTGGAGAGCAAGCTGGAGCAGCCGCACTTCATCACCGAGTATCCTTTCGAAGTCTCGCCGCTGGCGCGTCGCAACGACCAGAACCCTGCTGTGACCGATCGCTTCGAGCTGTTCATCGGTGGTCGCGAGATCGCCAACGCCTATTCCGAGCTCAACGACGCCGAAGATCAGGCCGAGCGCTTCCTCGCCCAGGTGGCCGAGAAGGACGCCGGTGACGATGAAGCCATGCACTACGACGCCGACTTCGTTCGTGCGCTGGAGTACGGCATGCCGCCGACGGCGGGTGAAGGCATCGGCATCGACCGCCTGGTAATGCTGCTGACCAATTCGCCGTCCATCCGTGACGTGATCCTTTTCCCGCATATGCGTCCGCAGGGCTGAGATCTGCACAGTCCTCTTTGAGGTAATGCCGGTCACATCAAGTGCCTGCAGTTGGACCTCATGGCAGCCCCGCCCGGATTGGTGGCGGGGCGCTGCTCCAGCTGTTCATGGAGTGTTTCGCGTCGAATCGCTTCGCGCGCGTGAAATGTAGCCTTTTGGTTGACTGTCCAAGCGACTACTCTGCTTGCCATCGCCAACGTATTTAAGGCTGATCTATCTTGAACTTCTCCTCTGCCCATTCGAATACCGCCCAGGCAACCCACGACCTTCTTGGACGTATCCAGTACCAAGGGCGCAAGGCCAGCCGTCAGGGGAGTGAACAGCGTCGTCAGGCGATTCTCGATGCTGCCATGCGCATCATCGTGCGCGATGGCGTGCGCGCCGTGCGCCACCGCGCGGTAGCGGCCGAGGCGCAGGTGCCATTGTCGGCCACGACCTACTATTTCAAGGACATCGATGACCTGATCAGCGATACCTTCTCCCGGTTCGTCGAGCGCAGTGCTGGGCAGTTGTCAGAGTTTTGGGCGGGCATCCAGAGCACGCTGGAGGACATGCTCCTACGCTGCGACGGCAGTGAGCCGGCGCGTCGGCAACTGGCCGGGGAAATCGCCGAGCTGGCGGTGCAGTACGTGCAGCATCAGCTACGTGAGCGTCGTGATCATTTGCTCGCCGAGCAGGCATTCCTGCGTGAGGCCTTGCTCAATCCACGCCTGCGTGATCTTGCGCACGCCCATCGGCAGATCCTGCAGCAGGGCATTACCCACTTTTTTGTCGCGATTGGTTCACGCCAGCCCGAGCAGGATGCCCTGCTGTTGACGGCCACCATCATGCAGATGGAGTATCAGGGGCTGCTGGACGGTATCGAAAATCTGGACAGTCAGGCAATGCTGGCCATCCTAAATCGTTACATGAATCTGGTTCTCGGGCTTTGATGCCCAATCGGCTGGTGGTTTTCACAAGGAGAGCGTAATGAAAGCCTGGCGCGCACTGGTCGCCCTGTCCTTCCTGTTGTTGAGTGGTTGCCTGGTCACCTTCAAGGAACCGATCCCGGCTAACGAGGCGGCGCCCATGCCGCTGCTGGGTGAGTGGACCCGGCAGGATGAGTGGGGCGACCAGCTCTTTCTGGAGATCACCCGTGCCGGCTCCAATCTCTACCAGGCACGTATCTACGAAGGCAGTGTCGACAACGAGAGCAGTGTCGAGACCTTCGGTTTTACTGTTGCCCACCATGGCCGTCGCTGGTATCTCTCGGCGGGTTTGCCAAAAAATCTGGGAGCCAACTTCGCTATTGCCGGCTTCGAGCTGACCCGTGGCAACGAACTGGTGCTGTACAACCTGGATACCGATCGCATCTTGCAGGACATGGACAAGGGGCTGCTGGAAGGGCAGACCATCTCCATGCCGGAGGCTGACGGCGCGCTGATCACCAGCCCGCTGGACAAGGTGTTCGCCTACCTTGACGATCCGGCCAATGCCGATCTTTTCGTCGAAGTGGCGCGTTACCAGCGAGCGGCCGAGTAGGAAACGTAATGAACAGCCAGCAAAAACTGGACGACTACCAACTCTGTATTCGTGCCCTCAGTGACCGTATCGTCGAGGCGCAAACCCCGATCCGCGTGCTGGATGCAGTGAAATGGGATGACGGCATCCGTGAGGCTTTTCTGCAGGCCAAGGGCAAGCAGCTGCCGGCCGTGGATCGCGATTATTACCTGAGCCGGCCCTTGGCCTTCGACGCGCCAGCCAAGAAGCTGGAGTTTCAGAACATCGAGCGCGACATCACCCGCCAGCTTGGCCAGTTCAACCCGGTCGGGCAGATCATGCGGCGTATGTGCAAGGAATACCGCATGGTCATCCGTATGCTCGAAGCACGCGGCACCGAGGATTTCGGCCTGATCAGCCAGGAGTTGTATGGCGCTGCCTCGGATGCCTTCCATGCGGGGGATCCGACCCTGGCTGACCTCGGCCTGATGCTGTCGGACTACCTCAACAACATTGCTGCTCGGGGTGATCTGGAGGACGAGGCCAAGACCCTCGACGCCAGTGACGCGGTGAATATCCTGCAGCAACGTCTGGCTGGGGTGTTCGGCGATGAGACGATTCGCGTGTTCGAGTCCGACGGCATCCTTGCCGATGCCGCTGCTGGCGCCGACTACATCAAGATCCGCAGTGATGCACGCTTCAACGAGCGCGACGTCAAGGCGCTGGAAGTGCATGAAGGGCTGGTGCACGTAGGCACCACGCTCAATGGCCTGAACCAGCCGATCTGCACCTTCCTGGCCAAGGGGCCACCCTCATCGACCGTGACCCAGGAAGGCCTGGCGATCCTCATGGAAGTGATTGCCTTCGCCTCCTATCCGACGCGCCTGCGCAAGCTGACCAACCGCACGCGCGCCATCCACATGGCCGAGGAGGGCGCTGACTTCCTTCAGGTATTCGAGTTCTTCCGCGAGCAGGGCTACGGCCTGGAAGGCAGCTACAGCAATGCCAGCCGCGTATTCCGCGGTTCCTTGCCGAATGGCCTGCCGTTCACCAAGGATCTGTCGTATCTGAAGGGGTTCATTCTGATCTACAACTACATCCAGCTGGCTGTGCGTAAGGGCAAGCTGGAGCAGATTCCGTTGCTGTTCTGCGGCAAGACCACCCTGGAAGACATGCGCACCCTGCGCAAACTGGTGGACGAGGGCCTAGTGCTGCCGCCCAAGTACCTGCCGCCGCAGTTTCAGGACATGAACGCCTTGTCGGCCTGGATGTGCTTCTCCAACTTCCTCAATCATCTGAGCCTGGATCGCATCGAGGCGGACTACGCCAATATTCTCTGAATCACCCTGCACCTAGGGTGCGCCGCGCGCACCGCTGCCGTAGCCCGGATGAAATCCGGGAAGCCTTGGAGACCGCCCCGTGCCCAGCCATCAACTCGAATACGAAATCCTCGGCGCTTCGGCGCAATCGGTTGAGATCATCCTCGACCCCGGTGAGACGGTGATCGCCGAGGCCGGGGCGATGAACTACATGACTGACGGTGTGCGTTTCGAAACCCGCATGGGTGACGGTTCGTCCAGCGGTCTGCTGGGCAAGCTGTGGAGCGTCGGCAAGCGCATGCTCACCGGCGAATCGTTGTTCATGACCCACTTCAGCAACGCCGGCAAAAGTCAGGCGCGAGTGGCCTTCGCCGCGCCTTATCCAGGCACGGTGGTGCCCATCAATCTGGCGCAGGTTGGCGGCCGACTGATCTGTCAGAAGGATGCCTTTCTCTGTGCCGCTCATGGCACCCGCATCGGTATCAGTTTCGCCAAGCGTATCGGCGCCGGCTTTTTCGGGGGAGAGGGCTTTATCCTGCAGAAACTTGAAGGCGACGGCCTGGCGTTCGTGCATGCCGGTGGCACGGTGATTCGCAAGGAATTGAACAACGAAACGTTGCGCCTGGACACCGGTTGTCTGGTGGCCTTCAGCAGCGGTATCGATTACGACATTGCACTGGCCGGCGGCCTCAAGAGTATGCTGTTCGGTGGCGAAGGCCTGCTGCTGACCACCCTCAAGGGCACCGGTACGGTATGGATTCAGAGTCTGCCGTTCTCGCGTCTGGCCGAGCGCGTCTATGCGGCGACCGTTCAGGCCCGTGAAGAAGTACGCGCCGGTGGCAAATAGTCTGAGGACACTGGTGTGTGTGCTGGCCGGCCTTTGGCTGGCCGGTTGCAGCGGCCTGCTGTTCTACCCCGAGCCTGGGTTGCCGATCACCCCCGAGCGTGCCGGCCTGGAATACCGTGATATCGAGCTGCTTGCCGCCGATGGTACCCGGCTGCACGCCTGGTGGTTGCCGGCCAAGCCTGGTGTTGCGGTCAGGGGGACGGTGCTGCATCTGCATGGCAATGGTGGCAACCTGGCCTGGCATCTGGGGGCTGTGCACTGGTTGCCGGAGCAGGGTTATCAGGTGCTGATGCTGGATTACCGGGGGTACGGCCTTTCCGCAGGCAAGCCACGTTTGCCCGATGTCTATCAGGATATCGACGCTGCCTTCAACTGGCTGGATCAGGCGCCCGAAGTACAAGGCAAGCCGCTGACACTGCTTGGGCAGAGCCTGGGAGGTGCCCTGGCCGTGCATTACCTGGCGCAGGACGCCGGGCGTCGCGAGCGTTTGCAGGGACTGGTGCTTGATGGCGTGCCGGCCAGTTATCGCGATGTGGCGCGTGATGTACTGGGCCAGTCCTGGCTCACCTGGCCGTTGCAAGTGCCCCTGTCCTGGCTGGTGCCGGACGGCGACAGCGCCATTGGCGCCATTGCCCAGCTCGAGCCATTACCGCTGCAGATCTTCCATAGCCTTGACGACGAGGTCGTGGCATTTTCCAATGGCGACCGTTTGAATCGGGCGGCCCGCTCGCCACGCCGCTTCATCGAGACCCATGGCGGGCATGTCCAGACTTTCGCCGAGGGTACCTGGCGTCAGGCACTGCTGGCTTTTCTGGATGACCCGCAGGCCGTTGTCGACTTGCCCATTCCTCAAGTTTCCGTTTCCGAGACCCCGCAATGAAAGAACGTGATCCCATCCCCCTTATTCTTACCGGTGTGGCCAGCATCATCGGCACCATTGGCGTGCTCTGGTACTACGGTTACGTGCATTTCGCCAAGCCGGAGGATGCGCTGCTGCTGTCGGATTTCACCATGCTCAAGACCATACCGGGTGAGGACTACAAGGTCTCGCTGAAACCGGCTAATCAGGTGGCACAGTGCATCGACGGTGTGCTGGTGCTGTTCGATCTGCAGCAGAAGGGGCTGACCGGCGTGCTGGTGGATAACAAGAAGCAGGCCGTGCGCTGCATGGGGCAAGAGACGCCTGAGCTGGAGCCGTAAGGGCAAGCATGAAAAAGAAACCCGCCTTCAGGCGGGTTTCTTCATTGCGGGGGGCTGTCAGGCGCCGCGGGTCGAGCGCGGAGCCACAGGCTGATTGTCGTTGGAGATGGTCACCTCGACACGGCGGTTCTGCGCACGACCGGAGTCGCTGGCGTTATCTGCCACCGGGTACTCCTTGCCGTAGCCTTGCGCGACGATGCGCGTCGGCTCGACGCCGGCACGAATCAGTGCGCGCCGTACTGCCTCGGCACGACGCTCGGACAGACCCTGGTTGTAGCTGGCCGAGCCGACACTGTCGGTGTAACCCTCGACGATCACCTGGCGCTCCGTGTTTTCCTGGAGAAAACGTGCCAGTTGCGTGATGTTGGGCAGTGCGCTGCTCTTGAGATCGGCCTTGTTGAAGTCGAACAGCACGTCACCGAAGGTCACCAGTGTGCCGCGCTCGGTCTGCTTGGCATTGAGGCTTTCCTGCAGTTTGCGAATCTGCGCATCGCGGGCATCGAGCAGAGCCTGGGCACGCTGCGCCGAACTGTTCTTCAATTCAGCTTCGGCGGTGCGCAGGGCGATGGTCTGCTTGGCCACCTCGACGCGCTGGTTGGTCAGATAGGCCAGTTGGTCGACCTTCTTCTCGTCTTCCTTGTCCATATAGGCCTTGTCAGCCTTGTTCAGCCATTCCTGGGCTTCCTTGGTTTCCAGCGCGGCGACCTTGCTCG
>CAZIZA010000207.1:0-6983 GCA_964543555.1 uncultured Pseudomonas sp.
GAAGACGACTGATGCGCCTGTTGCTGGTGGAAGACCATGTACCCCTGGCCGATGAGCTGACTGCCAGCCTGACTCGCCAGGGTTATGCCGTGGACTGGCTGGCCGATGGTCGTGACGCGGCCTATCAGGGTGCCAGCGAGCCTTATGACCTGATCATTCTCGACCTTGGCCTGCCAGGCAAGCCAGGGTTGGAGGTGCTACAGGAGTGGCGTGCCGGCGGACTGGCAACACCGGTGCTGGTGCTGACTGCGCGAGGTTCCTGGGCCGAGCGCATCGAAGGGCTTAAGGCCGGCGCCGACGATTACCTGACCAAACCCTTCCACCCCGAGGAGTTGGCCCTGCGCATCCAGGCGTTATTGCGCCGCGCCCATGGTCTGGCCAACCAGCCGCAACTGGAGGCCGCTGGCCTGCAACTGGACGAGAGCCGCCAGTGCGTGACGGCGGGCGGCGAGGCCATCGACCTGACTGCCGCCGAGTTTCGCTTGCTACGTTATTTCATGCTGCACCCTGGGCAAATCCTCTCCAAAAGCCATCTTGCCGACCACCTGTATGACGGCGAGACCGAGCGAGATTCCAACGTGATCGAGGTTCACGTGAATCGCCTGCGTGGCAAGCTCGGACGCAACGTGATCGAGACCCGCCGCGGGCAGGGCTACCGCTTTACCGGAGAGCAGGGTTGAGGTCCATACAACGTCGGCTTGGTATTGGCCTGGCCGCGACGCTGCTGCTGGTTGGGTTGGTTCTGGCGCAGGCCAGCCTCTGGGTCTTCGACCGTGGCCTGCGCGCTTATCTGGAGGAGGATTTGCGCGACGAGGCGCAAGGCCTGCTGGCCGCGCTGGTTCGTGGTCCGGCGGGTCTGCAACTGGACGAGCGACGTCTCGATCCCTCGTTCCAGCGGCAATTCTCGGGGCATTACTTTCGCATCGATTTTTCCGACCGCAGCTGGCGTTCGCGTTCGCTGTGGGATCGTGAGCTGCTCAAACCCAATGGCATTGGCATGCAGGCCGAGCTGGGCGATGGCCCGCAGGGCCAGTTGCTGCTGGTCTACCGCGCCGACTACCGCCGCTATGGCGAGAACCTGTCGATCAGCGTGGCGCAGGATTACCAGCCGATATTGCAGAGTTTTCGCCGAATGCAGTGGCTGGGGCTGGGGTTGGGAGGGGCTGCGCTGCTGCTGATTCTGATTGCCCAACGCTACACCGTTCGCCGAGCCTTGCGCCCACTGGAACAGGTGCGCCAACAGATCGCACAACTGCAGCAGGGGCGACGTACCGATCTGGATGCCGAGGTGCCCGAGGAGCTGGAGCCTCTGGTCGCGCAGATCAACCACCTGTTGGCGCATACCGAGGACACCCTCAAGCGCTCGCGCAATGCGTTGGGCAATCTTGGCCATGCGCTGAAGACGCCGCTGGCAGTGTTGATCAGCCTGGCGGGGCGCGAGGAGTTGGCGGATCAACCGGCCCTGCGCGCGACCATGCGTGAACAGCTGGAGCAGATTGAGCAGCGTCTCAGCCGCGAGCTGGGGCGTGCGCGCCTGGCGGGTGAGGTGCTGCCGGGGGCACGCTTCGATTGCGCGCAGGAGCTGCCAGGATTGTTCGCGACCTTGTCGATGATTCATGACCGCGGCCTGAGTCTGGACTGGCAGGCGCCGCCAGGCCTGATGCTGCCGCGTGATCGTGAAGACTTGCTGGAACTGCTCGGCAACCTGCTGGACAACGCCTGCAAATGGGCCGATCAGCGCGTGCAGTTGACGGTGGAGGAGAGCGCCGAGGGCTATCGCCTGTCTGTCGATGACGACGGCCCCGGCATCGATGCCGAACGCCGCGAGGCCGTGCTAGGGCGTGGCACCCGCCTGGACGAGCAGGTGGCGGGCCACGGCCTGGGGCTGGGTATCGTGCGCGATATCATCGAGGCCTGGCATGGCCGTATTGAACTGCAGGACAGTCCGCTGGGCGGGTTGCGAGTACTGGTCAGCCTGCCACGGCGCTGAACTGAGGCCGAGTTCATGGCCTTGCGTCGGGCGAGCCATCGCTGGTGGGTTACGCTGCGCGATACGTTTGCTGACGTCTGCAAACGCACTGTTCAGCGCCGCTAACCCACCCTACGGGACGTGCAAGACGATCCCTTACATGCCGTTGGTGAAGGCCGGGTTGTCAAAGCTGATGGCAGCGCGTACCGGCTGCAGGGCGTGGGCATAGCGCACCAGCACATCGAGCGCGTAATCGATGCGGGCGCGGAGGCGCTCATCGGCTTCGTCCATCGCCTGTGGGCCGTTCAATACCTTCTCGACCTGACGTACGATCAGGTGCTCAGGCAGGTAGCACAGGCGGCAGTTCTTGTAGCTGGAGGCGCGCAGCTCGCTGATGGGGTAGGCGCCACCAATTCCCGAGGAAACGCCAACCAGCAGGCCTGGCTTGTGCGCCAGTTCGGCCTTGCTGGCGTAGATGAAGAAGTTCTTGATCGCCGGGCAGGCCATGCCGTTCCACTCCGGCGCGATGATCACCAGCGCATCGGCGGCGGCCAATTGCTGCTGGTACATGGACCATGGGCCGGCATCTTCTGCAGGCCACAGTGGCAACGGCGCCAGGCCCAGGTCGATGATGCTGCTGGTTTCCTGAGTGGTTTGGCCCATTTCGATGAGGCGTTGACGCAATACGCGGGCGACCTTTCCCGACTGACTGTTATTGCGGCTGGAGCCGGCAACCAAGGCGATATTGAGCATAATTGCTTCCCCTAAAAAGAATGCAGGCTAGGCGATTGCCTGCCTGTGCTGCAAGGGAAGAGGATGTTTTGACGTCATAACCCGTCATGCGTTGCCCGCAGTAGAGGGGCGCTCAGCGCCCCTTGCCAGTGGTTATACGCGGAATTGATTCATGAGCGTCTGTTGATGATTGGCCAGGCGATTGAGGTTCTGGCTTACCTGCGCCGACTCGTCAGCCTGTGCGGTGATGGCCTCGGTGACATCGCGAATCGAGGCAACATTACGGTTGATCTCCTCGGCTACCGAGCTTTGCTCCTCCGCCGCGCTGGCGATTTGCAGGTTCATGTCGGTGATGGTGGTGACTGCCTGGCTAATGCGCTGCAATGCGGCTACGGCTTGCTGCACTTGCTCGACGCTTCCCTGAGCCTGTCTGTGGCTGCTGTGCATGGTGCTGACCACCTCGCGCGTGCCGTTTTGCAGACCTTCGATTACCTGGCGGATTTCCTCGACTGAATCCTGGGTACGTTTGGCCAGGTTACGCACTTCGTCGGCGACCACAGCAAAACCGCGACCGGCTTCACCGGCGCGCGCGGCCTCGATGGCGGCGTTCAGGGCGAGCAGGTTGGTCTGCTCGGCTATCGAACGAATGACCTCAAGCACCGAGCCGATTTGTTCGCTGCTGCCGGCCAGGCTTTCGACCTCCTGCATGGCCACGTTCATTTCATTGGCCAGCAGGTCAATGGTGCTGGTGGTGCGGTCAATGATCTGTATGCCTTGACGTCCGGCCTGATCTGCGTTGCGTGCCGCCTCTGCTGCCTGTGCGGCATTGTGTGCGACATCCTGAGCTGTAGCGCTCATCTCCTGAAAGGCCGTCGCCACCTGATCGATTTCGCGGTATTGCTGTTGCATAGCAGCGCTGGTCTGCTTGGCGATGGCTGCTGATTGATCGGCCGTGCTGCGGGCGTCGATCACGCTGTTCTTCACGTCGGCGATGATGGGCTGCAGCTTGTCGAGGAAGCGGTTGAACCAGCCAGCCAACTCGCCCAACTCATCCTGCCGGGCGTATGGCAGGCGGCGGGTCAGGTCGCCTTCGCCGCTGGCGATATCCTTGAGCATGGCGGCCACGCCGAGAATCGGCCGCGTTACACCTCGAGCCGTCAGCCACATCAGCAGCAAGCCTGCGAGCACCGCGACAAGCCCCATCAGCAGCGCGGCCAGACTATCGCTGGCGCGGTTGGCATCGAGCTGTGTACCTAACTCGATTGCTCGTTCAAGCAAAACGTTCTGAGGGACTTCGAGCAGCACCGACCAGGGTTTTGACTCGGGGATGGGTTTGAACGGGCTGATCTCGCGGAGCATATCACCGTGATGCAGCTCGGCATTGCTGCCGCTGTTGATCAGGCTGCGCAGTTCGCTGGCGTTTTCGGGAAAGGCGCGCTCGACCGGCTGGCTCAGCAGACTGCCGTCGCGGCTGTGACCCGCCAGCATTGCGCCGGGGCTGAAAATGCTGATGTGGCCCTGGCCGTCGTACAGCTCGCGATTGGCCTCCTGGCTGATCTGTTGCAGGCTAGCCAGGCTGATATCGACGCCCATCACGCCGATGATCTTGCCGTCGAGTTCCAGCGGGAAGGCGATGCTGGTCATTAGCGTCTGTTGTCCGCCTACTGAGTCGTAGTAAGGCTCCAGCACGCAGGGTTGACGCGTCTCGCGCGGGCAGGTGTACCAGGCGTTGTAGGCCACGCCGTTGTCACCTGGCGTGCTGTCGCCGAGCAATGCTTCGGTCATGGCCTCGGCTTCCAGCTTGCCAGCCGTGGGCTGTGCCCAGTACAGCGCGAAGCGTCCTGCATCATTGCTGCCCAGGTCGGGCTGGTCGGTGAACAGCTCGTCCTTGCCGTCCAGGGCGTTGGGTTCGAACACCAGGTATAGGCCGAGTAGGGCAGGGTTGGCTTCCAGGCTGCTGCGCACCTGGCGGGTCAGGTCCTCGCGGAGGTCGAAGGCATCCAGGAAGCGCTTCTCCGCCTGTTCGCGCAGAAACAGGATTTGCCGGGAAAATCCCTTGCCATACTGGTAAGCGTCCATGAAGTAACGCTGAATCCGAATCGCCTGTAATTCACTGCGCGCCTTGAGGCGCAGTGTCGCGCTCTCCTCCAGCATGGCAGAACTTGCGTCGCGCACCAGGCTGGCGCTGCGGCTGGACTGATACTGCGAGGCGCCCACCAGCAACGTTACGATGGCGAGCAAGCACAGGCCGGCGAGCAGGGTGATCTTCCACTGGATCGAAAGACGGCTGAACAGCATGGTGTGTTCCTTTCTGCATGAACTAACAGGGTTATCGGCGTGCTGCTCGTATTCTTGATTGATATGGGCGCGGTCGGAATTATGCACGTTTTGCTTTAAATAATGTACGAGCATGCATTTTGACAGGTGCGGCTCGCTTGCGGCAGAGTACGCGGCTTTTTGCGCCGTGCAGGTGGAGTACTTTATGAACGCTGTAATCGCCGCGGTCGGCATCATGCTGGTCCTCAGTCTTTGTCGCGTACACGTGGTAGTGGCGTTGATCGTCGGGGCGCTGGCCGGCGGCCTGCTCGGTGGCCTGGGTGTCGAGGGCACCCTGCAGGCGTTCAACCAGGGGCTCGGCGGCGGGGCGACGGTGGCATTGTCCTATGCACTGCTCGGTGCCTTTGCAGTGGCCATCGCCAAGTCGGGCCTCGCCCACGCCCTGGCGGACAAGGCCCTGGCGCTGGTCGACAAACAGCAAGCTGGCGCCGGTGGTCTGCTGAAATGGCTGCTGATCGCACTGTTACTGGTGGTGGCGATCTCCTCGCAAAACCTGGTGCCGATCCACATCGCCTTCATCCCGCTGCTGGTACCGCCGCTGCTCTATGTGTTGAGCAAGCTGCAGCTGGACCGCCGGTTGATCGCCTGCGTGCTGACCTTCGGCCTGATCACGCCGTACATGTTCCTGCCGGTAGGATTTGGCGGCATCTTCCTCAACGAGATCCTGCTGGCCAACGTGGCCAAGTCCGGTGTCGACGTCACGGGTATCAGCATCACTCAGGCCATGGCCATCCCGGCGCTGGGCATGCTCTTCGGTCTGCTCGTTGCGGTGCTGTTCAGCTACCGCGGCAAGCGTATCTATGACCTGGAGAAGGTCGCACAGGCTGAGCGCGTGGACGTGCAATACAATCCGTTGAGCCTGCTGGTGGCAGGGCTGGCCATCGCCGCCGCGTTCGTCGTGCAGCTGTGGCTGGACTCGATGATCATCGGTGCGCTGGTCGGTTTCGTGATTTTCTCGGTGTCCGGCGTGGTGCGCTGGAAGGAAGCGGACGGTCTGTTTACCGAAGGCATGAAGATGATGGCCATGATCGGCTTCATCATGATCGCCGCGGCTGGTTTCGCCGAGGTGATGAAAGCCACGGGCGAGGTCAAGACGCTGGTAGACAGTTCGGCAGCCCTGATTGGGCACAACAAGGCTGTTGGCGCATTGCTGATGCTGCTGGTCGGGCTGTTGGTGACCATGGGTATTGGTTCATCCTTCTCGACTGTCCCGATCATCGCCGCGATCTTCGTGCCGCTGGGCGTACAACTGGGTTTCAGCCCGCTGGCCATTGTCTGCATCGTCGGCACGGCAGGGGCTTTGGGCGACGCCGGTTCACCTGCCTCGGACTCGACCCTGGGGCCAACCGCAGGGTTGAATGCCGATGGGCAACACAACCATATTTGGGACAGTGTGGTGCCCACTTTCCTGCACTACAACCTGCCGCTGCTGGTGTTCGGTTGGGCTGCCGCTATGCTGCTGTAAAGGCGTGAAAAGACGCCGGATTAAGTTCTCGGTGCCTTGGGTCGCTGAATTCTTCCACGGGGTTGCCGATACATCGGTAGCCCCGTTTTTGGTTTCGCACACAAGGACAATAAGAATGCGCCTGACATTGAAAGCCAAGGTAATCCTGCTTGCGCTGCTTCCCGTCATCCTCTTCGCGCTGGTGCTCAGCGGTACGGCGGCGCGGGTGTTGCAGAGTCTGGCTGCTGACGAAGTGGCCGAGACCCGTGAGCGTCTGCTGCAGCAGAAACGCAGCGAGCTCGAGCACTACATCCAGATCGCACTGGGTTCGGTGAAGGGGCTCTACGATGGTGCCGCACAAGGCGACATGGCCAGTCGCGGACAAGCCATCGCCATCCTATCGAAGATCAAGTACGGCGCCGACGGCTACTTCTTCGGCCACGACTCCAACGTGGTGCGCCTGTTCCGTGGCGACAGCCCGGTGGATGTCGGCAAGAGCCT
>CAZIZA010000208.1:0-6963 GCA_964543555.1 uncultured Pseudomonas sp.
GGAACAGGTTGGCGTCCTGAAACACGTAGCCGATGGCGCGCCGGTGGGCGGGGAGGAAGAAGCCGCGCTCGCTGTCCTGCCAGAGCTCGCCAGCGACCTGCAGATAGCCCTGCTGCGGGCGATCCAGCCCGGCGAAGCAGCGCAGGCAACTGGTCTTGCCTGAACCGGAGTGGCCGAACAGCGCACTGACGCCGCGCCCCGGCAGATCGAGGTCGACATCCAGGGAGAAGTCCGCATGCCTGACCAGAAAGCGTGCACGAATGCGCCCGTCATCCGTCACCGGCAAAGGCGTGGTGCTGCCGAAACCGAACATCACAGCGCCCTCATCGTGTGGCGGCGCCCGCTGTAGAGGGTGAGCAGCACGACGAACGAGAACGCCAGCATACCGCCGGCCAGCCAATGTGCCTGGGCGTACTCCATGGCTTCGACATGGTTGTAGATCTGTACCGACACCACCTGGGTCTGGCCGGGGATGTTGCCACCGATCATCAGCACCACGCCGAACTCACCGACGGTGTGGGCAAAGCTGAGAATGGCGGCGGTGATGAAGCCGGGGCGCGCCAGCGGCAGTACCACGCTGAAGAAGCTGTCCCAGGGACTGGCGCGCAAGGTCGCGGCGGCCTCCAGCGGGCCACGGCCTATGGCCTCGAAGGCGTTCTGCAGTGGCTGCACGACGAAGGGCAGCGAGTAGAAGATCGAGCCGATCACCAGGCCGGTGAAGGTAAAGGTAAAGGTGCCCAGGCCAAGGCTCTGCGTCAGTTGGCCGAAGAAACCATTGGGGCCCATGCTCACCAGCAGATAGAAGCCGATCACCGTCGGTGGCAGCACAAGCGGCAGTGCTACCACCGCGCCGACCGGGCGTTTGAGCCAGGACTCGGTGCGCGCCAGCCACCAGGCAATCGGTGTGCCGATGATCAGCAGCAGGACGGTGGTCAGCGAAGCCAGCTCCAGGGTCAGGAGGATGGCATCGAGGTCATTCTTCGACAGCGGCATGGCGGTGTTCCGGTGGCAACGGTAGCCCGGATGCAATCCGGGATGTTTTCAGGCTTGTGGCTCCCCGGATTTCATCCGGCTACGGCCGTTCATAGCCGAATGATGCGATCACCTCGGCGGCTTGCGGACTTTTCAGGTACTCGACCCATGCTGCCGCTGCCGCATTGTTCGCGCCCTGCTTGAGGATCACCGCATCCTGCCGAATGGGGTCGTACAGGGTCTGCGGCACGATCCAGGCCGAGCCGCTGCTGAGTTTACCGCCCATCAACACCTGCGACAGCGCGACGAAACCCAGTTCGGCGTTGCCGGTGGAGACGAACTGATGCGCCTGGGTGATGTTCTGGCCTTCCACGCGTTTGGCTTTAACCGCCTCGCCAAGGCCCAGCTTAGCCAGTACCTGGGTCGCGGCCAGGCCATAGGGCGCAGTCTTCGGGTTGGCGATGGCCAGGTGCCTGAATTGGCCGGCCTTGAGCGCTGCGTCCGTGCCGTCCAGGTAATTGGCGTCGGCTGACCACAGCACCAGGCTGCCAATGGCGTAGGTGAAACGCGAGCCAGGCACTGTCACGCCCTCGCGCTCCAGCCTGGCCGGCGTCGTGTCGTCGGCGCTGAGCAATACATCGAATGGCGCGCCATTCTTGATCTGCGCATAGAACTGCCCGGTGGCGCCGAAGGACGCCACCAGCTTGTGCCCGGTGGCCTGCTCGAACGCGGGGGCGATGGCCTGCATGGGTGCGGTGAAGTTGGCGGCGACAGCGACCTTGACTTCGTCGGCGATGGCGCCGCTGGCGGCAAGCAGACCAAGGGCGAGCAGGCTGTGCTGGAGTGATGTGAGCATGGGCGATGACCTGATGTGCTGGCCGGATTATTCGGCATCGGGCGGGCCAGGTGCGGCCATCCTACACCGCTGTTTAGTTTTTAATATGGCGAAAATCAGCGGCCATGGCACATACAACAGATGACCAAGGGAGATCGTCAGTCAGCGGTCTGTTCGCCCTCAGCCCGTCTTGCGCCTGCCCGCCGACAGGCGCGAGACGCCCAGCAGCACCAGCGCCAGGCCGGCGATCTGGTACAGGGTGATGGCCTCGCCGAGCAGCACCCAGGCGGCGAACAGCGTCAGCACCGGGCCCAGGTTGCCGAACAGGGCGGCATGGCTGGCGCCCATGCGCTGCACGGCCAGGGCCAGCCAGTAGATCGGCAGTACCGTCGACAGCAGCGCCATCAGCGCGCCGTACAGCCACACTTCGCCCGGCAGGCTCGCCAGTTGCGTCGGGTCACCGCTGATGGCGTAGTGGGTCAACACCATGATCGCCGAGGAACCGCCGGCCAGCCCCGCCAGGCGCATCGAGCCGACCCGGCGAATCACCACGCCGGTGCCCAGGTAGTACAGGGCGTAGGTCACCGCGCTGGCGAACACCCAGGCAGCGCCCAGCAGGATCTGCTCACTGTCGCCTTCCACGCGGATGTCATGCACCAGGGCGATGCTCAGGCCCAGGTAGCACAGACCGAGGGCGAGGAAGGTGCGCGGGCCCGGTCGCTCGCCCATCGCCAGCATCTGCAACAGCAGCACCAGCGTCGGATAGGTGAACAGGATCAGCCGCTCCAACCCGGCGCTGATGTACTGCAGGCCGTAGAAGTCGAACAGGCTCGACAGGTAGTAGCCGAGCATCCCCAGCAGCAGAACGTGCGCCCAGTCCTTCGCCGACAAGCGCGTTTGCCCGGTGCCCCGGCTCAGCCACAGCAGCCAGGCGAACAGCGGCAGGGCCAGGCCCATGCGCAGGCTCAGCACGGTAATGGCGTCCACCGGTGCGGCGGCATAGCTGAGTTTGACGAAGATGGCTTTCAGGCTGAAACCGGTGGCCGAGAGCACGGCGAACAGCACGCCGTTGTCCAGGCTGCGGCGGTACGAGGCGGTCATGGCATTCATGAGCAAGACTACGACAGTGGAGTGAGCTGTTATTGTGGGTGGAAAACAAACTGGCCAGAATCGCAAATTCACGAAGATGGCGTTCTGATTTGGAGAAGGCTTTATGCATTTCGACCTGCCCGACCTGCGCCTGATCGTGGCGATTGCCGCCACCGGCAGCCTGAGCAAGGCGGCGGCGACCTTTCCCGTCGCGGTGTCGGCGGCCAGCACCCGCTTGCGCCTGTTCGAGGAGCGCTGCGGGCTGACGCTGTTCGTGCGCAGCAGCGATGGCATGACCCCAACGCCCGCCGGGCGCCTGGTGCTGGAGGCCTGCCAGGGCGTGCTGAGGGAAGCCCGCTTGCTCACCCAGACCGTCGAGGAACTCAAGGGCGAGCGGCGCATCACCCTGCGCCTGGGCGCGTCCACCGTGGCCAACAGCACCTTCCTGCCGGCGGCGCTCGGGCCGTTCCTGGCCGACTACCCGGAAGTGGATCTGCAACTGGCCGAGCAGGGCAGCAAGGCTGTGTTGAGGTCGGTGCGGGAGGGCACCATCGATATCGGGGTGTACGACGGCAACCTGCCCACCGATGAACTCCTGTCGCTGCCGTTTCGCAACGACCGTCTGGTGCTGCTGGTACCGCACGGGCACGCGCTGATCGGCCAGCGCGCGGCCTCGCTGCGCGCCGCGCTCAACTACCCCTTCGTCT
Organism: uncultured Pseudomonas sp.; assembly: GCA_964543555.1. Lineage (GTDB taxonomy): Bacteria > Pseudomonadota > Gammaproteobacteria > Pseudomonadales > Pseudomonadaceae > Aquipseudomonas. Next base: position 3,604 of record CAZIZA010000208.1, read on the forward strand.
GCCTGCCGGCCGAACGTGCGATGCAGCGCTTCATCGAATACATGGCGGTGCGCAATGCTCTGCCGCTCAAGGTGCGGGTACGCGCACCGAGCTTCGATGCCATCGCCCAACTGGTGGCACAGGGCGTTGGTGTCTCCATGCTGCCTGAGGTGGCCGCGACTCGCTTCGCCCAGGAACTGCCGGTGGCGGTGGTGATGCTGGAGGATGTCTGGGCCACCCGCGAATTACGCCTGTGCGTGCGCAGTTGGGAGGCGCTGTCGTCCCATGCGCGGCAACTGGTCAGCTACCTCTCGCCCGAACGGCCAGCCGGCGACAACCTGGGTACGTAACGTAGGAGCGGCTTCAGCCGCGATAGAACCGCTCGCCGCTAAAGCGCCTCCCACCGGGCGAGGCCTGAACGCTGGCGCCCTCAGCCGCACGGACTGACTGTGGGAGCGGCTTTAGCCGCGATATAAGCAGCGCCGTTAGCCGATCCGCCGCCACACGCTGGCCAGCCAGGGCTGCTGGTCGCGTGGCAGGCCAGCGGGGCGGTAGTAGTGCTCCAGCTCGACGAAACCGGCCATTGTGAGCCGCGCGCGCCAGCGTTCCAGGTCGTGGTAGCTGCCGTAGCGCGGGCCGTTCCAGCCTTCCTGATTCTCACCGCGCGGGTTGGAGCTGAACAGCGCGCCGCCAGCCTTGAGCGCCGCGTGTAACTGGCCGAGCACGCGCGGCAACTCCTGATCCGGTACATGGAACAGGCTGGCGTTGGCGAAGATGCCATCGAAGTGGCCGGCCGGCAGATCCAGCTCTAGAAAACTTTGCTGCCAGACCTCGCAGCCGCTGTCGGCACGCGCCATGGCAACGAACTCGGCGCAGCCATCCAGGCCGATGGCAGTATGGCCGAGGCCGCTGAAGGTGCGCAGATCACGCCCCGGCCCGCAGCCGAAATCGAGGATGCGCCAGGGCTTTTCGCCCTCGATATGCCGCAGCAGCGCGGCGATGTTCTGGCTCACGTCATGGTCGCGCGTGCCCTCACGAAAATCTTCGGCGCTACTCTGGTAGTGGGCCAGGGTGAGGGCGCTGATCTGCGCGAGTTCGTCGGGGCTCAGGGGCATGGCGGGGCTTCCGTAAAAGGGCAAATATGCAGGCGTGCAGACAAGGCTACCAAAGTCGTCTGCCCCCTGCGCTTGCACGCTATTGCCCGTTGGAGCGGCTTCAGCCGCGATGGAACAATATCCGTCGATGCCGCCCAAATATTTCGGTCGCCACCACGCAACGGAGCAACCTGCGCAACAGCCTGTTCGCTGGTTTGCCCCAGGCCGGAGCTTTGCCGTAGATTGGCCGGCCCACCTCGACCGGAACTGGCCGGTCATGCCTCGAGGTTTGCCCCGTGTCCGCTGCTGCTCCCGCTTCCGTCTATCGCCTTCCCGGTTTCCTGCCGTTTCTCATTGCCCGCATCGTCGTGGTCTTCGCCGTGCAGATTCAGGCCGTCGTCGTGGCCTGGCAGGTTTACGATCTGACCCGCGACCCGCTGTCGCTGGCCTATGTCGGCCTGGCCCAGTTCATCCCCATGCTGGTGTTGCTGATGCCGGCCGGCGACCTGATCGACCGCTACGACCGCAAGCTGATCCTGATGCTCAGTTGGCTGGTCGAGGGCGTGTGCGCCGGGGCGCTGTTGTGGTTGTCGCTGAGTGGGGCGCCGGTCACCTGGTACTACGCGGTATTGGTGCTCTATGGCTGTGGCCGTGCCTTCACCGGGCCGGCGCTGTCCAGTCTGCTGCCGCAGATCGTGCCGCGCGAGCGCCTGGCTGCAGCCATTGCCGCCAACAGCATGATCATGCGTGGCGCGACCATTTCCGGGCCGGTGATTGGTGGCGGTCTGTACGCCATCGGTGGCGGCGGGCTGACCTACTCGGTGTGCCTGGCCTGCTTCCTCGCCGGCTGCGTGCTGCTGCAGCGGGTGCCGGTGCTGTATGCGGAGAAGATGCAGGCGCTGGAAGCCACTGCCTGGGCCCGCTTCACCGCAGGTATCCACTTCATCCGCACGCGGCCAATCATCCTCGGCACCATCTCGCTGGACCTGTTCGCCGTGCTGCTCGGCGGCGTGATCGCGCTGCTGCCGATTTACGCCCAGGAGGTGCTGGAAGTTGGGCCGACCGGCCTCGGCCTGCTGCGCAGCGCCATGGCCATCGGTGAGGTATCGGTCGGCCTGTACCTGAGCATGAAACCCTTCAACCGCCATGTCGGGCTGGTGATGTTCGGCGCGGTGGCGTTGTTCGGCCTGGCCAACCTGGTGTTCGCCCTGTCCAGCCTGTTCTGGTTGTCGTTCGCCGCGCTGGTGGTGGCGGGTGGTGCGGACATGGTGAGCATGTACATCCGCTCATCCCTGGTGCAGTTCTCCACGCCGGACACCATGCGTGGTCGGGTCAATGCGGTGAACATGCTGTTCATCGGCTCCTCCAACGAACTCGGCGAGTTCCGCGCCGGCACCAGCGCTGCCTGGTTCGGCGTGGTGCCGGCAGCGCTGATCGGCTGCGCCTGCACCCTGACGGTCACTGGCGGCTGGATGCTCGGCTTCAAGAGCCTGCGCAGGGTCGACCGCTTCGAGGATGCGTCGCCGAACAAGGCGGCCTGACGTAGGGCGGCCCGGGGTGTCGGTCGCTCGCAGCGAAGCGAGCAGCCCGCCAGAGCGTGCGGACGTACGCAGATCAACGACCGTAGGATGGGTAGAGCACCGCGAAACCCATCACCGCAATTGCCTCGGGTATCGCTTGGCTCTACCCAGGCTACTTGCTGTGCACGCTTCGTGGGCAAAATGCCGTGCGGGTGGTTAGCCGTTGGAGAAACGTCGATCAAGACCTTCCCAAACCCACCCACAAATTCTGTTAACAGCGCTGTGGATAACCTTTGCACAAGCCCTCCACGCTTAGCATTCAAGCGGGTCACGCCAGGCCGTTCAGTTTTTGCCCAATGACGTTTTGCTGGCGTTATTACCAGGTGGAATATCGCTTTTAATCAATCACTTGGGTCTGGTTTTCAACAGCGGGGCAGGGCTGTGGCGGGTTGCCGGGTGTCGTGCACAAAATCTGGGGAAAGCACTGTGGATAAGATGCGGGAAAACCCGTCCAGGCCAGGTGGAGCAAGGGCCGAGCGAGGTTGATGCTTTTTCGCCCGGTCGCTTTGGCTGCCGGAGCGTGAGGTAGCCTGGATGCAATCCGGGCAGCGCTGCCACAGGCACCGGCTTGCATCCACGACAGGGTCGCGGCTAAAGCCCCTCCTACACTGCCTGCGGGCTCTGGCATCGAGGCTGACAGCCCTGTTCAGCCGTACAGCGACGGTTGCGGGCCCTGGCCGCTGAGCAGCCAGTGGCCGAGGTCGCGC